>JBDKGS010000417.1:0-3003 GCA_039798065.1 Fibrobacterota bacterium | reverse complement strand
GTTTGTTGCGTCTGAATGCGGGACGGATCGCGGCGGCGGTGATTCCCGCCGTGATCTACGGCTGCGTCCACGCGGGATTGAATTTCCTGCCACCTGCGCAACCCTGGTGGGCCCGTCTGATTCCCATTACCCTCGTCGGCATCGTCTGGGGCTTCGCGTTCATCCGCTTCGACGCCCTCACCGTGGTCCTCTCACACTGGGCTTGCGATCTGTTCCTGTTCAATCGCGTGCGGCTCCTGAGCGACGACCCTTGGACCCGGCTTTCGGCCGTGGCCTGCATCGCCCTCCCGCTTCTGCCTGCCGCCGTCGACATCTTCTTTCGCTTGTGGGAACGGTTGAACCGCCAGGAAGATCCGGAAAAATGGGAGGAAGATCCCGATTTCGAGGGCTACGATCCCGGCACGGACCCCGGCCTGACAGAATCCGAACAGGACGAAACCCGTCCATGAACGACACGACCGACCCGAACCTCCCGGGTTTTCCCCCATGATCTTCTCCAACCAGGACGCGACCCACTTTGCGGAGATGATCTGCCCACTCACTGGTCGCGCCTACGAGACCCGGCCGGAATGGACGCTGACTTCTTCCCATCACACCTATCGCATCGGCGTGCTCGACGGCGAGATCATCCAGTGCCAGAGTTTCGGGCGCACCTACGTCGACGACGTGATGAGCTACTGCAAGGTCATCGAATCCATCCTGCGCGAATTCCGCAAGCCCGGACGGAAAATGGTCATGCTGGAGGACTACACCCAGTTGGGCGGGTCCGACAACACCGTCCGCCAGACCTACGTCAACTTCCATCTCGCGCACCAGGAGGAGATGCACGGCATCCTCTTCTTCGGTCTCAATCCGTTCCTCAAGCTTTTCGTGCGCCTCTCGCAACGAATCTTTCCTGTGCGGATCCCGGTCCTTGCCTGCGACAACTACGAGGACGCGCTCCATAGGGCCTTCACGCTGCTGGGCCGGAGGATGCAGGCCCAACCCGTACAGACCCAGAAGGGCGTAATCGAATGGCGAGGGGCGAGGATTTCGGCGCGATTCCACCCTCTCGACGCGCGCAACGTCCTGCGGGTCGATCTCAAGGGCGACCTCACCACCATCGATATCCCCGATCTGCTCAGGACCTTCGAGGAGTTCCTGGTCAAGCAGGCTCCGCCCAACATGCGCTACATCAAGGTCGTCGACTACAACCACCTTGCCACCGCCGAGCTCGGCGCGCTGTTGCAAAGCACACGCGAGCTGAACCGTCTCGATCGATTGTTCCCGCCACGCCACCACATCCTGCTGGGCTTTCCCCGCCGCTGGCGCCTCATCATCCTGACCTTGAAGCTCTCCTATCTCGCTCGCCTTTCGTTCGCCGCCACCGAAAACGCGGTGGACGATCTCGTCGCGAAGATCGCCGCCGGACTCAAGTTCGACCCTTCCAGCCGCACCCCTGACGGATTCTGGCATCGCATCCGATCGCACTTCATGCGCGACGACTGGGCCGTCGCCCAGAAGCTCATGGAGTTCATCGGCGAGATCCAATGGGACTCCAACGCCACCGGCTCCAATCCCTATCCACCCGACCATCCCTTCCACCAGGTGGCCACCAGTCTGCTTGTGGTGAAGTCGGATTTCGACCAGCTCATCGCCGAACGCGTGAAGCGCGAGAAGGAGCTCGAGGAGGCGCGCGAACGCGCCGAAGAATCGAACCGCCTGCAAGCCCGCTTTCTCGCCAACGTCAGCCACGAGATCCGCACACCGCTCAACGCCATCATCGGCATGGGCGAGATGCTCGCCGACACCCACCTGGACAGCAACCAGCACGACCTTCTGCGCACCATGCGCCAATCCGGCCAAGGATTGCTCACGGTCATCAACGACATCCTCGATCTTTCGCGCATGGAAGCCGGCGAATTCCGGCTTTCCAACGAATCGTTCGACGTGTCGCAGATGCTCGACGACGTGGGCCGCATGCTGGGGTACCTGGCGATCAACAAGGGCCTGGAGTGGCGGGTGAACAAGGTCGGCGAGCTCCCCGACGCGCTCAAGGGCGACCCTGTCCGGCTCCGACAGATTCTGGTCAACCTCGGCGGCAACGCCGTCAAGTTCACCGAGAAGGGCTCGGTGCGCATGGAAGTGAGCCTGATCGGCGTCACCATGCTCGGTCCCGTGCTGCAGTTCCGGGTCGAAGACACGGGCCCCGGCATCCCCATGGATCGCATCGGCGAGCTCTTCCAGCCCTTCCGGCAACTCGACGGTTCGCTATCGCGACGGCACGGCGGCACCGGCCTGGGGTTGGCCATCGCCAACAATCTGGTCCGCCAGATGGGCGGCAATCTCGCGGTGGAAAGCACCCCCGCCGGATCCGTGTTCTCGTTCAGAATCTGTCTTCCGCAGGCCGATTCCCTGCCAGCCCGCAGCGAATCCTTCTGCGGCGAAAACGCCCAACTCTCCGGACGGATCCTGGTCGCGGAAGACAATCGCATCAACCAGAAGGTCGTGCTCGGACTCCTCGCCAAGCTGGGCATCGAGGCCGACATCGCGGAAAACGGACGTCTCGCCATCGAACGCCTCGCTTCCCATCCCGGCGAATACCAGATGGTCCTGATGGACATCCAGATGCCCGAAATGGACGGCATCGAAGCCGTCCAACGCATGCGGGCCGGCGAAGCGGGCGAACACGGCCGCAAGATCCCCGTGGTGGCGCTCACCGCGCACGCCATGGAAGGCGATCGCGAACTGTTCCTGCGCGAAGGGATGGACGACTACCTCTCCAAGCCCATCCGGCTGCAGGAACTCCGCGCCTCGCTCGAAACCTGGCTGCTCAAAGACAAGGACTGACATGGCCGTCCTCCACGCGCATCCCCACAGCCCCAGCAAGGCGGAACACCGCTTCGCCGAAGCTTGTCAGAATCTGTCATCCGGATGGCACGTCTTCTTCGGGGTGGAATGGACGCGCCCCGGCGCGCAAGGCGAAGCCGACCATTCCGGCGAGATGGACGCGGTCCTGTACCA
>JBDKGS010000416.1:0-3016 GCA_039798065.1 Fibrobacterota bacterium | reverse complement strand
CGTGATGCTTTCGTGGCCTCCGATGCCCGCAGCTTGGCGTGCATCATCAACGGCACGTCCAACTTCATTCTCACGCGCATGGCTGAAGAGGGGATGGGATTCCAACAGGCACTGGCCGAGGCTCAGGCTCTGGGGTATGCGGAAGCCGACCCCACCTTCGACGTGGAAGGCATCGACGCCGCCCACAAGGTGGCGATTCTGGCGAGTCTGTGCAGCCGCAAGCGCGTGGATTTCCAAAAAATGCACGTGGAAGGAATCACCCGCATCACGGCAGCCGACGTTGCCGGTGCCAAGGAAATGGGCTGTGTGATCCGTCTGCTTGGCCAGGTGGAAGTCCATGAGGACGGCGTGGACGCGCGCGTGCATCCTTGTCTGGTTCCCAAGCGCCATCCGTTGGCCGGCGTGAACGGGGCCTTCAATGCGGTGTTCATCGATGGTTCGACCACCGGCCCCAGCCTGTTGTACGGCAAGGGTGCTGGACGCCTGCCCACCGCAAGCGCCGTGGTCTCCGACATCCTGGATGCCGCGCGACGGATCCAGCTGGGCGCTCCGGTGGTCGATCTCGCCTGGTTCGGCGACGCAGAAGCCAAAATCCGTCCGCTCGATCTGGCCGAAGGCCGGTACTATCTGCGGTTCGAAGTGGCCGACCGTCCAGGCGTTTTGGGACGCGTGGCGACAATTCTTGGCGCGAAGGGCGTCTCGGTCGCATCGATGGTCCAGCACGAAGGCCGATCGGGAACCACATCCATGGTGCTCGACACCCATATCGCCAGCGA
The DNA here is from genome assembly GCA_039798065.1 of Fibrobacterota bacterium. Classification (GTDB taxonomy): domain Bacteria; phylum Fibrobacterota; class Fibrobacteria; order UBA5070; family UBA5070; genus UBA5070. The sequence goes on along the minus strand of JBDKGS010000416.1, from coordinate 2,240 downwards.
GGCGTCCATCCAAGCCGCGGTGACGGAAATTGGCAAGATGGCGGAAATCTCCGCTCCCGCGGTGGTCCTTCGGCATTACGACCGGGGATTCGCCGAGTGACATCGCTTCGCGCCGCCGAACGAGCCGCCTTCATCGCAGCCGATTTCCTGGGCGGCATGTTGGCGTTTTGCGGAGTCTTCTGGATTCGCTATTTCAGCGGATGGATCCCCGAAGAAGTCGATTTCGAGGCGCGCGTGGAAAACGTGTTTTTCCCCGCGATGATCCTGACGATCGCATGGATGCTCTGGTTCTTGCTCAACGGAATGTACCGCGACTGGTTCCTCGAGAGTCGCTCCAAACAGGTCCTGGTCCTCATCAAGGCCTGTTTCGCGGCTTCTCTCGGATTGCTGTTCCTGATCGCGGGCTCCGACCTCGTCGAGATGGTTCCAAAGGGCGAATGGGCGCAAGCCTTCACGCGATCCCGCTTGATCACCGTAGCGGGATACGGTGTTCTGATGGTCGTGTTCCCCGGCATGCTGCGGCTTGCCGTCCAATCGTTCACGCGATCGCTGTTGCGCGCCGGCAAAGGACAGGAATTGACATTGCTGTTGGGCGCCAACGAACAGGGTGCCGCGGCCGCCGCGAGGCTCTCGTCCAAGCCGGTTCTGGGAATGAAGCCGGTGGGGTTCCTGGACGAAGACGGAAAACGTCACGGCCACGAGCATGCGGGGTTGAAGATCCTGGGGAAATACGCGGATCTCCCCAAGGTTCTGGACGAGTCGGGTGCGCAGCATGTGGTGATCTGCCATTCCACCAGTTCGCACAACGAGATTCTGCGCATCCTTGCGCACCTGGAAGACCGCAATGTGACGGTTTATGTCATCCCCGATTTGTACGACGTGCTCTCCGGCCACTTGCGGACCATGAGCCATCATCGGGCTGAACTCCTGGTTTTGTTCCAGCACCATCTGCCAGGCTGGCAGGCGGGCCTCAAACGGGCCATGGACATCTCGTTTTCCTTCGCGATCCTGTTCGCCGCCTTTCCCGCGTTGCTTTTGGCCATGCTGGCGATCAAGCTCGATTCGCCGGGGCCATTGTTCTACAGCCAGGAACGCATCGGACAGTACGGGCGCCGGTTCAGGGTCTGGAAACTTCGCACCATGCGCACCGACGCCGAGCTGGCTGGCCCGCAGTGGGCCGGCAAGAAGGACAACCGCATCACCCGTTCGGGCAAGATCCTGCGCAAGAGCCGGCTCGACGAAGTGCCCCAGTTGTGGTGTGTCTTGAAAGGAGACATGGCGCTGGTGGGGCCGCGTCCCGAACGCGAATTCTTCATCGAGAAGCTGCGCGACCAGGTGCCTTTGTACATGCGCCGCCTCAAGATGAAACCCGGCCTCACCGGCTGGGCGCAGGTCACGCTGGGCTACGACAATTCGATCGAGGACGTCAAGAAGAAGGTCATGGCCGACTTGTGGTACTTCGAAAACCTGTCGTTGACTCTGGATCTCCAGATTCTTTTCCGGACCATCTGGGTGGTGCTCACGGGCAAAGGGGCGAACTGAGTGGGACGGTTTTTGACCGTCCCGTTCGTGTTGGTCGCCTTGTTGATCGCCATGATCGGTGCGGTTGCGGCCGCCTACCACTTGCGTTCGCGGCAATCCGAGCTCGACCGGGAATTGTCGCAGTCGTGGCTGGAGTTGGGCGACGGCCTGGATCGGGCTGCGGCTTTCCTCCGGGATTCCACCCGGACCGGCCTGGATCCGGAACTCTTGTCCAAGGCCGCCGGCGACACGGCGGTGCAGGCGCGTCTGGAAAGCCTTGGTTCCAGGGTGGACAGCATTTGTCGCAATCGCGGTGGCTTGCGGGGTGATTCCGCATCGATCGATTCTTTGAGGGAATCCATCCGTCGCGATCGCGAAAGGGTTGGGCTCGTCCTTGCCCATTACCGGGAAGAGCGCCATTCCTTGTTGGGGAAATGGCTGTTGAAAGGCTTTCCGGAGCGGTAGCCAGGTTCGCCCACCTCCCCGCGGAATCGGATGGTTTGGACGCTGGACCGTCGCCAGGATCCTGGCACCACTCGTGCCGCGATCGTTGCAGTGGCGGATTTTGTAGGATACAGCGCTGTGGTGGCATTTGCCGGAAATCGGCCGATGCACCGTTCGGCGTGCAACACGACACGAGGAGAGCCGATGACGATCCTGCGCAACTTCATGATCCCTGCCTTGGCCGCGATTGGAACCGGCTCGGCCGCAAGCGGCCC
>JBDKGS010000415.1:0-3040 GCA_039798065.1 Fibrobacterota bacterium | reverse complement strand
GCGCTGGAACAACATGCCGAAAGTATTGTCGTGGATGCGGCAGCGCTCGACGAGATGGTTGCCGTACAATCCCGATTGGCTGGTGGGGAGAGTCGCGACGATTTCTTCGATGGGATCGTTGGGATCCGGGAATGCGAAAGCACCACCCAAGTTGGGTGCGATGATGGAAATGCCGTTCCATGTGTTGGTAACCGACAAATAACGCAATTGGACATTGCGCGACATCAGAATGTTGACACCCACGTTGCCGCGGATTTCCACCGGTGCGGTCTTGCCCAAGGTGGCGCCGTAGGCGAAAATACGCCCAGCCGTGTTGGTGGTGCTGGTATTTGCGTTGCCGTCGATGAGCAGGCCTTGCAAACGGATGTTGTCGGATTGGTAGATCCAGACGGTGCCGTTGTTCTGACCGTAGGTTCCGGCGACCGAAGTGTCGGCGCGAAGGACCGGATCGAGATCGGTGTAGACGTGCAATCGGTCCTGGTATTGGATCCGGGGCTGCGCAGACTCCGCGGCAAGGGTGTCGCCGATGATCCAAAGATTCTTGAGGTTGTTGATCCGGATCTGTCTGCCGGAGTAGATCCCAGCCTTCACACTGACCACGACCGTATCGGTTCGGGTCGCGTCGTTCAGCCGAGCCGCCGTGTTGATGCATGCCTGAAGTGTGGCCACGGACGTCGCGGCGCAGGCGGTTTGGACCGCGTGAACGGGTGCCGAAAAAGCCAACGCAGCAAAGACGGCGGATACCACCGTCCCCCACCGACGTTTCTGAGCTATTCCGATTTGAGAATTCATTCCAATCTCCTCGACGCAATCCACCCTGACATTGCCAAACTTATCCGAGACTGCCCGTATCCGCTGCTCGATTCCGGAACGGGAAGAATCGCTCTCAACCTTTGCCTAGCTCTTTGGAACGCTGGGTGGCTGTTTGTACAGCCTGCATGACCGACGATGTGAAGCCACCAGCCTCGAGGGCTTGAAGGCCGTAAATGGTTGTCCCGCCTGGAGATGTGACCTGGCCGCGAAGCGCATCCAGCTCCATCCCCGACTCGGTGGCCCAACGCATGGTGCCCGAAACCGTCGCCATCGCCAATTTTCGAGCGACACCGCGAGGCAATCCTGCCAAAACCCCGCCATCTTCCAACGACATGAGGAATTTGAGCACGTAAGCGGGACCCGATCCAGACAACCCCGTCACGGCATCCAACTGCGCTTCCAGGACTTCCACGACTTCGCCCGTGGGGGCGAGAATCTGTCGGGCACGGTCCAAAATATCGGGAGGCAATCCGTCGATGGCGATCGCGGTCGCACCAGCACCAGCCATCAGGGCCAAGTTGGGCATGGTTCGGACCACCCGGTCGGTTCCCATTGCCGCACGGAGGCGAGCCACTGGAACGCCAGCTAGAATGGAGACCACGACCACGTCTTTGCCCAGGTGCGGCTTCAGCTGAGCGGCCACAAGATCTAGAACCTGGGGTTTGATGGCAAGAACCAAGGTCCCGCGATCCAGAACCCAATCAGAAGGCGCGGGCCGAAGGATGCCCTCTGTCGAAAGCTGTTCCAACCGGACGCGTTCGGGATCAATCCCCAATATTTCGCTGTCGGGATGGGCGCGACGAAGGCAGCGAGCCAACGCGGCCCCCATGTTGCCAGATCCAACCACAACGACAGGAAACAAATCGGACATCAAAAAACCTCCGAAACAAGACCAATGGTGCAGGCAAGACTTCGATATGGTCGCAGGACGACATTGTTGCAGAACGACAAAGAACCTTTGGACACGCATCCAAGAAACTGGAGCGGTCACTCCTCAAAGCTGCATTTCAAATCGAACAATTGGCCACTGGAATGACAATCGAATCGGAATTCCCGTTCCCGACAAGAGTCCAAGTCAATCTTGTTGGATTTCCTCGAAAATCGCTTGGAGAGCACGGACGGCTCGCCCCCCCATCCTCGAATCCCTGAATGGATCGTTCCCGGGACGAGTACGAGAATTGCCTGCAGCCTACGGCAGGGCAGGGCACCGGCAAGCTCGCGGCGCTAACTTGATAGCAGCATGAGCAAGGAACCATCCAAAACCCAGACTTCCGATACAGTCGCAACCCTCCCGGAGGTCTTCACCTACCTGGATCATCGCGATTTTCTGAAGGATTGGTTCGAAACCAAGCGAACCCTCTCGAAGGCCTTTTCCTACCGTACCTTCGCTCGTAAGGCAGGATTCGCCTCCCACGCGTTCCTGTCCGAGGTCATCCAGGGGCGTCGCAACCTGTCGGAGGAATCCGCGGACAAGTGCCTTCCCGCACTGGGCTTGGCCGGCGAGGCCGCCCGGTACTTCCAGCTTCTGGTCCGTTACGGCCAGGAAACCCATCTGGAAAAACGAAGGGATCTCCTCTCGGAACTCTTGCGACTGCAGGCTTCACGGGCCATCGAACGCGTATCGAACGGACAAGCGGAGTACTTCTCGCACTGGCTGAACGTGGCCGTGAGGGAGGTGGCGGTGTTTTCCAAACTTGGCACGGCCAAGGACATGGCCGGTTTCTTCCAGCCGTCCGCGACTGTCGCCGAAGTCGAACGCTCCTTGGTCCTTTTGGAACGTCTGGAACTGCTGAAACGCGACGAGCACGGAGCTTGGGACTATTCCTTCCCGCGACTCACTCCAGGCGACGTCCCAACGGAAATTGTCAGATCCCTGAAACGGCAGATGATCCTTCTCGCGCAGGATCGTCTTTCGCACCCGGAAAGCCCAGATACCCACATCTCGTCGGTGACGGTTTCCGTCAGTCGCAGACGCCTCTCGAAAGTGAGGGAGATTCTGGAACGGACCCGCAAGGAGATCCTCGCCGAGACGGCAACCGATGAAGACCCGGCCGACCAGGTCCTTCAGGTCAATTTCCAGATGATCCCGCTGACCTCGAGCCTGGAAAGGTATCGTTCCGAACATGCTTGACCGGAGCTTGATCCCGCGTGCCAGAGTGGCAATCCCGCTTGCCGGTATGGCGACCCCCTATGCCGAAACGGCAGTTCGAGGTGCCGGTTTGGCAGT
>JBDKGS010000414.1:0-3044 GCA_039798065.1 Fibrobacterota bacterium | reverse complement strand
AACTGGTCCGACAGATTCTGCACGCCCTGCTGGACCTCGCCCATCCCACCCGCGGCGGCGACGCCTTCCTGCAAGGCGCGGGCAACGTGCTGTCGCAGCCGGAACTGGGCGAGCGCCGGAACATGGCGAATCTTGTCCAGCTCATGGAAGACCGCTCGCAGCTCGCGCAGCTTCTGCAGGAGCGCACCGGCCACGAAGGCGCCTACATCACCATCGGCTCCGAAAACCGGCTGGAACACCTGCGCACGCTGTCGCTGGTGACCCACAACTACCGGATCGGCGACGCCAAAGGCACGGTGGGCGTGCTGGGCCCCACCCGCATGCCGTACGGTCGATTGGTCTCGGCGGTGGATTACATCGCGCTGCGCCTGAGTCAGGGCTGACCGTTTTCCAATAACGACAAAGGCCTTCCGTGAGGAAGCATTCTGTGTCGACCTCAATCCTGCGGAATTGCACCAACGACAAAGGCCTTCCAGAAGGAAGGCCTTTGTTCTCCAGTCGGGACAGCGGGATTCGAACCCACGACCTCTTGAACCCCATTCAAGTACGCTACCAGCTGCGCTATGTCCCGGTTTGTAGGCGGAGAAATATAGCCCATCTTCGGGATTCGGAAAGGGGGATAACCCCCATTCAGTGCTTGAAGCGTGAAATTCCTTGTTCCAGTCCGGCAACCAACTGCCCCAGTGCACGTGCGGTCTGCTCCAGGCGCCCTCCGGAGGTCTTCAGGCCGGATGCCACCTCGTCCATGCCGGACACATTCTGGGTGATGCGATCGGCGGCATTCGCCCCCTGCTGCACCGAGCGTTCGACCCGTTTCACTTCCGACGAAACTTCATTGGCACGCGAGGCGATTTCGCGTGTGGAGATCGATTGCTCCTCCACGGTGGACGCGATGGAATCGACAACGCTCTGGATCTGTCCCACCACCTTGGTCACGGCGGCCATATCGTCGATGGTGGACTGTACCGCCAGCTGGATCTGGTTGATCTTCATCCCGATTTCTTCGGTGGCCCCTTGGGTCTGGTGCGCCAAATTTTTCACTTCGCCAGCCACCACCGCGAACCCCCGGCCCGCTTCACCGGCGCGTGCGGCTTCGATGGTTGCGTTCAGGGCAAGCAAACGAGTCTGGGTGGACACATCTTGGATCAACCGTGTGACCTGTCCGATTTCGGTTGCGGCCTTGCCCAACGCATCGATCCGCGAAGCGACATCACGGCCACGCTCCGAAGCCTCGGTGGCGATGCTCCGCGCTTGTTCCGCGCTTCGAGAGACTTCGGATATCGCCGCCGACATTTCTTCGGCCGCCGCCGCCACCGAACCCATGTCGCTGGAAGTGCGTTGCACGGCCTGCTGGGCACCCGCCATGGTGGAATTCATGGCGGTGGCTTCGGTGGAAACCGCGCCGGAACGGCCCGCCACATCGCTGGCACCCGTACCGAGCTGGTCGGCCATTTCCGTGAGATCGACGCTGGAAGTCCGCAGCTCCTGGATTCCGTCGCCCAGCTCCCGGACCATGACCCGCAAACTTTCGGCGAGGACAGAAACCGACCGCGCCAATTCGCCGACCTCGTCTTTGCCCGAAACGTCGATCTGGACGCTCAAGTCGCCAGCCGCCATCTGGCGCGCGACCCTGCCCAGATCCTGGATGGGTTTGGCGATGCGACTTGACATGCGCAAAGCGGCGAAAAGCCCCAGCAACGCGGCTCCCAACAACCCCATCCAGCTGACTCTGCTGGTCAAGGTGAGAAGTCGCTCCGATTCGAGTTGATCCGCCTTCATGCGATTTTCGATCAAGATGGATAACGCTCCGAAACGCTCCTGGGCCGACCCCAAATACATGCTCGCGAAGGCGATATCGCCGGTCGCCGCATCCTGGAGTTCGACCAGCACGTTCCGGTAGCTGGTGATCAAGGAATCCAAGGCGCGGATTTCCGCCGTGTCGGATCCGCCTATGGAGTGCCTGTGCAGTACGGCAGCGTTGCTGTCGATGACGCCCAGAAGATTCTTGAACAAGCTGTCGATCCGGGCGGCCGGGAATCCACCGGATGCCCACGCAAGCGCTTTGTAGGCATCCGCGTTGGCATCGGACAGGTCGTGGTGGATCACCACTTCTTCCTGGTATTTTGCCTCGGCATCGCGAACCTTCACCAATCCCTCGATGATGAAGAGGACGCAAATGCAGAACAGAAAAATGACCGCAGCCGGCGCGACAAGCAACTTCCGGCTAAGGGGCAGATTGGCCAACCAGGAATTCACGAGAGGAGCCTTTGGTTATTTGGAGTAGGCGCCGCAGGAGAAGATGTATTCCCCCGACTTCTCGAGATAGGCGGTCTTCTGCTCGATTTTCTTCTCGACGGGATTGGAGAACTTGTAGTCCTGCCAGCCCGAGCCCTTGGTCTTGGCAATCTCCACACGCTCCTTCACGAAGGCCTTGCCATCGGGATCCTTGAGCTCGATCAGATCCTTGCCCGCCTGCTTGGGATTGGATCCGTGGGCGACACATTTGCCGTTCATGTCGTAGACCGTCAGGTAGAGGTCTTCCTTGACGTACTTGGGATCCTTGGCCGTGATCTTCGCGAACAAGGCGGTACCTTCCTTGGTGAAGTCCGCGATCCCGGCTTTCACGATGGCTTTCGCTTCTTCCTTGGTGCCGGCTGCCCCAGCGGACATCGCAAAGGTGAGCGCAAAGGCGGCGAGCAGTTTGGCGAACTTGAGCATGGACGACTCCTGGGATGGGTGTTGACCCACAGACGCGCGGGCCGTGACAACCAGGACTCTACCACATGCGAGGTCGTACAGTCAAGCGGGTGGCTACGCGTTCAAGCCGACCGAACGCCCTTGCCGCGCCAACGCCCCGATTTCCAGCGCCACGCGTTCACGGCAGCGCGAATCCATTCGTCGCAAGCCATGCCGGCCCAGATTCCGATCACCCCCCAGCCGAGGCCAAAACAAAGCCCCAGCGACAACCCCAGGCCGCTAGTCCACATCAAGGTGGAACCCACGATGGCCGGAAACTTGGAGTCGCCCGCGGCACGCATGGAGAA
>JBDKGS010000413.1:0-3049 GCA_039798065.1 Fibrobacterota bacterium | reverse complement strand
GATGCAACCAAGGCGATTCAGCCCGGTACAACCGAAAATGCCCTGATTATCCGGGATATCGACTCGATTGCAACTCAGCTCAAGCGCTTGCAAGCGGCAAAAGTTCCTGTCCTCTGGCGGCCATTGCACGAGGCGGGTGGGGCATGGTTTTGGTGGGGAGCAAAAGGGGCGACAACCTGCAAAGCCCTTTACGACATCCTGTTCGAAAGACTCACAAATCATCATGGACTGCATAATTTGATTTGGGTTTGGTCGACACCCGAATCGGACTGGTATCCAGGAAATAGCAAGGTGGATATTATCGGTTACGATTCTTACCCAGGTGGTTTTGAATATGGGTCCCAAAAAACCATGTTTGACCAATTGTTTGCTTTGGTTCAGGGGAAAAAGATGGTGGCTATGTCTGAAAATGGCCCGATCCCTGACATCGATGCCTGCATGGCTGAGGATGCAAAATGGTCCTATTTCTCGACGTGGGACAATTTAGCTGCTACGCAGAATACTGCCGCTCATCTACGGGATGCGTATTCCAATGTGAGCGTGACAACTTTAGACGAAGTCAATTACGCAACGTCTGCAATCCGACGTTCCAATGGGAGATCGGCCGCCAAAGAGGTCATGGGGAATTCATTGAGTTTCCGGTGCATGGCATTTGGAGAGCATTCCTGGGATTTACTAGGTCGATTGCCTTCTTTGCAAAAATGAGCAAAACGCACAAGTACACCTTTGCCGCGGACACGAAATCGAACGAACCCAAGAGTTGGGTACGGGGTGACGTGCTCCCCTGAAATCGGACAAAATGGAGTGCGAGTTCTCTACCGTTTAACTCAACGAGGAGAACCGCGATGTCTAGCAAGCCCACAGGTAAGCGTTACAGCCAAGAAGAGATTCTTCGTGTCCTCCAGCAGGCCCGGACCGGGACGAAGGTTTCTGACCTTTGCCGCAGCCACGGCATCAGCGAAGCGACGTTTCATCGCTGGAAAGGCCGCTACGACGGCATGAGCCAGACAGAGCTCGCCAAAGCAAAGCAGTTGGAAGACGAGAACGCCCGATTGAAGCGCCTGTTGGCGGAACGAGATTTGGAAATTGACGCGATCAAGGCGGTGCTCGCAAAAAAATGGTGAGCCCTGGTCTGCGCCGGGAAGCGGCCCAGGTGATGCGTTCCACCGGATTGTCCCGCAGCAAGTCTTGCCGTCTTGCCGAGCTGCCACGTTCGAGTTTTTACCGTGCGCCCATTCTTCGGTCCGACGAAAACTGTCGGCAGGAAGTCCGCGCCTTGGCGCACACCCATCAGAAGTTGGGGTATCGAATGCTGCACGGCCTTCATCGAAACGCAGGCGGCCGCATGAACCACAAGAAGTTCTACCGCTTGTACCGGGAGGAGAATCTTCGCTTGCGTCGTCGTCGCCGCAAGAAGGTTGTCCGTCAACGCCTCGCCTTGGAGCTTCCCTCCAAGGCGGGAATCCGATGGTCGATGGACTTCGTGTTCGATCGCACCGAGGATCACAGGCCGCTGAAGATCCTGACTTTGGTCGACGACTTCAGCAAGGAGTCGATTTGGCTGGAGGTGGCTCGGGGAATCGGTGGTCATGATCTGGTCCGGATCCTAGAAACGGTGATCCTGATCCACGGCAAGCCGGAAAGCGTCCGGACCGACAATGGATCTGAATTCACCTCTCGGGCCTTGAGCCTGTGGATGATGAAGGTCGGGATCCAGCACGAGTTCATCCAGCCGGGAAAACCGACGCAGAACGCCTACATCGAAAGTTTCAACGGCCGATTCCGCGAAGAATGCCTGAACGCCCATTTCTTCCTGGACCTGGAGGACGCCAGGGAGAAGATCGAACAGTGGAGAGGTTTCTACAACGAGCTGCGCCCACACAGCGCGCTGGGAATGATCCCACCCAGGAAATTCCTGGCTAACTTAGCCAACCAGGACTCGCACTCATAACTGTCCAAACCGTGGGGGCACGTCAGGGGTGATCCCAACTTGTGCGTTGGCATTGAATCGCTTCGGGTCTGATTCCCCGACCAGTGCGCGTTCCAATTTTTGGCGGGGCACATCTGGTGCCAGGCCTGTCCTGAGTTCGTCGAAGGGCTTGCTTCGTAGACCCGAAATCGCTGGCCAACGACCATCTCACAGCCTGTCCCGAGCGGAGCCGAGGGACGGACCTCGCGGTGGGCATGGTCGAGTCGTCGAGGGGCGTAGCTTCGGGGTTGATTAATTTCTGTCGAATTGTTCATCGAGTTCATGGGAGCGGGAGAAACCATTCGCTATCTCAATTTCTAACCCTCGAAGGAAACTCTCAACGAGGCCATCGCGTCCGGATCGACGGGTGCGCTCCCGTAGCAGTTCGAGCAGCTGGACGAGATTCTCGCCGAACTGATCTGATCCGGCATCGCCAGCTCTTCCGAAGACCCATCCTGTGGCGGGAAATGGGTCTATTCGGATTTCGGCAACAAGACGGATTCTGTCACGGGTGGATCTTCTCGTTGCGTTCAAGCATCTGCACGAATTGGACGATCTTTTTTGCGCGGGTTTCGGGCGTCTTGGCGGTTTGGATCCGGAACAGGATGGCATAGCGGTTCTGGCGATCGATCGTGTCGAAAAAGCTCTTGGCTTGCGCGTTTCCGTCCAATGCGGATTGGAAATCGTCGGGTACGGTTGACTTGCTCGCCGAGTCGTAGGCCGCCTCCCAGCGGCCGTCGGCTTTGGCGCGCTCGACTTCGAGCAGCCCGACAGGTTTCATTTTCCCGGATTCGATCAGGGCAATCGCCTTGTCCTTGTTGATCTTGGACCAGATGCTTTTGCTCGAACGCCGCGTGAACTTCTGGAGCCAGAATTTGTCACTGTGGGTTTTCTTGATCCCGTCGATCCATCCGTAGCAGAGCGCGACCTCGAGGGCTTCCCCGTAGGTGACCGAGATTTCGCCGCTGTCTTTCTTCGCCAACTGCAGCCACACTCCCGGAGACGATTCGCCGTGTTTCGACAGCCACGCGGCCCAGTGGTCTGGCCGCTCGAAGAGCTCCACGGCCGGGGTGGGGGCGG
>JBDKGS010000412.1:0-3058 GCA_039798065.1 Fibrobacterota bacterium | reverse complement strand
GCGACCAGATCGCGGCTGGCGCGGGTGCGGTCGGCGTCCCACACGGCGAGCTTCACGTGCTTGACATCGAACGACAAGGCGTACCCGAACAGCAGAAGCAAAAAGACGGGAAGGAACAGGTAGGCCGCCAGCGTGAGCTTGTCGCGGAACGACTGCTTGAATTCCTTGACGGCCATGGCGCGCGTGCGCCGCAGGAAGCCGCTCATGAAGACCTCCCTCGGCGGACCAGTTCCACGAAGACATCGTCCATGGTGGGTTCGAGGTCGCTGCCCGGAAATACCTGGTGCTTGAGATCGCGCGGCGATCCGATGGCCACCAGCTTGCCGTCGAGGATCATGCCCACCCTGTCGCAGAATTCCGACTCCTCCAGGAAATGGGTGGTGACAAGAACTGTCGTGCCATGGTGGGCGAGCTTGTAGATGGTGTCCCAGAAGCGCCTTCGGGCGACCGGGTCGACGCCCGACGTCGGTTCGTCCAGGAACAGGATGGATGGTTCGTGCATGAGCGAGCAGGAAAGCGCAAGGCGTTGACGGAATCCGCCGGGAAGCTCGCGGGTGAGGGTCTTGCGTCGGTCGCCAAGGTCCGATTCCTCGATGGCCCACTCCACGCGGTCCTTGGCGCGTTGCTTGTCCAACCGGTACACGGCGGCGAAGAATTCGAGGTTCTCCTGCACGGTCATGTCTTCGTACAGGCTGAATTTCTGGCTCATGTAGCCGATGCGGAACTTGATCTGGCGCGATTGGGTGGCCACCTCGAATCCCGCCACGCGCGCCTTGCCGCCGCTGGGAGCCAGGATGCCGGTGAGCATGCGGATGGTGGTGGATTTTCCGGATCCGTTGGGACCCAAAAAACCGAACACCTCGCCCTGCGCGACAGAAAACGACACGTGGTCGACCGCGGTGAAATCGCCGAAGCGTTTCACGAGTTCGCTGGCCTCGATGGCCGGTGGGGGAGCCGTCACTTCCACCGGGGTTCCTCGCCGCGCGCGATGGAGAGGTTCATGACGGCGATGTTTTCGTTGGCGATGGCCAGCGCGAGGTCGGATTCGAGCTGCGCGAGGGCGCTGGCGCGATCGATCGCTTCCAGCCGAAGAGCGGTTCCGGCCTGCGAGCGAATGTTGGCGAGTTCCAGATCGCGCTTGGCCAGCGGCAGGTTGCGTTCGGCAATCTCGCGCTTGCGGCGGGCCAGGCGCAGTTCGGTTTCACGGCGTGACAATTCCTGACCAAGCGCATCGCGCAGCATTGCTTCGCGCTGCCGGGCCTGCTGCACGGCCAGCTGGGCCTTGCGGATGGAAATATCGTCGGCGCCGCCGCGATAGAGGTTCCAGGTGGCAGCGACGCCCACACGCCAGGTGCCGTCGAATTCCGCATGGTTGGGAAAGATCCGCTGGTTGGGATTCAGGTAGTCGTATTGGGCCGATGCCTGCACCAGGGGGTGGTAGCTCGATCTGGATGCCGAGGCCATCGCGTTGGCAGACAAAATCTGTTCACGAGCCTGCGCCAATTCGGGGCGCTCGACGGTTGCGGAGACGGGGGCCGCTTCCAAAGGCTTCAGCGGATCGACGCTTTGCAGATCGTATGCGACCGGAACTCCAATGGCAATGCACAAGGTCTGCAGAGCGAAATCGCGAGCTGCGAGCGCTTGTTCCAGCTGGATCTCGATTTGTCGCTGGCGCAACCTGGCTTGCAGGGTGTCTTGCTCCAGCGCCGTTCCCTGACGAAAGGAAATGGCCGTGAGATTGGCTTGGGAATCGGCGCGGGCGATCGCCGTGTTCGCGGCACGGATCGCCGTTTGCGCCGCCGAAAGATTCCAGTAGGCGGCCGCCACGCGCACGGACAAATCCCGTCGGGTTTTTTCCTTGGCCGACCCAAAGGATGCCTGGTCGTGCCGGGTGGCCGCGATCAAGCCTCGGGAACGAGTTCCGTCCCAGATCAATTGGTCCACGCGCAGGCTCGCCGCGTATTGGTTGGAGATACTGGGGGAGATGGTCGTGGGAGTGGGCCCAACCTTGATGGTGAACGGGTCGACTTCTGACAGGCGGTTGTAGGACAGGCTCGCGTTCACGCTGGGCATCCACACGGTTTTGTGCCCCTGTTCTTGCAACAGGGCAGCTTCACGCGACAGCGAATCGGCCCGGATTTGTGGATCGCGTTCCATTGCGGTGCGCAGGCAGTCGGCCAAGGTGAGGTTTTTCGATTGCGAAAAAACCAGCACCGGGACAAGGCACACAAGTTTGAAATCAGGCTTCATGGAGAACCTCGCGGCGGAGGAGTTCGAGAAAGGAATTTTCGAGGTCGGGTTTGCGCACGCGCCATTGCAGCACGACCTGGTTTCCCGCGTGTAGAAGCGCAGCGATTCGCGTCCGCAGTTCGTCGGGATCCAAGCACAGGATCTCGATGCGCTCACCGCGCATCTGCATGGTTTGGGCCTCCGGGAGTCCGGCCAGCAGCACCAGGGCTCGTCGCGGATCGGTGGGGATGAATTCCAGAATTTGTCCGCCGGTGCGGTTGGCGAGTTCGGCCACGGTGCCTTCGCACAGAAGCCGCCCTTCGTGGAGAAGGCCCACCCTGTGGCACAGCGAGGCTTCGTCCATGTACGGGGTGCTGACAAGAACCGTCATGCCTTCCGAGACCAGTTCGCCCAGCACGGTCCAGAATTCGCGGCGGCTGACGGGATCCACTCCGTTGGTGGGTTCGTCCAGGACCAAAATCCGGGGCTTGTGCAAAAGCGCGATGCAAAGCGCCAATTTCTGTTTCATGCCTCCGGAAAGGCGCGCAGCCAGGCGGGTTCCGAACTGGTCCATGCCCATGCGACCCAATAGGAATCGCCCGCGCGTCAAGGCGTCGGGTACACCGTACAGGTCTCCAAAGAAAGAGATGTTCTCTTCAACGGTGAGGTCGCCATACAGCGAAAACCGTTGGGCCAGATAGCCAAGGTGCGAGCGGATCAGGTCGGTGTGTTTATCGACCGGTTGCCCGAAGAGCAGGACCTCGCCCTTTTCGAGCACGTGCAGATGGCACAAGGCTCGCAAAAGCGTCGACTTGCCGGCTCCGTCGGG
>JBDKGS010000411.1:0-3061 GCA_039798065.1 Fibrobacterota bacterium | reverse complement strand
CACACCCCACTGGAGCCCGTCGGCCCGCACCGCGCCGAAACCAATTTTTGTCACCGCGTCGAGCGGAAAGGCCGAGTCGCGTTCCAATTCCAACAAGCGCTCGAACGATGCCGAAATCCGATTGGACCCGAAGCGCGCCTGAAGCGACGGCTCGAACCACGAAGCCTTGCGTCCGGGCAATCCCCACATGATGTCGCGCGACTTCACGCGCACCAGATCGGCCCCCACCGCCACATCGAAGGACTTCCCTCCAATGCCCATTTGCGACATCGCGATGCCGGTCCCCAAATCGAATTCGCTGCGCCGCAAATCCGTGGTGCGACTCTTGGTCTGGGCATCGAAAAATTCCAAATCGGAGGTCGCGTACGAAACCCGCAGATGCGGAGCCGTGACGGCCATGCCGTACCCGCCCCCCGTACCTGCCAAAATCTGCGCATGCCCTTCCGAAGCCCAACTCAGACCGGCCGCCTGGGAAGGGAACGGAGCATCGGGAAGCACCTGGAATGCCCCGAATCCGGAGATGGGATCGCGAAGGCTGGTGGCAGCCATGGCGGGTATCGCGACGATCGTCGCCACGCAAACGAGCTTGTTCATGGCTTCTTCTCCAGGTTCTGCGGAGCGCTCTTGACCCCGTCGAAATTCCACGCCAGCTGCAAGTACGAGGTGCCGTCGCGATTCTGCCGTTCGGCGGGGGCGGCGTAGCCGCGGTCGCGGCGATGGAAGGTGCGAAATGTCAGATTCCGTCCGATGCGGGTGGATACGCCCAGCGACCAGAACGCTTCGGCCGATTCGCCGATGGTCTTGGTGGAACCGCCGTAGGCCGCGTCGGCGAGGACGGAAACAGGCAGACGTTTTCTGTCAAGATCGCATAGATCCAGCTGCGCGCCTCCGAAGACGTGGAATGTCTTGACTGGGGTTCCCATTCCGGCAGTCAGCGAAGGCGACAACACCGGCAGATTCAACCTCCAGGTCACCGCTCCATAGGCGCCGTACGGCATGGATAGACCCACCGCGTACGACCAGTCCTGCCAATCGTTGCCGTTGTGGTCCAAGACGTATTTGAGCGATGGAATCACCGGAAAAACACCGGTGTTGCGGGCACGAAACCCGTTGGAGTCGCTGGCCACCAAGGTCCAGGTGTTCGACAAGGCCACTTCCAGTCGCTTGTCCAGCCACGCGCTTCGCAAAGCCACATGCGTGCTGGGGTCGCTGTCGAGAGAGCCCGCCACCGACAGGCCCATCCCCTGGGTTTCGGCGATGCTCCCGGTGGGCACGAACTGGAGTCCGGTAGCCCCGTAGATGGTGGTTTCCGCAACAGCGGCTGCGGCTGTCATGGCGAGAATTGCATTGATGGTTTTCATGTCATTGATCCTTTACCGGCCCATGACCAGCACGAGCGTCATCGAAAGCAAAACCCCCAAAGGGATCGCCCAACGCGCGGTGCTGCCTTGGCCCTGCACCATGTCGACATGACGTTTTTCGTCGGGCTTGAGATCCACCTGCTGGCGAGAATCGCCGAAGAACCCTGCAGCCACGATCGTATGCTTGCCCTTGGGGAGATCGACTTTCGCCCCGGCGGCCTTGCCCAGATATTCGCCATCCACCCACACATCTGCGGCGCTCTCGCTGGACCCCACTGTCAGGGTCGCGGCCTTCTCCGTCAACTTGGGCTCCAGTCTCGCTTCGTGGTCGTCCCGAATGGTCACGCGCAATTTCTGGGGGACATGGAAGGAACGTTCCAGTTCCACGTCGTAGTCGCCAATATCCAGATCCAACTTGTGAAAGGGCGCCATCCGCTCCTCCACCAGGCGGCCCGACGCTTCACGAATCTTGACCTTCACGCTGTCGCCCATCGGAACCACCGTGAGGCGTCCCGTCAATCGCTGCAGAGGCGCCGCGTACGTGGCCTGCGATCCAGGCTTGACCGTCACCACGTCCCGGAGCGTGGAGAACTGGACTTTCTCCACCCGGACAGAAACTGTCCCAGGGATCACGTTGTCGATCACCAGCGGCGTCACGCCCATGCGTTGGTCGTTGAGGTAGATGTCGGCACCCGACGGCTCGGAGGTGACCGCCAGCGAGCCTGGCTTGACCTTGAGCACTCCTTTCACTTCCGTCTGCTGGCCCGACCGCACTTCCACTTGGCGGTCCATGCTCACGAAGCCAGGCAGCTCATACACCACGCGGTACTGGCCCTCGGCCACCGTGTCGATCTGCATCGGTGTCTTGCCCAATTCCTTGTTGTTGATGGTCACCTTGGCGCCCTGCGGCTCGGACATCAGTTTGAGGGTGCCAGGCAGCGATTTCATGGCCACCTGCACTTCGCGACGAATTTTGGGTTTGATGGCCACGGCTTCGGTGTAGTTGCTGTAGCCGCTGGCCAGCACACGCAGTGAATACGTGCCTTCCAAAAGGTTTTCCACCTTGAGCGGTTCCTTGAGGCTCGCCTTGCCCAGGTATTGGTCGTCCAGGTAGATCTCGCCTTCAACCGGCTGCACCGACACCACCAGATCGCCCATCCAGCGGCGCAGGTACTTGAGTTCCAGCGATTTGGAGATCTGCAGGATGGCCGCACGCAATTTGTCGTAGCCTTGGATCTGGGCGTACTCGGCGACCAGAACTTGTCCAGTCTCCACCGAGATCAAACGCGCATCGAGCTGGATCAGTTCTCCAAAGCGGCTCACCTCGCCGGTCAGGATGGCCTCGGCTTGGAACAGCTTGCCCAACTGGTCGCGCTGCGATTCGGTCAGGCCCGACGCCGACAAATTCTGTTCGGTGGCCAACTTCCCGATCTGCGAGCGCTCAAGAACCATGAAGCTGGTCTCGTTCTTGAGATGGGTGCCGAACATGGAGGCGATGGAGACGCCCAAGCCATCCTTGGACGCCAGTTCGTTGGCGTTCATGAAGGCCAGGATGGCCAGAGTGGGTGTGCGCTTGCGGTTGGCGAACATCGACGGTGCATCGGCGGCGCCGATGGTCGTTGCCAGCAAAAGCAGCATCGAAAGCGATGCCGCCACTCGATGGAGTTTGCGGAGTGTTGGGGTCATGCAGTCTTCCTTCA
>JBDKGS010000410.1:0-3108 GCA_039798065.1 Fibrobacterota bacterium | reverse complement strand
GAGCCTGGCTCCCGGTTGTGGATCCGCACCGAACGCTGACCGCGTCGGATAAGATCCGGACCGCCCGACCTACCTACCTGGCGAACTTGGGATAGGCGGCGACGAGTCCGTTCGTCGAACGCACGGCATACACGCCTTGGGGGTAGTGCGCGCCGTAGGCCGTACCGGGCGTGGCTTCGAATCGTTCGAGCAGCGAGCCGTCCATTCGCACGACCTCGACAATTTCCGGCAGCGTGGCTTCGAGACGGAATCCGTCATGTCCCGACCGGAGCGATGAATGGCCGGGGTTGGCGGGTGAATGGCGGTTCCGGATGCCCGTGGTGGTTGTGTCGCCCAACAGCTCCAGGGTTCCAAAACAGGTCGCGTCGATGTAGCCCTGGTTCTGGAAGTGCCCCGGGGTGTTCACCGATCCGAAGAAGTTCTGGCGATTGGCGCCGCGGTCGTTGTCGCAATAGGCAACCGTGAATCCCATGCTCTTGCCCTTGCGCAAAACCAACGGCGTGTTGGGTCCGGAAAGCGTGTAGTTGTCGCCGTACACGAGCATGCTCATCTCCCACACCGAGACACGTCCTGTCTGCACGCGCTTGATGCGGAAATGATCGTTGAACAGATGGGCCGCCTGGTCGTCGCCGTAGTCGACCACGTCGTTGGATCCGGAGGCGTCGGTCTTGGTGCCGATATGGTAGGCCCAGGCCTTGAAATTGGACTGGTGGTTGCCCCCGTCGTGGTTTTCGTCCACGAACAGTTCCAGGGCGTCGTCGTTGTAGTAGTTGTCCAACGGATCGGCATGGGTGTCGGAAATCGAATCGTCGACAATTTCTGCCAAGATGTACACGCGCCCCGAATCCCACATCACCTTGTAGCGCCCCGAAAAATCGGCGGCGGTGGGAGCGGTCCCGATGTACGTGTAGGGGATCGAGTCCCACGGGGCCGTGTTCCAGGCGGCGTCCACGACTCCGTCGATGGTGGGCGCCACGTCGGTGCGCGGCGCGCCGTAGCGGTTGTTCGCATCGGCCATGACAGTGCTTGTCAATATGGCCGTCGTGAGGAGCGCAAGGCGCATGCTGTTGTTCCATCCCATTTCGTCGACTCCGTTCCATTCCGTGCGACGACTGCGCATTCGCGTCTTTCGCCTCGGTTTCGTGCTGATGTGTCGCGATCGACCGGTTCGGGGTTCTGGCGGATTGGGTGCTAGGGGTCAGTTTCCAAAGCGACCATCGATGACCAGCGTGATCGCCGTATCCTTTTCCAACCGATGAATGCCGTCCCAAACGTCGCCGCAATCGGCGCGGCCGTCGTTGAGGTGGAGGTAGGTGGATCCCGCGTATTCGAATAGCGAGTTCTGGAGCCGAGGATCGGTGTTCTCGCCTTCGAAGGGTACCAGGCGATCGCCAGCCACGTAGAAGACGGGGCCGCAACGGTTGTCCCAGGTGCAACTGAATTGCAGCAGGAGGGAGGGGGAGGGGCTGCCTTTGCGCTTGTAGACCCGAGGAGGGTTGCTGTAGTCGTTGACGGCATACGGCGGTTGGTCGGGAGCGAATATCGTGTCGGCATGGGCCTTGCGGGCCACCGAAACGATCTCCGGGGTGAACCAATCGCTGGCGTCGACCAATGTGTCGAGTTCCACTGGGCGGAAGCTCGACGAGGTGGGATTGAGCACCGCAACTCGGTAGGGAAGCTTGTCGCACGCGATGGCTACGGTTCGCAACGGGTAGATGCCGCCGGGAGTTTCGATGGAGTCGTATCCGCCATCCCATGACAATTTCTGGAATCCATCCAGATACACTCCGACGGTGTCGCCCGCGCCCAGGGAATCGAATCCGACGCGCCCGCTCGTTCCGCAATACCACAGCACAAGCGAATCGTCGACCGCATGCCGCTCGGTTGCGAGCGCGGGGGATTCGATCAGGGTTGGTGCGGCCTCGGGAGCGGAATCGTTGTCGGAGCGGCATCCGAGGGTGGCCGCAAATGCGATTCCTGCAACCAGAAAATGTCGTACGGATTTCATGGGCGGGGATTCCGTTCGCGAAAACAACGATTCCGGAATTGGGATCGATGCCGGTGGATCCGGTTGTTGTGATGGGTAAAGGGCTTGTTCCGGTGTCGGCTGCAAATCTAGATGTCGTGAAGCGATCGATACCCCGCGATTGGGGAGTGTTCCTATTCTGTATCGTTCATGGGAAACGAAAACGACGGAAACTGACATGATGAACTTTCGATCGGGATTCGTCCCTCTGTTGGCCCTGGCGACGGTTCTCGCAGCGGCTCCTACTCTCGCGGTACAGTCGCCGCGATCACCGACCCTGCGCGAAAAGCTGGGCCAGCTCCTGCTCGTGGGGTTTCGCGGCACCGAAGCCGACTCCAACAGCCATGTGGTGCGCGACGTTGTGGAGCTCGGCGTGGGCGGCGTGCTTCTGTACGAACGCGACGGCGAGACCAGGACACGTCCGCGAAACATCGTGGGTCCCGAACAGGTGCGGCGTCTGGTGGCAGGATTGCAATCGCGCGCCAAGGTGCCGCTTTTTGTCGCCATCGACCAGGAAGGCGGATTGGTCACCCGCTTCAAGCCGTCGGGGGGATTTTTGCCGTTCCCCTCGGCCAAGGTGCAAGGGAAAATGCCAGTCGACAGCCTGGAGGCGATGGTGCGCCGCACCGCGCAGGAATTGTCGGCGGCGGGCGTGAACCTGAACTTCGCGCCGGTGGTGGATGTGGATGTGGACACGGCGTCGAAGGCGGTGGGGGCGTTGCAGCGTTCGTTCGGCAGCGAGGTGTCGACGGTTGTCAGGTCCGCGCGGGTGTTTGCCAAGGCGCAGCGCGAAGCCGGGGTTCTCACCACCCTCAAGCATTTTCCGGGGCAGGGTAGCGGCAGGGGCGACACCCACGAAGGCTTCGTGGACGTGACGACGACCTGGAACGATTCGGAACTTGTGCCGTTTTCCGTCATGATCGCCGAAGGCCGCGCCGACATGGTGATGACCACGCATGTGGTCAACAAACGGCTAGACAGCCTGCAGCCGGCATCCCTGAGTCGCGCCACCGTGGAAGGCGTGTTGCGACGGAAATTGTCGTACCGGGGCGTGGTGGTCACCGACGACCTGCAGATGGAAG
>JBDKGS010000409.1:0-3123 GCA_039798065.1 Fibrobacterota bacterium | reverse complement strand
GTCGACGATCATTTCCGGCAAACGGCGAAACAGCGGCGACCACGGCAGACGGAATTTGTAATGGGTCTCGGCGTAGCGCTGCATTGGGCTACCAAGCTACATGGTCGCGAAGCCGGACAGAAGGGCCGTTACCAAACGCGCCAGCCATACCGCAGGGCCGCCGTTCGCCCTGAGGAACCGCCGCAGGCGGTGTCTCGAAGGGCAGGCGGGTGCCGAAACACCGTAGGGGCGGTTCACGAACCGCCCGAAACGCGGAAGGCACCGACCGATGAATAGAGGGAGCCCGCAGGGTGGCGACCCCATTCATGGGGTGGCGCCCGGAATCACATGTTGCGGAGGAAGTCCTCGACGGTGTCGCAGTGCTCGAGTTCGCGTTTCAGATCGAGGATTTCGTCGGCGCCGATGGCGTGGTCTAGAACCGACTCGCCCACTTCGTGGTGGGCTTCGATGGTGCGGGTGGCAATTTTTGTCGAGCCGCGTTGCCGCAATTGGCCCACGGCCTCCTTCATGCCGCCCTTTTGGCGCAGGTACTTGAATTCGGAGGGCTCGACCTGGAAGGTCTGGCCGTAGTACGAAACCAACGGCGTGGCGCAGCCGGGACAGGTGAGAAGCACGACATGGACGTCTTCTTCCAATCGCAGATCGCAGCCGCAGCCGCATCTTGGACAATCCACATCGAGCAACTTCATGCCACTAGGATACAGCATTCGGAAGCGAATGGTCAAGTCGCCAGCCATGTTTGCTGAAAAATTATGGAGGGCTTGTTCCGCCTTGGGTGGGGCTTCCAGCACGTACTATTCCAACCATGTCCGACACGACCTTGGATCTCGCGAAAGAACTCGACCTGGCCCTCTCCCTTGTGAAGGCCGCCGAAGAGCCGATTTTGAGCCGCTACCAGAAAAAGATCGCGGTAGTGAAAAAGCGCGACAACACTCCGGTGACCGAGGCCGATCGCGAGGCCGAAGCTCTGGTGCGACGGATTTTGGCTGAAAAACGCCCCGAACACGGCGTGATCGGGGAGGAGCACGGGGTGCATCTGCCCGAAGCCCGCTTCAAATGGGTGGTGGACCCCATCGACGGCACCAAGGCATTTATTCATGGCGTGCCGCTTTTTGGCACCTTGCTGGCGTTGCTGGACAACGGCAAGCCCGTGGTGGGAGTGATCCACATGCCCGCCTTGGGCGAATCGGTGTGGGCCGCAAAGGGCCACGGGGCGTTCCACAATGGCGCGCCGTGCCGGGTTTCGGGGGTCACCGAGCTTTCGGACGCGTTGCTCTGCGATGGCTCGGCGCTGACGGTTTCGCGCAGCGCGTGGGGCAAGGCGTGGATGGAAATGCGCGGCGAAGCGGGTGTTTCGCGCGGCTGGGGCGATTGCTACGGACATTTTCTGGTGGCCTGCGGACGTGCCGAAGCCATGCTCGATCCCATCGTTTCGATTTGGGACGTGGCGCCCATGGGCGTCATTTTGGCAGAGGCGGGCGGACGATTTTCGGCGGTCGACGGCTCCGATTCCATCGAGGCGGGCAACGGTCTTTCCAGCAACGGACACCTGCACGGACAGATCGTGGCGCGTCTGAAGGCGTGACCGGGGGACTCCGGCCCTACGCCGGGGTGCGAGCGTTGGTACATTCCGTAGCTACATGACCATCCAGAATATCGTGCTTTTGGGGGCGACGGGTTCCATTGGAGCCAGCACCCTCTCCGTGGTCCGGGAACATCCCGACCGTTTCCGCATCGTGGCGCTGGCCGCGCATTCGCGCGTGGAAGAATTCTGTCGACTGGCGCACGAGTTCCCGCGCGCCCGGCTTTGCCTGTACGACGCAGCCTCGGCCAAGGTGGCGAGCGAAGCGTTGGGTGGACGACAAGTTTTGTCTGCCATGGACGGTTTGCTGGAGATGGTGGGCGACCTGGAAGCCACCACCCTGGTGAACGGACTTGTGGGGTCCATTGGCTGCAAGCCCACCATGGAGGCCATCCGTCGCGGGCTCAAGGTGTGCCTGGCCAACAAGGAAACGCTGGTGATGGCGGGCGAGATCATCAACCGTCTGTTGGACGAACATCCCAAAGCGAGTCTGATTCCCATCGACTCCGAGCATTCCGCGCTGCACCAGTGCTTGGCAGGGCGACCCACCAGCGAGGTGGAATCGCTGGTGTTGACAGCTTCCGGCGGGCCATTCCGCGACCTCCCCCTCGACCGCTTCGCGCACATCACGGTGGAAGAGGCGCTCAAGCATCCCACCTGGAGCATGGGCCCCAAGATCACCATCGACAGCTCCACGCTTTTCAACAAGGGCCTGGAAGTGATCGAGGCGCACCACTTGTTCCGCGTGGGGTACGACCACATCAAGGTGGTGGTGCATCCCGGCAGCCACGTGCATTCCATGGTCCAATTCCAGGACGGCGCCCTGATGGCGCAACTGGGCACCCCCGACATGCGGCTGCCCATCCTGTATTCGCTGGTGGCCCCGGAGCGGGTATCGCTCACGGGCGACCGTCTGGACCTCGCCAAGCTTGGACAGCTTCTGTTCCAGGAACCCGACGTGGTCCGTTTTCCCGCATTGAACCTGGCCTACGCCGCGGGGCGCGCCGGTGGCGCCGCCACCGCCGTCCTGAACGCCGCCAACGAACAGGCCGTGGCCCTCTTCCTCGATCGCAAGGTACCGTACATGTCCATCGTCAAGCTTGTCGAAAAATGTCTGGAGGAGGCCGCCTTTTCGCGGCACCCCGATTTCGACGAACTCCTTGCCGCCGACGTCTGGGCGCGTCGCCGCGTGACGGAAATTGTCGCGACGGGAGCCGCCTCGTGAACACCGATTGGTCGGGGCTCCTTTGGCAGATCCCGGTGGGATTGGCCGCTTTGTCGTTTCTTGTCTTCATCCACGAGCTGGGGCATTTCCTGATGGCGCGTCGCGAAGGCGTGCGCGTCGATGTCTTCGCGATCGGATTCGGGCCGCGGTTGGTTGGAATCCAGGTGGGCGAGACCGAGTACAAGATCTGCGCGATTCCGTTCGGCGGGTATGTGGCGATGGCGGGCGAGAATCCCGACGACGTGGAAGGCGCCAAGGATCCCAGGGCGTTCGACAACGTCTCCATCGGGGCGCGTGCGCGCATCGCCGCGGCGGG
>JBDKGS010000408.1:0-3148 GCA_039798065.1 Fibrobacterota bacterium | reverse complement strand
GTTGGTTTCAGAGGCTCGAGAAGAAAGGCATGTAGTGCGAAACCGTACCCACCAGCAATCCAAGGCCAGCCCCGATCAAGACGTCGGTGGGGTAGTGGACCCGAAGGTACACACGGGAAAAGCCGATCAACACAGCCAAAGGCAGCAGGACGGGCAGAAGCTCTGGCAGAAAATGTCCGGCATAGAGCGTGATGGCGATGTTGTTCATCGCGTGTCCGCTGGGGAAGCTGAATTTGTCGGGGGGCGAGGACAGAGGGCTGAACTGGTTGCGTTCGAAGGGGCGTGGTCGGTTGAAACGGCTCTTCAGGAGTTTGTAGATCGCCACCGAGATCAAACCAACTGCCGTACCGCGCCAGGCCAAGGCAAAGCCCGTCTGCCAACCCATCCGCCACACCACGTAGGGGGCGACTCCGGCCCATACCCATCCGTCGCCCAGCCGGGTGGCGGCACGCATCAAAAACGCGTTGAATCCATGCGACGGTTGCTTCCACCAAGGCAGAATCTTTCCCGTTTCGAAAGCGGTGAGCCTTCGTTTCCAGCTGCCGTCCTGGCGTTCCATGCAATCTTCAACCTACAAAACCGGATTGGCTGCCCGGAATTCAGCGCGATGGTCTTGATGACCCATATCGGTTCAAGTTCCATATCGCCGCCCGAACGGCGCCATACCCTGCAGAACCTGAAACGGGGCCAAAGAATCTATCTTGGATGATTCTCTTTGGCCCAAAATCACAGCAAACCCTTTTTGAGGCAACCATGTCCGGATCCATCGTTCCCGAAGACCTGAAGTACGCTCCGTCCCACGAATGGGTCCGGATCGAAGGCGATGTGATCACGGTGGGCATCACCGACCACGCCCAGCACGAGCTTGGCGACATCGTGTTCGTGGAACTGCCCGAAGTCGGACAGAAAGTGGAACTGGGCAAAGGGTTCGCGGTGATCGAAGCCGTGAAGACCGTGGCCGACATCTACGCCCCAGCCAACGGTGAAGTGGTCGAAATCAACGCCGCGTTGGCCGACGAAGCCGGCGCCATCAACGCCGACGCCTACGGCTCCTGGATCGCCAAGATCAAGGTTTCCGGCCCTCTCTCGACGGAACTTGTCGACGCCGCCGGCTACAAGGCCCTGCTGTGAGCCATCGTTTCATTCCCCGCAACCCTGCGGAAGAAAAGGAAATGCTCCAGGCCGCCGGGGTGGAGCGCTTCGAAGATCTCATCGAGGCCATCCCCGCCCACTTGCGCTTGTCGCGTCCATTGGATGTTCCGGCCGCGCAGTCGGAGATGGCCCTGTCGCGAGACGTGCGCCGTCTGTCGCAGAAGAACAAAGGTTTGACGGAACTTGTCAGCTTCCTGGGAATGGGCTGGACCAAGCACTTCATTCCGGCGGCGGTCGACAGCATCGTGTCGCGCAGCGAGTTCACCACGGCCTACACGCCCTATCAGGCCGAAGCCTCTCAGGGCAGCCTGCAGCAGATCTTCGAATACCAGACCATGGTTGCCGAAATCGCCGGTTGCGAGATCTCCAACGCCTCGCTCTACGACGGCGCGACAGCTCTTGTCGAAGCGATGATCATGGCCGTGGCTTGCACCAAGAATCGCAAGCAATTCGCCATCGCCTCCAGCATGAATCCGCGCTACCGCGAAGTCGCGCAAACCTACGCGTCCTCCAACGGATGGACCTTCCACGACGTGGCCTGGACCGCCGACAAAGGCGGCATGGATCGCAAGTCGGTGGAAGCCGTGCTTGCCGCCAACCCTGGCAAGATCGCCGCTTTGGTGGTGCAAACACCCAACACCTTCGGCTTGCTGGAAGATCTGGAAGGCCTTTCCGATCTGTGCAAGGCCGCGGGTGCCGTGTTGGTGGTGGTCAACGATCCGCTGGCCAGCATGATCGTCGATCCTCCCGGTGTGTTCGGTGCCGACATCGTGATCGGCGAAATGTTGGGCTTGGGCATTCCCACCTCGCTGGGCGGACCCGGTCTTGGGTATTTGGCCACTTGGAAAAAACACCTGCGCCAGATGCCGGGGCGTGTGGTTGGCCGCACCGTCGACGCCCAAGGCAAACGCGCCTACTGCCTGACCGCCCAGACCCGCGAACAGCACATCCGTCGTGAAAAGGCCACCTCGAACATCTGCTCCAACCAAGGGCTCATGACCGTGGCCGCCTCGGTGTATCTCGCGCTGCAGGGCCCCAAGGGCTTGGAAGAAGTCGCCGAGCAGTGCGCCGGGCGATTGGCCTATGTCCGCACCGGATTGGCCAAGGCGGGGATCAAGCCATTGTTCGGCGGCACGCCGTTCCAAGAACAGGCGTTCCTGTTGCCTGCAGGCTCGCGTGCTCGCGTGGAAGCCGCTTGCCGCACCGCGGGATTGCTTCCCGGCGTGTGGTTGGCCGACCTGATGCCCAACGTTCCCACCGAGACAGTTCTTGTCTGCACCAGCGAGACCCACTCCAAGCAGGATCTCGACCTGCTGGTCTCCATCTTGTCTTCCGCCGGAGGGGCCGCCTGATGCATGACGATACCGGACGCACCTTGTTTGAAAAATCCCGCGCAGGCCAGCGCGGCACCGGCGAGATCGAGTGGGACGTTCCCCGCAGCGGGTTGGACGCATTGATCCCTGCCAAATTCCGTCGCAAGAAGGCGCCGCGTCTTCCCGAGCTTTCGGAAGGCGAAGTCATCCGCCACTTCGTGAACCTGAGCACCAAGAACCACCACATCGACAAGGGGTTCTATCCTCTCGGGTCCTGCACCATGAAGTACAACCCCAAGGTGAACGAGTCCCTCGCGCGCCTTTCGGGATTCACCACGCTCCATCCGTTGCAGCCTGCCGAAACCATCCAAGGCGCATTGGAGCTGATGTGGCGCCTGGAGCACATGCTTGCCGAAATTTCGGGCATGGATTCCGTGTCGCTGCAACCTGCCGCCGGTGCGCATGGCGAGCTGACGGCTTTGTTGGTGGTTCGCGCTTACCACTTGTCGCGCGGTGAAGACCGTCGCAAGGTGTTGATCCCCGATGCCGCCCACGGCACCAATCCCGCTTCGGCCGCGATCGCGGGTTTCGAGTGCGTGACGGTCAAGTCGGGCGCCGACGGTCGGGTCGATGTCGAAGACCTGAAATCCAAGTTGAGCTCCGACGTCGCCGCGTTCATGATC
>JBDKGS010000407.1:0-3183 GCA_039798065.1 Fibrobacterota bacterium | reverse complement strand
AAGCCTCGGCGAACCATCCCGATGTCAATTCCTGACATTCCTCCGACGCCCCTCGCAGCATCGCGAAGCGATCGGCCAGATCCTCGGCCGTTGCGACTCTCGAGGCCTTGCGGATCCCGAAACTACCCGCCGACACATCGGGCTTGAACAGGCACGGGAATCCGACTTTGGCGCGAATCTCCTCGAAGAAACCTGTTTCGTCGCCCGTGAAAGTCGCCCATGACGCGGTCGGAACCCCATGCTCGGACAAGAGCCGTTTCATCCCCGTCTTCGAGGTGGACGCCTCGTAGAACGGCGCGTCGGCACCGGTGAATCGAACCCCCTTCGCCTGCAACTCACGTACCACCGAAATCCCCGGATAGGTCGCATCGTCGCCATCGCAGAGGTTGAATACCACCGTTCCGGATTCCGTCTCAGGCAACCGAGGCTCAGGAAATCCAGGCCGACATATTTTGTCCCATCGCGGTTTCCAACCCGACCTCTCCATCGCGTCGTCGAATTCGAGCCGGAACGAATCCTCGGCATACCCCCAACAGACACCGTCGTACGGGTCCAGCGCGGGAATGAACACCGAAACCGAACGTGTCGCCTCGGCGGCTCGTTCGGCAGCGCCATCCAGGACACCCGACAGCAATTGTCCGAAATCGAGACCGTGGACCGAAAGGATCGCCCCCACGGTGGATGAATGCGGATCGGAAGACAAGCCGCAGTTGGCGTTCACCTCCAGCACGGCCAAGGATCCGTCGCCTCGGCGTCGACGGATGTCGACCCGCCCGTACCCGATGCCCCCGACGGCCACGTAGGCTTTGCGCGCGAGATCCGCCAGTTCGGCCTCGCCCGCGGACTGGACTCGTCCGTGCCAGAAACCGGGTGTCGCAGGCGGAGGACAATTTTCGTCGTAGCGATCCCAGTTGATCTCGTAGGTGAGGATGGCAGGCCACTTGTCGGCGAAGAACCGCTCGACCGGCGGCAGGACCCGCAAGGAACCTGGATCGTTCCAATCCCCCGTCACCATCACGGAGTATTCGGGCCCATCGATGAACTCTTCCACCAAGGCTCCATGCGAACGAAAATCCCGCCCGTGCAGATCCCCCGACAACACCCGCTCCAACTGGCTTCGCAAGGCGGGATGATCCATCACCACCGATCTGGATTCGATGCCGTAGCTGCCCCCCGAAACATCGGGTTTGACGATCGCCGGAAATTCCATGAAAGACAAATTCTGACCGGGCTCGGCCACGAAGCTCCATTCCGGTTGCGGTATCCCCGCGGCGCGAAACCGGTTCTTCATGGCCCGGCGCGATGTCGTGAGCTGGTAGAAGAAGCGATCCGCGCCCGTGTACGGGACACCCTGCGCATCGAGCTCCTGGATCGCTTCCACACCAGGCATTTGCTGGGAAGAATCCGCGTCGCAGAGGTTGAGCACGATCGCTCCCGCTGCGCCCGCCTCGCGGACTCGCGCCGCAAGGCTCGACAATGTCACCGGAATCCATGTCCACGACACGCCGATCGTAGCGAAGGCGTTGGACAAATCCTGGACATACTCGGGATCGTCGTAGTCCGGACAAGCAACGGTACCGTCGGATTGTTCTTTGGCGGAAACGAAAACGTGGACTGGTCGCATCAGGAGAACGGCCTCCGAGGTGTTGGTGTTTCTACAAAAAAGATTTCGTGGATGTCCGTGAAAAATCGTTCCCTCGCTCGATATTCGAATGGTCCAAAGCAAACTCACCCCTTTCAGGTCAAATTTCCTTCGCCAGCGCGGAAAGGGAATGTGCTCCTGAATTTCCTGCAAGGATTCTCCATGCGAACTTCCACCCCACTCGCACGCACCGCCAAGCTCCTGTTGGCAACCATGGCGCTGTCCGTCACCGCGCAAGCCCAACTCGCGAAAGGCCAGTGCAAATTCCTGGGAAACATCATCACCAACGGTGTTCCTTCCGACTACAACACCTACTGGAACCAAGCCTCACCGGAAAATTCGGGCAAGTGGTCCAGCGTCCAGTCCAGTGTGAAAAGCACCTCCTACAACTGGTCGGGTTTCGATGTGGTTTCGATTTGGGGCAAGCAGACGGGCAACCCCGTCAAATTCCACACCTTGGTCTGGGGAGGCCAACAGCCCAGCGACGCCGGCAGCGCCACCCTCGCCGACATCCAAAGGTGGTTCGAGGCCGTCCACACGCGCTATCCCAACGTGGAACAGATCGATGTGGTCAACGAGGCGTATCCAAGCCATGCGCCAGCTCCGTACCGGGGAGTCCTCAAGACCGCCGCCGCGGCAAACGGCATCCCCGCAGGCGACTACGACTGGATCTTCCAAGCCTTCAAGATGGCCCGCAAGCTGTGGCCCGACTCCACCAAGACCAAGCTGATCTACAACGACTACAACACGATCGAATACAACAACGAGGTCACCTGGCAGGTCAACCTGGCCAAGGCCGCCAAGGCGCAGAACATCCCCATCGACGGGATCGGACTGCAGGCCCACGACGCCTGGAAGATCTCCACCGCCACCGTGAAGGCCAACATCGACAAGATCGCCGCGGTGGGCATCCCGCTCTACGTCACGGAGTACGACATCGGTCAGAATGGGACCAACACCACGCCCACGGCAGCCGACGACGCCGAGCAGCTGAGGATCATGAAGGAACAGATGACCATGTTCTGGAACCATCCCAAAATCAAAGGAGTCACCTACTGGGGACTCAACGTGGGCCAGACCTGGCGTGTCGGCACCGGCATCAAATACAGCAACGGCTCTCTGCGCCCCTCCATGCAGTGGCTGAAGGATTGGATCCCCGCGAACAAGGGTGTCTGCGAAACCGCCGGAATCGAGACCTCTCCTGGTGCACAAAATTTGTCCGCGCATCCCGGTCTGGTCGTTCGGAACATCGGCGGTCGCCTGGTCACCGGTGTGGAACGAAACGGACGCTTTGTTGCCATCACCGCGTTGGGTCGCGAATAATCCACACCACGGCGACTCCTGGGCCGAAATCACTCGGATAAGGCTTCGGGAAAACACCCCCGATGCCTTTCGTCTATACATCCCCGGTTGGAAGCTCCGAGAGGAATCGCTCGAACAAAACGCGCCCTTCGAGCCAATCCCCGAGTCCCGCGGCACTTCCGATGTGATGACGATTTCCGACATCGACAAATTCCGACCCGAGGACGACGGCCCATTCC
>JBDKGS010000406.1:0-3191 GCA_039798065.1 Fibrobacterota bacterium | reverse complement strand
GAAAAACCAGCTAGCCGCAACACCACGTTCTTCCAGGACAACTACGACGTGAGCGCCTGGAAGGACATCGCGGTTCCTGGTTCGTGGCAGGTGCAGGGGTACGACAAACCCATCTACTCGAACGTGATCTATCCATGGTCGGCCTCCGACAACATCCAGCCCCCCGCGGCGCCCAAGAATTTCAATCCCGTGGGCCACTACCGCCGCGAATTCACCGTTCCCGAGACCTGGACGGGACGGCGTATTCGTCTGCATTTCGAAGGCGTCGAATCCGCCTACTACGTGTGGGTCAACGGCACCTACGTGGGCTACAGCGAAAACTCCTTCACCGGACACGAATTCGACGTCACCGACAAATTGCGTCCTGGCAAGAACAATATTTCGGTGCAGGTGTTCCGCTGGTGCGACGGATCGTGGATGGAAGACCAGGACTTCATCCGTCTCTCGGGCATCCACCGCGACGTGTACCTGTTCGCCACCCCCAAGATCCATATCCAGGACTTCCAGGTCAACGCGGATCTCGCCACCAACTACAAGGACGGCGACCTCAAGACATCGGTGTGGGTGGCGAACACCAACGCCGCCGCTGCCGCGGGCCATTCGATCGACATGATGCTGTTCGACGCCGCGGGTAAGCAGGTGGGAACCACAGCCAACCAGCCTGTCGCATCGGTTCCCGGCGCGGGAGGAGAAACGAAGACCACCTTTCAGGTGCCCGTGACGGCACCCGCCCTGTGGTCGGGCGAAAAGCCCAACCTCTACACCCTAGTCCTCGCCCTCAAAGACGCGGCAGGGACCGTGCTTCAGTACGAGAGCAACAAGATCGGCTTCCGCAAGGTGGAGCTCAAGAAGGACGCGGCAGGAATGACCCGCTACTACATCAACAACTCGCCGATCAAGTTTCGGGGCGTCAACCGCCACGAGATCGACCCCGACTTGGGCCATGTCATGACCGACAAACTCATGGAAAACGACGTGCTCCTCATGAAGCGCCTCAACATCAACGCGCTGCGCATGTCGCATTACCCCAACGATCCGCGCATGTACGAGCTTTGCGACAAGTACGGCATCTACGTGATCGACGAGGCAAACCTGGAAAGCCACGGTGCCCTGGACAAGCTTCCCAAGAGCAGCGACGACTGGCGGCCCGCTTCGGTGGAGCGCATGTCTTCGATGATCCAGCGCGACAAGAATCATCCCAGCGTTGTGGTCTGGTCGCTGGGCAACGAAGCCGGCAACGGCGATGTATTCGGCTCCATGCGCGAGTACGCGCACCAGGCCGACCCGACCAAGCCAGTGCACTACGAAGGCGACTGGAACAACGCGGACGTCAACAGCTGGATGTACTACGGCCACGATGCCGTGCGCACCTACAACAACAACGCCAAGCCCATCATGCTCTGCGAATTCGAACACGCCATGGGCAACAGCGTGGGCGACATGCAGGAATACGTCGACGCCTTCTACGCCAATCCCCGTTCCTTCGGCGGCTTCATCTGGGACTTCATCGACCAGGGACTGCGTCGGGGCAAGACGAACTTCTTCAACTACGGCGGACTCTGGGGCGATCGTCCCAACGATGACAATTTCTGTGCCAACGGCATCGTGAACGCCGACCGCGTCCCCGATCCCGAAGCCTACGAAGTCAAGCACCAGTTCGCGAGCATCGTGGTGCGCGGTGTCGACGTCCCGAAGGGCGTAGTCTCCATCGAGAACCGCTTCAACTTCAGCAACGTCTCGGAATACGAGGCGATCTGGGAACTCAAGGAGGAAGGCAAGACCATCCAGTCGGGGATTGTCCCGGCCGCTTCCCTGGACATCGCCCCCCTCACGACAAAAAACGTCACCATCCCGTTCACGACACCGTCGCTGCGCGCCGGGCACGTCTACCACCTCGATCTGGACTTCCGCTTGAAGGACGACGCCTCGTGGGCGAAGGCCGGCCACAGCGTGGCGCACGGTCAGCTCGAAGCGAATTTCGGGGCCGCCCGGCCGCCCAAGATCAACCTGACCAAGCTGCCCAAGCTCGCCGTCACGCAGGCCAACGGAATCGTGAACCTCTCCGGCGATGGGTTCTCGGCCACCTTCGACACCAAGAAGGGCACGCTCACCGGCTACTCGCTGGGCACCACCCAGATCGTCAAGGAAGGTCCTGTTCCGAACTTCTGGCGGGCCCCCACCGACAACGACCGCGGCTACAACATGACCAACGCGAGCGGCAAGTGGCAGCACGCCGGGCGCGACCGGGTGGTCAGCAAATCCACCGTGACCACGGTCTCCGAGACCGAGACCCGCATCGACCTGAACCTGAACCTTCCCAACGCGGGTACGTCCACCATGACCATGTCCTGGACCTTCTACGGGACCGGCGACATCGTGGTTGACTACACCCTCTCGCCCGATGCCACTGCGGGAGCGATTCCGAACGTGGGCAGCTTCATGACGGTTCCCGGAGGCTTCGAAACGCTGCGCTGGTTCGGCCGCGGTCCGCATGAGAACTACATCGGCCGCAACCGCGGCAGCTACGTGGGGCACTACACCAGTCCGGTGGATTCCACCATCACGCTGTACACCGAAGGCAGCGAGACCGGGCAGCGCACCGATGTCCGCTGGGCGTCCCTCACCAACGCCGCCGGCCTTGGCCTTCTGGCGGTCGGTTCGCCCAACATGGAGATCAACGCCCAGCATCACACACCGGCGCAGCTTACCTCGACGCGGTATCCCTGGGATCTCACGCGCCAGAGCGATATCACCTTCCGCATCGATCTGCGGCAGATGGGTGTGGGCGGAACCAACAGCTGGGGAGCCAAGCCCCTCGACGCCTACATGAACTTCGCCAACAAGACCTACAAGCACAGCTTCCGCCTCTCGCCGATCAAATCCGGGAACCAGGATCTGGAGCACATGGCGCGCATGGGATTCAAGAACCTCGCCACCAGCGACAGCGTCGTCGATTACCAGATTCTGACAAGCTCGATCCAACCAGGTATCGCCAAAGGTCGGCTCGAAGTCGTCGGTCTTGGCCACTTCCTCGTAGAAGACATGGAACGCGTCCGCTCGGTGGAGATCGTGGACATGGCCGGTCGGCGTCTTCAGACCTCGGCTGTCTCACAGGGACGCGCGGTCTTCGCCAAGCTCAATCCTGGGCTCTACGTGCTGCGCTTCCTGGGAGTCGGGTTCTCGCGTTCATC
>JBDKGS010000405.1:0-3191 GCA_039798065.1 Fibrobacterota bacterium | reverse complement strand
TTAGGTGGTCCGGTTTGCGCCTTTCTGTGGCCCGCATACGGATTTTTCTGTCAGCGGGTGCTAGGGCTTCAGGAGCACATGTTGATCCGGACTCTGATCGGGATCGGGTACTTCGGGCTTTGGTTGATCGCCCGAAAGGGTCCGCTGGGGTCCTTTGGCCGGAAAGCCTGGGTGGCCATCAATTCCTTGGGGATGATCTGGCTTCCCGCTGCGCTTTACTTCGAAACGGGGCGCAGTGATTATTGGCAACTGAGCATCCTGTTCTTTTCGCTGGCGCTGGGATTGGCCATTCGAGGATGGGACCTGCTGTTTGGATTGATTGCTGGCGCGAGTTTGGTGATCTGGCAATTCCACAAGGAATTCCGGAGCGAAGACATCATCCTGTTGCCAGTTTCTGCCATCACCATCTGGGTGGCGTTCGTGGGTGTTCACGCGTTGCGCGGTGCCCGTCGTCGCATCGAGGAACAATCGGTCAAGATCGTGGAGCAGAACCAGAAATTGGTCGATCTGCATCGTCGCAAGGACGAGTTCACGGCGAGTATCGCGCACGATCTGCGTACGCCATTGGCCGTGGCCATGAGTCTTTCCGAAGATCTTGCCGATTCCGATCTGTCGCTGGTTTCGCGGAGAAGGCTCGATTCCTTGATCGAGGCCCTGCGCCAGATGCGTCGCCAGAGCGAAGACCTGCTGGATCTGGAACGCTTCAACCTGGGTGTGGCCCGCATCGATCCCATCGTTCTGGATATCTGCGCTTGGCTGCGGCGTTTCGAGGAAGGCTTCGCGAGCATGGCGCGGGCGCGGGGATTGACGTTCCAGATCGTATTGACCCAACGGCAGATGATCGCGAAGTTCGATCCGATCCGACTGGAAGCGGCGTTGTTCAACCTCGTCTCCAACGCATTCAAGTTCACGCCGCCCGATGGACATGTGGAAGTGCATCTGCGTCGCATCGACGAGTCGGGCCTGAGCATCGCGGTGCTGGACGATGGCGAGGGGATTCCCGCGGAAGCCTTGCCCAAGATCTTCGATCGCTACGAACAGGTGGATCGGGGACCGGGCACCTACACTGCCGGCGTCGGGATCGGATTGGCGCTGGTGCGCGAAATCGCCGAAATCCACGGTGGGCGCGTGCAGGTCCAGAGCACCCTTGGGATGGGTAGCCTGTTCGAAATCATCCTGGATAACGCCTTGGTCGACACGCTTCCCTTGCCGATCGAATCCATCCCCACCACCCGCACCGGGCCGCTCATGCCGCAGAACCGGCCACGGCCCAGTGGAGCGTTGGTGCTTGTGGTGGAAGACCAACAGTTGCTGCGTCATGTGCTTCGCGAGGTGCTTGAACGCATCGCCAGGGTGGCTGCCGCCCGCGATGGACACGAGGCGTTGCGTCTGGTCCACGAGCTGCGGCCCGACGTGGTGATCACGGATCTGTCGATGCCGGGGATGGACGGGTTGGAATTGGTCGCGGCCTTGCGATCGGATCCGTCGACAAAAAATGTCCCGGTCGTGATCTTGTCCGGCGACATCCTTTCCCTCCAATCGAGGTTGGCTCAGGAAGAGAATCTGGCGCTGCTGTCCAAGCCGTTCGAGCAGGAAAAACTGCTCGGCCTGGTCGGCGAAATGCTGCGTCGGGTGGAAGCCGTTCCGGAAGATTAGGCCGCGGCGCAGGAGTGGCTGGACAGTCCCAGCTTGTCCATGACCTCGCCCACGGCGCTCGCCGCGAAAACCACATCCTCGGCAACCAGCTTGGCGTGGAGCGAAAACCGCAGCAGTCCTGTGCCTTCGGGGGTTGCCGGGGGCATGAACACCGCGGCAAGCACGCCGCGATCGCGCAGCATTCCGTAGGCGCGGCAGGTGGTCGGGCAATCGGGGAACTGCACGGACACGATCTGGCAGGCCGACGCGCCGGTGTCGACCCCTCGGATCGCCAATTCCGATCGCAGCAGGGAGGCCATCTGCAGACAATTTCTGGCAAGGTTCGGCTCGGCGCGAGCGATGGCCATCGCCTGGCGGTGGGCCGCCGAATCGCAAGGCAGCACCGAAGAACTGAAGATGACGGAATGCGCGCGATGGGTCAGGAACCAGGCGAGGTGGCGCGTGGTGGCCACGCATCCGCCATGGCCGCCGATGGCCTTCGAGAAGCTGGCGGTGCGGAAATGGACGCGATCGGCAAGTCCCAGCTCCACGGCCAAGCCGCCCGCGCCGGGGCCCACCATCGCCAGCGAATGGGCTTCGTCCAGGACCAGGACGGATCCTGTCTTCTCACAGATGTCCACGTAGGCGGCCAGGTCGCAGACAGCTCCTGTCGTCGAGTAGAACGAATCGATGCACACGATGCCGGGGCCGTCGCGGCGGATCCGGGCTTCGAGGAAATTGGGGTCGTTGTGGCGCAGCATGATGGGGCGTCCGCTCGACATGCGGGCGCCGTCCCAGCACGACGCGTGGACCTTCTGGTCCAGGTAGATGGGGGTGCCGGGCCTGGCGATGGCTTCCAGCAAGCCCACGTTCGCGGTCCATCCCGACGAAAAGAGCAGAACGTCCTCCGCCTGCATGGCGCTGGAGAGGAGAGCCCGGAAGGCAAGATGCTCGTCGCTGCCCGCCCCGCCGGAGAAGATGGTCGAACCCAGGAAGGAGTTGCCCTTCTTGGCGACGGCTTCGGCCTTGGCGAGTCGCACCTCGGAGCGTTCGGAAAGCTTGAGGTAGTCGTTTTCGTGCATGCACACGAAATCCTCCAAGTTCGCCGGATGCTGGAACGGGTAGGGCTTGGAGTCGGCGAGAATCTCGTCGACCCTGTCCAGATCTTGTTCGAGCCATCGGGGAACCATCTTCCTCGTGTTCGCGGATCGGTATTCCTGTTCCATGACACGTACTCCTTGGATCGGTGGGCCAAAGACGATTCCTGTCATCATGGTACCGTGCATTTTTTGTCAAATGCAACCAGAAAATGTCGATAGACACGGAAAACCTCCGTTGACGCGTTCTGTCGGACAGTCGTTGTCACGCGTGGGGATTTGGCTCAAGTCCTTGTCGCGGCTGCGGATGGCGCAGCCTGGCGGCACCACTAGGAGGGGGCGCTCAGGTCATTCGCCTCGGGTCTGATACCCCGATCGCTGCGAACCATTCCTTGGCGGGGCACCTCCGGTGCCAAGGGCTTTGCTGCGGGGTGGATTATTGACGATACAGGAGCGGAA
>JBDKGS010000404.1:0-3304 GCA_039798065.1 Fibrobacterota bacterium | reverse complement strand
ATTGTCCTCGATGGCGTTCATGGGGGATCCATGTCCCACGAACAAAAGGGGCATCGGTGCGTTTGGGTTCATACCCGTGAAACTTACGCTGGAAGAGGCCATTGGCGAGGAGATCGATTCCAATCCAATCATGCTCCCGTGGTGTCGATCCGTCGAGGGGGGGTCATAGCAGCGGCTCGAGTCGAGCCTGCAGCCTTGCCAACGCCCCGGGAAGCGCTTCGGATTGCTCCTGCGCCGCGCTTCTACGGCCGTGTTCCACGGACCCCTCGATGGAAGCGAGCATCGAAACGATCTCCACCGCCCCCAGTCTGGCTGCGACCTTGGCGAAGCTGGCGGCGGCGACGCGAGCAGAACGCCACGAATCGGTCGACAGAATCCGACGCAAGCGTTCGATTTCCACCGGAGCTTCGCGCAGGAAGTCCTCCGCCATCACGGCCTGTCGGTCGGGGTCGGAGCCACAGTTTGCGCGCAGAATGCCGGCATCGAACGCCGATGTCCGCTCCTCGAGAGGGTGGTCCGATTCGGGAGATTCGATCACCAGGCTGGAAGCGGTCCAGCGCAGGATGGCCTGCATGAGCGATTCCGGCCGCACCGGCTTGGCGAGGTAGTCGTCCATCCCGCACTCCAGACAGCGTCTGCGGTCGTCCTCGAACGCGTTCGCCGTGAGCGCGACGATGGGCACATCGTGACGACGCACCGGCGAGGTCGGATTCCGGATCCGTCGGGTGGCTTCGAAACCGTCCATCGTCGGCATCTGGCAGTCCATGAAGACCACGTCGAATTCGTCGTCGGCAAGTGCCTGGAGAACCGCCACTCCATCGGGAACCACCACCGGCAGACACCCCAACTGTTTCAAGACCTCCGCCATGAAAAATTGGTTCACTGGATTGTCCTCGGCCACGAGGATCCTGCGCCCCTCGATGACCCCTCCGGCACCCTGCACCTTGGCGGACACGTCAAAATCCGTCGATTCAGGCCGAACTAGAGGCAGGACCATCGAAAACCGCGAGCCTCCGCCCTGGGCCTCGGAAAGTTCGATCACGCCGCCCATCGCTTCGGCCAACTGACGTGAAATGGCCAGTCCGAGTCCGGTCCCGCCGTATCGGCGGGTCGTCGATCCATCGACCTGCGTGAATGGTTGGAACAAGCGGGATCGAGCTTCGACGGGGATCCCGATCCCGGTATCCGAAACCGTGAATCGCACGTCGGAGATGCCCGGCTCCGATCCTTCGAGCCCGATTTCCACGCGCACCGCGCCCTGCAGGGTGAACTTGAGCGCGTTGCCGACAAGGTTCACCAGGATCTGTCGAATCCGCCTCGTGTCTCCGCGCAGTCGCGCGGGCACATCCCGGTCGATCGAGACCTCGAATGCCAAACCTTTCGAGCGGGCCGCTTCGACGAACATCGCTTCCAGCTCCGAAGCCAGCGCGCGGATCTCGAAATCGACGGATTCGAATTCCAATTTCCGCGCTTCGATCTTGGACAGATCCAGCACGCCGCTGATGAGATCGAGCAAGGCCCGGCCCGACGACTGGACGAGTTCGAGGTAGCGCAGCTGTTGCGCATCCAGGTCGGTCGCCTTCAACAGTTCGACCATCCCCAGGATCCCGTTCATGGGGGTGCGGATCTCGTGGCTCATGTTCGCGACAAATTCCGACTTCGCCTTGCTCGCCTCCTGGGCGCGCCTGGCCAGTTCTACATCGTCCCGGTGCGCCTCCTCGAGCTCCCGCTTGGATCGCACCAGTTCGGCTTCCATGAGCTTTCGCGCCGTGATGTCGCTATGGGTCCCGCTCATGCGCAGAGGCACGCCCGGAGCCTTCCATTCCACCACCCGTCCGCGATCGTGGACCCATATCCACGAGCCGTCCTTGTGGCGCATCCTCAATTCGACGTCGTAGTTGGGCGATTCCCCTTTGAAGTGGCTATCCAGGGCCGCCCTCGAGAGCTCCAGATCTTCACGGTGGCACAAAGTCGACCATGTACCGATGTCGATCGGGTCCAGCTCCGAGGCGGAGTACCCGACAATTTCCGTCCAACGCTCGTTGACCGCGAGATGGCCGGTCTCGACGTCCCATTCCCAGGTACCCACCCGGGTCGCCTCCATGATTTCCTGCATGCGGCGCTTCTGGTCGTGGATTTCGCGCTCCATGCGGAACTGGTCGGTGACGTCTCGGAAGGTCGATACGACTCCGACGGGCGGAGCCTGCTCCGGACTCCAGATCGGGTCCGTGTTCACTCGCAACCAGAATGGTGCGCGCTCCTTCCCGACCACCCCGATCACCACATCGGCAAGGGGCTTCCCCGAAGCGAGAGTCTTGGACCAAGGGAGATCCTGGAGTGGAATGTTCTCGCCATCCGCGCCAAGGAATTCCAAACCCAGACCATCGGGCAAGCGCCCCACCAGTTCGTCGCGGGAACACCCCAGGATGCCGTATGCAGCCGGATTGCAGGCATCGATCCTGGACGAAGCGGACTGGTACAAGACGCCTTCGGACATGGCGGTGACGAGCGAACGATGGCGTTCTTCGCTGATCTTGAGAGCCCGTTGACGCCCCCACGAGACGCAAAGCGAATCGACCAGCAGCAGGAACTCGTCGGGGGTGAAAGGCTTGCGCACGAAGTAGAACGCGTCGTGAAGCCTGGCCTGCATCTCGGCCACCGACTTGTCGGAATATGCCGAACACAGGATGATTTCGATGTCGGGATCGATCTCTCGCAGGCCCAGCGCGGTATCCAGGCCGTCGATCCCCGGCATGCGCATGTCCACGATGCACAGCGGAGAGACCTCGCCGCCGGCGACCGTGCGCGAGTACCACTTCAGAAGTTCGGCGGGGGCCTGGAAGGTCCTGCACTGGAGCGACCTTCCCTTGTTGACGGATTCCGTCCCCAGGATGTCGAAATCGCTGGCCTGTTCGGAGCGGAAGATCTTCTGGTAGAACTCCAGCACCGCGGGATCGTCGTCGACGACGAGGATGGTCCGCTCAAGCATCGGCGACCTCGATCACCAGGATGGCGCCCTTGCCCCGACCTTCGCTCTCGAGTTTCACGCTCCCGTTTCGCGAAGCGAGGAAAACCGCCAGCGAGTGGAGGCCCAATCCATGGCCCCAGGGCTTCGTGGTGAACCCCGCCGACAGGAGCCTGGACCGATCCTCGTGCGCCACTCCATGGCCGGTGTCGGAAATTGTCAATCGCGTGCGAAGCGTCCCGGCATCGCGCAACATCGACACCTCGATCTTCCCCGGGCCAGCCCCCACCGCCTCGAAGGCGTTCTTCACGCCGTTGAGGATCCCCGCCTTCATCTGGT
>JBDKGS010000403.1:0-3315 GCA_039798065.1 Fibrobacterota bacterium | reverse complement strand
CGACGACGCCTTGGTGGTTGTGAAGCGGCGTGACCACGAGTTGGACAGGAAGTGTCGAACCGTCCTTTCGCACGTAGGTCCACATCCTGGATTCGGATTCCCCTCTTCGGGCCGCGTCGACGAAGACTTCGAATCCTGTCAATTTCCGTCCGGTTTCCTGGAAGAGTTCGGCCGACCTGTTCTCGACCTCCTCGCGGACGTGGATCAGCGCGGGGGTGGTCTTCGCGATCACCTCGTCGGATGCGTATCCCAGCATGCGCTCGGAGCCGTGGCTGAAAAGCTGGATGATCCCTTCGAGGTCGGTGGCGATGATGCTGAATTCGCTGGCGCCGTTGATGATGTCGGCGAGTCGTGTCAAGGAATCGAGCTGCGCCTGTTGGGCAAGCTTCACCGGTGTCATGTCGGTGACCAGGGTGTAGAAGCCGACCACTTCGTCCTGCTGCAGATCGGGAACGTAGGTGGCCAACGACCATCTGGAACCGTTCGCCGTGTGCAGTTCCTGTTCGAAGATCACGGTTTCGCCTCGCAAGGCGGCCTCGATGTGGCTGCGATTGAGATCGAAGGCTTCCGGACCCAGGAGCTCGGTCAACGGTTTTCCGTGCATTTCGTCAGGGCCGATTCCGAACCACTCGAGATACGCCTTGTTGGCGAACTTGTTGCGAAGATCCTTGCCCCACAACCCGATCATTCCCGGGATGTTGTCGATGACAGTGAGGAGTTGGATGCGGCTTTCCTGCAGTTCGTTTTCGGTTTCGACCGTGCCGGTGATGTCGTCTACTTGCAGCAGGTGCAATCCTTCGGCGCCATCGAGTGGATTGGTCTTGGCGAGCCCCCACGAGATTGGGCAGATTTTGTCGTCGCGGACGAACCGGAGGCGTTCACCCGGGCCGCTGGGCTCCATGCCGGGGCGTTCGGGAAAGCGCGAACGGTCGGCGGGATGGATCAGCTCCGAGCAATTCAGCCCCACGAGATCGATCGTCTCGCGTCCCAGGAATTTTTCGAGGTGGTGGTTCGACCGAAGGATCCTTCCTGCATTGTCCAACAAGGCGAATCCGGTGGTGGCCGAATCCAGGATGCTCGCGAAACGCGATTCGCTGCTTCGCAGGAGAGTCATCTGCGACTCGACCTGGTCGACGATGAGGCCGATCAGAACCGGAATGAAGGCGGTCATGGCCGTGGATGCGCAAATGGCGGCGAGCCCGACGTTTTTCAAGCCTGGTGCGAGCGCGAGCAGCCCTAGGCCGTGCAAGGAAAGGGTCGCGCCCATGCAGATCCAGACCAGCGAGGTCGCGTACACCAAACCCTTGCGGGCAGCCACGAAGGCCAACGGCAGGCAGATGAAGATGAAAGGTGTCGAGCTGAATCGCAACGAGGCGATGGCGAACAGGGTGCAGCCCGCTCCTGCTGTCGCGAGCCCCAGCAGATTGTTCCTGGTCCACAATTGTCGCCATTCGGAACGGCCCGCCGCCAAGCCGGGAAGCAGGATCAGGCCGATACCGATGACGTCGCTCCACCACCACTGGTTCGCCGATGAGAACCAGGCGTCCGGACCTAGGATGCTCCAGCTGGTCGCGGTGAGCATGGCGCCGACGGGTGACATTCCGAGGAAGGTCACGATCAGGGCCTTGAGCGCGTTGTCGATTCCCAACGGTTTGGCGTCGACCTCGACAAAACGTCGTAGAAGCCATGCGCCAAAGAGGATTTCGAGCGAATTGCCGATCGCGACTCCCAGTGCCATCGCCAACGGGATCCCCGAAAGCGTCCCGACCAGGATGTCGCTCGCGGCGAACCCTGCGACCAGATGCGGTCTGACGGATTTTGGCAACCTGACCAACGCCACCAGTCCGATGGAAGTGGGAATCCAGACATGTGCCAACATGCCGGGGTTTCCAGTGAGCCACATGCATGCGAGCCCGGCCACGAGGAACGTGAAAACAGCGATGCCGACCTCATTCCAGCGCGAGGGAGGATCGGCGAATCGTGGCTGGATGTTTTCCGACGCAGGTCGATCCGTGTTCGAAATCTGCCCGTCGGTGGAACTGGGATGGGTCGCCATGCCCGCCAGTGTACCGCTTCCCTCGATCGGGAGGCAAGCTCCGAAAGCAGTTGTTGAACGCCTGCGTGGGGAAGTGGTAACGTGAGCCCAATGCCCAAGAAGACAATCCTCGTCGTTGAAGACGATCCGATCATCCTCACGTTGCTGGAGCACATCCTCGGACGCGAGGGGTACGAAATCGTGAAGGCGGGCAACGGCAAGGAGGCGCTGGAGAAGGCGAAGGCGATGCCCGTGCCGCCGGATGTGGTCTTGTCGGACGTGATGCTTCCCTTTTTCAGCGGGATCGAACTGGTCGCTTCGCTTCGGGCGCTGGGTGGATGGGAAAAGGTTGCCTTGGTGATGCTCACCGCGAAAGGTCAGGAAGCGGACATCAAGCGGGCTTTCGATGCGGGAGCCGACGACTATCTGGTGAAGCCGTTCCAGCCAGGAGAATTGGTCGCCCGTTTGCGCCGTTTCCTCAGATGATTCCGTTCGCGGCAATTCTTGTCGCGCTTCACGGCGAAGGGACGCAAGGCGTGCGTTTGGCCGCCACCGGGGCGTTGGAGCAGCTGGACAGACCAGCGGGCGCGCCCCTGTGGAGCGATGGACAGGTTGAATTGGGATGGCGGTCGGATGCATGGAACCCCGATGTCCGGTGGCGCTCGGTGCGTCGATGGGATCGAAGCGATGCCGAGATCGGGTTGGCCGTTTCGCGAAAATGGGCGTCGCGATGGCGGACGGAATTTGCCGGATCGAAGGGCCTCGACGAGGTCTTTCTCGCCACTTGGAGCCTTCGAGCCGAACTGGAGGCGTCCATCGCCGGTGCGTGGGTGGTGGGCGGCGCCTACAAGGCATCGGATTTCGACGGGTTCGTGGTCCAGCAGCCCGAGCTGCGGATCGAACGCTACACGGGCGCATGGCGAACGGGCATGGCTGTGTCGTTTCCCTGGGCCAATGGAACGCTTCCCCGGATCGGGGGCAGGGCCGGGCTGGGTTGGGATTGGAGCGACGCGGGGGGAGTGGGGTTCGATCTGGCATCCAATCAGGAAATGGAACGCCAACCGACTTCCGTGATCGACCGGAATTCCTTGGCCGCGTCGGCGGCGCTTCGTCAGAAATTGTCGCAACGTGTCGTTGCCAGGGTTGCCGGCACCTGGACACGCCTTGAAAGCATCCACCAACGGATGGAGGTGCGTGTTGGCATCGAGTGCGTTCTTGGGCGTTGATTACGAAGGTCTCCGGGGTGCGCTCCTGGCCGCCTGGAATGGACAAGATCTGTC
>JBDKGS010000402.1:0-3317 GCA_039798065.1 Fibrobacterota bacterium | reverse complement strand
GCCCAGGAGCTGGGCAGCGTGGGTTACACCGTGGTGGAACTCGATGGCGATCGCGTGGAAATCGCCAACTGGGCCGCGCCGTCGGGGATCCAGATGGGAGAACTTTTGCAGGCGCCCGACCTGACCGGCAAGTGGACGTTGCGACGCAAGTGGGGATGGTCATCGCGAGGAAAACAGGAGTTGCTGGCGCAGGGCGACAGTCTCAAGGTGCTGTCCGATTCGTCGATGGGCACGCGGGTGCGGGTGCTTGCCGGAATCTGGAAAACATCCAGAGGCGATTTCTACAACCGTCCCGTCTACGCCCTGGCCGCCACCGATTGGCGGCGGGTGGAGGGGATGTCGAGTGCCGCCTGGACCCTTTGGGGGCTGGAGAAGGCGGTGGGATCGTTCGCCACCCCCACATTCGCGCTCGCCATGGGGATCGACGCCGGGGTGTCGGATGCCGATCTGCGATCGGGCAAAATCCGTCTGATGCGAACCGATTCGCTGGGTGCCTGGAAGCCCGTGGGAGCCGGGGTGGCCAGGATTGGCGCGTGGAAGTCGACCGACGCCGTGGGCACCTACGGAGTGGACGTGGACCGCCGCGAGGCGTGGGCCGTGGTCGACCGGTCGGGCGATTTCGCCGTGGGTGGATCGGGTGATGTCGCAATCCGTCCAAGATCGGGGGCGAGAGCGATGGTTTCGGTTTCGGGGCGCATGGTGGCCTTGCCCGCGGATTGGGCGGGCAGAGCCGTTCGGGTGGAGGTTCTCGATCCACGCGGGCACGTCCTGGAGCGTGGAACGACCGTTTCCGGCACGTGGAGCATTGGACAATCCTTGTCAGGGGTGGTGCGGATCCGCTGCCGGTCGGACGACGGGGGCGTGCTGGAGCGGGGTGCTGTGCTGGTGCGCTGAAAGAGGGCTTCGAGCGGGCGAAAGTTTGCTTCGCTGTTTCGAAAGTCGCGGGGTGCTGCTCAAAATCGTAGATTCGTTGATCGGTTTCCGACCGGTCGACGATTTCTGGCATGTGGTGTCGCGCAACGAGACGCGACGACCATTTCCTGAAGGCCGGCGATCGAAGCGCACACAACGACTCGCAGCCGAAAGGCGAACGCAGCATGAACATCGTCGAAATTCGAAGCCTGACCAAGGACTATCCGCTGGGCAACACCACGGTGCACGCGCTGCGCGGCATCGACATGGATATCGCCAAAGGCGCGTTGATGAGCGTGGTCGGGCCTTCGGGCAGCGGGAAGACCACCCTTTTGAACATCGTGGGATGCGTGGACACGGCGACTTCCGGAAGCGTGAAGGTGGGCGGACAGGAAACGACAACGCTTTCCGATCGACAGCTCACGGGTTTGCGGTTGCGCAAGATCGGGTTCATCTTCCAGACGTTCAATCTCGTGCCGGTTCTCACCGCGTTGGAAAACGTCGAGTTCCCGCTTCTGCTGCAAGGGGGTTTGTCGGCGGCGCAGGTGCGCGACAAATCCCGACAACTGCTCTTGGCGGTGGGTCTCCAGGACCACGAACGCCACAAGCCGGCCGAGCTTTCGGGCGGACAGCGCCAGCGCGTGGCCATCGCACGGGCCCTGGTGACCGAGCCCGACCTGGTGC
The DNA here is from genome assembly GCA_039798065.1 of Fibrobacterota bacterium. Classification (GTDB taxonomy): domain Bacteria; phylum Fibrobacterota; class Fibrobacteria; order UBA5070; family UBA5070; genus UBA5070. The sequence goes on along the minus strand of JBDKGS010000402.1, from coordinate 1,721 downwards.
TGGCCGACGAACCCACCGCCAACCTGGACTCGGAAACCGGCGAGAGCATTTTGCAGTTGATGCAGAAGATGAACGAGGAACGAGGAACCACGTTCGTGTTCTCCACCCACGATGCCCAGGTGCTGCGCTACGCCAAGACCGTGGTGCGCATCCACGACGGTCGTCTTGTGGAAGGGGCCTGACGTGCTCGTCTGGCGCCTGGCGTGGCGCAACCTCTGGCGGCACCGCGGTCGCAGCATGGTGGTGGGCGGAATCCTGTTCATGGGCGCTTTGCTCCTGACTTTCGGCAACGGCGTGGTCAGCGGCATGGAACGCGGCCTGCAGCGGCAGGTGGTGGAAAGCTTCACCGGCGACGTGGTGGTGGCCTCCAGCAAGCAGCAGGACGACAACGTCTTCCTTTCCATGATGGGCAAGGAAGTGGAGCCCCTGTACCGCATGAGCGAGCTGGAAGCCGCGGTGGATTCGCTTCCGTGGGTGAAAGCGACACTTCCTGTCGGGAAGAACATGGCCATGGCCCTCCACGAGAGCGAAGGGAATCCCGGCTACCTGTTCCTGCTGGGCGTGGATTTCGCCAAATGGAAGGCGTTCTTTCCCAACGCCTTCGAAGTGAAGGCCGGCAAGATGCCGGGCCCGGGCGAACCCGGATTGTTGCTGCCCACCGGAGCCAACGACCAGCTCTACCAGACGATGGGCCAGATCTTCCTGCCCCAAGGTGTCCACGACACGAACCTCTTGCCCGAGGATGCCCGGCGCCTTTCGGTGACCAACATCCTGCACGAAATCGTCCTGATGGGATTCTCCAATTCCATGTCGACTTCCGATCTTCGTTTGGACGTGCTGGGAGTGGGGCGGTTTCGCGCCTTGAACACCATCTGGGGGCACTTCGCGCTCACCGACATCGAGTCGTACCGCACGGTGCAGGGCTACCTGCGGCAGGACGAGCAGGCGGTGACCCTCACCGACGACCAGCGCAACATGATGGCCTCCGACAACCTGGACGCCATGCTGGCCGAAGGCAGCGCGCAGGACGTTCCTGTCGCGGCGAGCTCGAAACCGGACACGACGGATTCCGTCATCGACAAGGGGTCGGATCCGGCCTGGAACCTCATGCTGGTGCGCCTGAAAGGCGAAACGGCCGAGCAGGGCGCGGCACGGTTGGATACGCTGTTCCAACAACGCCATCTTCCCGCGCGGGCGCTGCCCTGGCACAAGGCGGTGGGTGTGATCGGTTCGCTGGCCATGCTGATCCGCGGGGCCTTGCTCGGGTTCGTGGGATTGTTGTTCGTGGTGGCGGGAATCGTGATCGCCAACACGCTGGCGATGTCGGCGCTGGAGCGTACGACGGAAATCGGCATGATGCGCGCCGTGGGCGCGACCCGCACGTTCATCGCGCGGATGATGATGAGCGAGACCGCCATGCTGGCCGCCGTGTTCGGCGGAATGGGCGTGGTCGTGGGCGCTTTGCTGGTTGCCGTGGTGCCGCACCTGGGCATCACGACAGGAAACGACTTGTTGCAGATGGTGTACGGAGGCGAGGTCTTCCAGCCGCTGTTGCGCCCCCAGGACCTGGTCGCGTGCTTCCTGGAACTTGGACTGGTGGTTGCCTTGGCAAGCCTGTATCCCATGAAGCTCGCCGCTTCCATCACACCGCTCGACGCGATCGCGAGGGAATAACCCATGCGCACCCTCCTTTTCTTCGCCTACCGCAACATCCTTCGCCA
>JBDKGS010000401.1:0-3322 GCA_039798065.1 Fibrobacterota bacterium | reverse complement strand
TTTTCATTCCCCATCGTGGCGCGGGTTCCCAATTGTCATATAAATCGACACTTTTGTCCAGTGCGCCGGACGGGCCCTAGGCTTCGGCAGGCTCAGCCCGCAGCTACCGCCTGTCAGCGGTGATCTGCGCCCTCTCGGGTTACGGTCCCTGGCGCTTGTCTCCGACGGTTTTTGTCTTTCTCAGACTGGCGTCTGGGCTTTTGGTTTACAATTCACGGGAGCCGCCCTTCGACTCCGCTCAGGGATCGGCCCCTTTGATAGCTCAAAGCATTCGTGGGGCTCACAATGTTCGGTCGGTGAGCGGAGTCGAACCGCCGGACCCAAGGGAGCCACGCGTTCGCAACATCCCATCTTCGCTAAAGCGAAGATGGGCCCAGGGGACGCCAATTGGGATCTGACTCCATTCGCCGCTCCCTGAGTAGCGCCTTCGGCGCTGTATCGAAGGGCGGCGAATGGCCAGTTTGGCGGTCCTCCATGAAACGCGCCCCCCTGTGGGGATCCCCCGACGGCGCTGCGTGTTGCCGGTCTTGACTGCGGGCCGGTTTTTGTCTGGTGCCGATGCGCACGACAGGCCTTCGGCCCTGGTGTATGTGCTGGTGTGAGGTTGGTAGGATTGGGTGGGGGGCGACAAAATCCGGTAGCGACGATGCAATGCGTACTCGGAGGAGGGGATGGGGGAGGTCCGACGGACGATATGCGGAAATCCGGGGAAAGCCAATTCGACAAAATCCGGCAGAGACGGAAACTGTCTGCATTTGGAGCGGAATACGTGGCGGTTCAGGCCTTGGAGACGATGCCTCGGGCCATGCCGTCGAAGACGAAGTGGTGGAAGGGGAGGATGGAGAACCAGTAGGCGCGGCCCAGAAGCCCTTTGGGACGGAACGTGGCGGTCTGTTCCAACTTGTCGCCATCGGGTCCGCGAACCAGCCGGAATTCCAGCCAGGCTTCGCCGGGAAGACGCATCTCGGCGAAAAGGAGAAGGCGGCGTTCTTCACGATCGGCCACCAGGACGCGCCAGAAATCCAAGGTGTCTCCAGCGTGGATGCGATGCGGGTCGGTGCGTCCGCGACGCAAGCCCACACCGCCGAACATCTTGTCCATGATGCCGCGCAAGCGCCACAGCCAATTTCCATAGTACCAACCCGTCGCACCGCCGATCGACCAGATGGCCTCCAACACCTTCTCTGAATCTCCTTCGATTTCCTTGGTACGACGATCGAAGAAGCAGCCGTGTTTGGGGACATCCACGCGTTTGAGCAGCGACTCCCGGAAGCCGCTGGAGACCAGCGAATCCTTCCAACTCGAAACCACTTCGTTCTGCTCGATCTTCTCGAAGGCCAGTTCCACAGCCTTGCGGTAGGGCAGCGGCACGATGCCCAGCCTGACCGCCAAGTCGTTGGGTCGTGCCACCACTTCCACCTTCATACTGTTCACCAGGTGCACCGCCAAGGTGTACGAGGTGGAAGTCACGAAAAACAACCAGTACGACGACAACCGCGGGGTCATGACAGGAACTGTCCAGATGCGCCGCTTGAGCCCCCGCACCTGCGCGAACTCCAGCAGCATCTTCTTGTATGTGAGGATGTCGGGGCCGGCGATGTCGTACGATCCACCGTAGGTGTTTCTCTCGCCAAGGCAGCGCAGAAGGAATTGCAGCACGTCGCGGATGGCGATGGGCTGGATGCGGGTGTTCAACCAACGCGGCGTCACCATCACCGGAAGCTTTTCGACCAGATCGCGGATGATCTCGAACGACGAGCTCCCCGATCCCACCACGATCCCCGCCTTGAGGGTGGTGACGGGAATGTTCCCCGAACGCAGGATCGCATCCACGTTTTGTCGCGATTGAAGATGCCGCGACAAGCGAGCCTCGTTGACGATCCCACCCAGGTACAGAATTTGTCCAACCCCCGCGTGTTCGGCCAGCTTCAGGAAGTGCTTGGCGGACGCCTCCTCCATCGCCCCGAAGTCGTCGGTGGGCTCGCTCATCGAATGGATCAGGTAGTAGGCCGCATCTAACCGGGGCAGACTCTCGTCCAGGACCGGCTCGCGCAGAAAGTCGATCTCCAGCACCGACACCGAAGGATGCGAGTAGATCCCCTCCGACGGAAACCGTCGTCGATCACGCACGCAGCACACCACCTCGTGGCCTGCCTCCACAAGATGGGGAAGAAGCCGCTTCCCGATGTACCCGTTCGCACCCGTCAGAAGCACCCGCATGGACCGTCCTCCGCGCCGGCGGCCCCTGGGGTCCAATCGGATCGCTATCCACTAGCTTACAACTTCCGCGGGCTCCTTGGCGCGAAAACCCCTTTGGAAACAATGGCCCGTAGAGGCGCAGGATGCCCACCTCACAAAGCTTCGAGCCGCGCCCTCATCTGATCGACCGTCCCGTCGTTGTCCACCACCATCGACGCGGGTGACAGAATCTGCTCTTGAGGTGCTTGCGAATCCAACCTGGCCTGCGCCTGTTCGCGGGTCAGGTCATTTCTTGTCATCAGTCGCTGAAGACGGATTTCGTCCGGGCAGCGAATTCCAAGTACCCGGTCCATTTTGGCGGCCATCTCGGGCCATCGATGCAGAAGCGTCAATTCAAGCACGGCGCGTCCCGAGCGGGTCACGGCCTCGTCCATTCGCCGCGCGATCAGAAGCCGCGTGGCCGGATGCACCAACGTTTCCAGCCTTTGGAGAGCTTCGGGATTCCCGAACACGATGGCCCCCAACGCCTTGCGGTCCACACTTCCGTCGGGAAGGACCACACCGGCACCGAACGCTTCGCGGATTTCATCGACAGTTTTTGTCCCCGGTGCGTAGACCTCGTGCGCCACCTTGTCGGCGTCCACGATCTCCCAGCCACGTTCACGCAGGAATGCGGCGGCGGTGCTTTTGCCGCTGGCGATCCCGCCAACGAGACCCAACTTCATCGGCCTTCCGGTCTGATCAGCAGAAATTGTCATTGGGCAGGACCCGCGATCGCCTTTTCGACCTCACCAGCACTCGAGCGGTCAGCCATGTTCATTTGCCTTTGCGGGCTTTGGGCTTCATGAACAGCAAATGGATGCGCTCCGAGGTCGCGCTGGAGCTGGAATAGTCGTCGTCGTAGGCGGCAACCCGCACCAATCCCGCGGCGGCGCTGGCTCGGTCGAATTCCTTGAGGGCCCACACCCGTTGGGAGTGTTCCTCGCGTTCCAAGCGAAAGGTGCCGTCGCCGTTGGGCGAGAAGAAATGGAAGTCGTTGTGCTGGATGCGTTCGTCGGTCTCGTACCAGCTGCGGCGCACCACATGGACTCCGTCCAGCTCTTCGTGCGAAGTCGTATCCAGA
>JBDKGS010000400.1:0-3343 GCA_039798065.1 Fibrobacterota bacterium | reverse complement strand
TCCAATGACATTTTCCGTCTGATCGACAGCGCCCGGATCATGGCCATCGCGCCGCCCGAATCGCTGGACGCGTGGCGCATGCTCCCCTACGAGGCCTCCATGTCGCGCAGGTTGGCCCTCCTCGAAAGATCCGGGAACGATCTGCCGGCGATCGCGCGACTTGCCGATTCCTGCCTTTCCCGCGACAGTACCCTCCTTGCCTGCCACGTGGCGGGATCCTTGAGCGCGGTGTTGGACGGAAATTGGCGAGACCTTGGAAGGCGCACCGATCGCGCCCTGAACATCCATCCTGGCGATTTCCGGCTTCAAGGATTCCACGGAATCGGCCTTTTGCTGGAAGGCGATCTGCGTCGCGCCAGGGCGTGGATCCCCGATGTCCGCTACTTGGGGTCGGACAGCACACCCTATGGAAAGTTGTCGCGATGGAGTTCGCGCATGTTCCGCCCCTGGCGCGAGGCCGCCCAAGGAATAGTTACCGACAGTTTCTGCGAGCGGTACGCGATCCCGGACTCCATCCGAACGAAAATCGCCTCCTATCGAGCGGAAGGATCGGCCGAGACCCGGCGCATGGATGGGTTCGTGTCGTGCACCGTGCCGGCCTCCCCCCATGTCGCGATCTACCTGTGCCGCCCCCAGGTCGCGGAACAAATCGCTCCAAGGGCGACGCCCCCATAAGGCCGACGGATCGCAGGAACAACCCGGATCGTCAACGCTCGAATGGACATTCGTCGTTTCTCTACGAACGCCTTCTTCCCAGGAGGGCTCGACAAACCATGTCGATGGTGGGTTTTGATGAAATTACAAGGCCTTCGCCTCCAATCGAGGGACGCACCGAGGCCATCGGGGTCAACTTCCCTACAAAGGCCACCATGAAACCGATGAACCGGATGCCACATCGCGTTCGTATCGACGCCGCGGCAACGCATCCTCGTCACCGGATCGGCCCGAATCGCTTCTGTTGCAAACGTCCATCGAAGGAAGTCCCCATTGCGCATAGTCTCCACGGTATTGATCGGCTTGGCGATGGCCACGACATCGGCCTTCGCCGTCACGGGAACGATCAAGGACGAGAACGGCGCGGCCATTCCCTCGGTCCAGGTCGGACTTGTCTCGAATCCGTCAAAAACCGTCCTGACCGATTCGAAGGGCGAATTCCTTCTCGACTCGCCCTCCGGTGTGGCTCCGAAAGGATCGGCGAGGTTTTCGAACGCGCAGATCCGCGGCCTGTCGATCGAGGGGAATCGGATCCTGCTTTCGCTCGCCTCCTCCAGTTTGCCGGAATTCGTCACGATGGTTTCCGTCGATGGCAAGCTCACGAAGCTGCCTTCGCTGGGGCGGATGGAATCGGGCGAATTGGCTTTCTCGCTTCCGAAATCGACCCCGGGCCTGTATGTGCTCCAAATCGAGATTGACGGCTCGACGGCAACGGCGAATCTTGTCCAGACGGGACACGACCTGTTCATCCAAGGAAACCTTTCCATCCCGGTATCCGGGGCCGCGTTGGCGCGCAGCCAAGCCGGTGGAGCCATCGATACGGTCGTCGCGACAAAAACCGGCTTCGCGACGACAAAAACTGCCATCACCTCCTACGACCAGACCGGTCTCGCCATCGTGATGAAGACGCTCGCCGCAAGAAGCACCGGCTGCGACAAGACGCGGACCCTGGCCAACGGAACGCTCTCGTTGCAAAGCGGCGGAAAGACCCGCAAGTACATCCTCAACGTTCCGGCGTCCTACGACAAGACCCAGGCGTACCGGTTGGTCTTCGCCTTCGCCGAATCGGGGTCGTCGGCCCAGTCCGTGGCTACCCGCAACTATTTCCGCATGGCCACCTACGACTCCAAGAACACCATTTTCGTCGCACCCGAAGCCGAGAACGGAGCCGGCTCGTGGAGCAAGACCGACGTGAATTTCACCGACGACATCCTGGCCCAGGTGCAAGGGGACTTGTGCATCGACAAGAGCCGGATCTTCGCGACCGGATTCAGCTTTGGCGGCGCCATGTCCATCGCCATCGCCTGCACGCGCGCCGACGTGTTCCGCGGTGTCGCGTTCTTCTCGGGCGCCGATCTGACCGGATCGTGCCCCACCACCCTGACCAAGCCGATCGCGTACTACGCCTCGCAGGCAAGCGGTGACGCCAGCGGCACACCCATCCCCACCAGCGGGCGCATCAAGCAGGCCCAGTTCGCCGCCATCAACGGGTGCACCGCCGAGGCCAACTCCACGACCTTCCCCGCCGCCGGCAAGGCGCACACCTGCACCGTGTACAAGAACTGCAAGGCGGGCTATCCCACCGTCTACTGCGTCTTCGACGGCCCCCATGGCTGGGAACCGACGGATCCCGGTCAATCGACAAGTTGGAACCCGCCGGAAGCTTGGAAGTTTATCGCGCAGTTCTGACCTCGTTCCAATCTCGACACACCGACCGCCATACTTCGGGGGATCATTCCCCGAAGAGGCTCAATACCCAACGGTGTGAGACGCATCACAGTTTGCCCCCGCATCGCGTGTTGAATCGCCCGGATCCGTGACTCCGATGGGGTTGACGAGGTATCTTCTTGCTCAAGAATGCAACTCGTACTCACTCTCATCGATCGTTTGGGAACTCGCGGAGACCTCCTATGATGCCCGGCCGCACTTATGTCAGAAATATTCTCCACGCTCTGCTGTGCCTGGTCGGACTTTCCATCGCCGACACTCCCCAAAATTTGTCGGGCACCTCGCGCCTTCCGCGCATGGCCATTCTCGAAATTCGCAACTCGTCCGCGCAGGTTTCGGCTGGCGACCTTTCGGCTCTGAGCGCCCGATTGGAAACCGAGTTCCAGAAGACCCAGGCCTTCCAGATCCTGGAACGCCGCAACATGGATGCGATCCTGCGCGAACAAGGTTTCCAGCAAAGCGGCGCGTGTACATCGGAAGACTGCCAGGTCCAGGTCGGACAACTGTTGGGCGTGGAGCGGATCGTGGTTGGCGAGGTCGGAAAAGTGGGAAACTTGTTGACCTTCAATCTCAAGGTGGTCGACGTGGGGACCGGACAGAATCTGCAAAGCCATGCCCTGGATGTGAAAGGCGGCATGGATGTGCTTTTGCGAGCGGGAGCTTGGGAGATGGCCCAGATTTTCTCGGGAAAGAAAAAACCCGCCTCCGAACATTCCGTCCTGACCGTCGAGAAGCCTCGCGTCTGGCCATGGGTCGTGGGAGGTACGGTCGTGGTGGCGGGTGCCGCCGTGGCCATCGTGTACTTGATCCAGAATCCGCCTGAATCGAACAAGAAGAAGACCGTGGAGTCGACCGCGCTATGAACACAATATTTTCACGGATCGAATCGCCGCGGTATCTG
>JBDKGS010000399.1:0-3356 GCA_039798065.1 Fibrobacterota bacterium | reverse complement strand
TGTGCCTCGCCAGGACGCCAACGGCCGCCCCATGGAAGCGCCGAAATTCGTCGAAGGCGGGAACAAGTCGGCCAAGGCGCCGCGCCAGCGCAATCGCCAGGGCCGAGGGGATTCGAAGGGCCAGCAGAACGCACGGTCGGAATCCAATGGCCAACGCGGCGGCAACAAGCCCGCTGGCCGCGACGACAGGAATCGTCAGGATGGCGGACGGTCGAGCCAAGGCGGACAATCATCGGGACGCGGCGAACGCGGTCAAGGCGGCCAGGCCTCGGGTGGCCGCTCCGAACGCGGAGCGGGTCAGCAAGGCCAAAGCGGAAACCAGAACCATGGTGGTGACGGATCCCGTCGGGGTCGCAATCGCGGCCCGCGTGCAGGTGAACGCCGGGACGAGCGTCCAGCTGGATCGGCAGGCAAGCCTTTGGGCAGCGCGCCATCCAAGAACCTGTTCGGCAAGCTGTGGAACAAACTGACCGGCGGCGAAAAACATTGAAGAGCTGGAGCCTTCTACTCGCATTGGTTTTGGTCGCCGGTTCCCCGGCGATTGCAAAGACCGTCGCGAAACCCAAGGCTCCGGTCGCCAAGACCCAGAAGGCCAAGCTTGCAATCGGGAAGGCGACGCTTTCTGTCGACATCGTCGACAACGATTCGCTGCGCACGCTCGGATTGTCGGGTCGCAAGAGCATGGACTGGAATTCGGGAATGCTCTTCGTGTTCCCGGAGGCCCAACGCCGCACCTTCTGGATGATCGACTGCTGGTTCGATCTGGACATCGCCTACCTGGACCGACGCGGGACCGTGCGCGACATCCAGACCATGCGCATCGAACCAGGCGTGTCGCCGGAACGCCTTTCGCGCTACCCTTCGGCCACCGACGATATCGTCTACGCGCTGGAAGTCAATCGCGGATGGATGGCGGCCAACAACGTGAAGGTCGGCGACAAGATCCAATCCGTGGCGGCATTCCGGGCGCGGAAATAAGCCCCCGGGGCGTCAGCGCGTCGAGTCGACTGCCGACTTGACGAATTCCGTCGGGGCGGCTTCCGGCGCGGCCTTGGCAGTGTCGACGATCGGGGCGATCACGGAAGCGGAATCGTCCTCCACCTCGGCTTCGTCGTCCGACTCCTCGGTCTTGGTGGTGTCGTTGCCAGGCCCGAATCCGCGGAACAGTTTCAGGTTCTGCAAGATCGCCGCCTTGCGGTTGAGCATGAATCGGTTGGCGCCGATGGGGCTCACCTTGAGCGGTTTGGGGAGCACCGCCGCCAGCCGAGCCGCCTGATCCAGATCCAGTTCCGATGCAGAGACGCCAAAAAACGTCTGCGAAGCGGCTTCGGCGCCATACACGCCTCTCCCCCATTCGATCACGTTCAGGTACAACTCGAAAATGCGGTCCTTGGACAGAAAATGCTCCAACGCCAACGTGTACAAGGCCTCTTGGGCCTTGCGAGAAAAGCTGCGTTTGGGGCTCAAGTAGAGGTTCTTGGCCAGCTGCTGGGTGATCGTGCTGGCGCCCCGCTTGACCTTGCCTTTTTCCTTGGCCTCGGCAAGGGCGTTCTGGATGGCGTCCATATCGAAACCGTTGTGGTTGTAGAACTTGTCGTCTTCCCCAACCAGCACCGTCTTGCGAAGATTTTCGGAAATCTTCGACAGCGGCACCGGCTTCCAACGCGTTTCCACCACGATGCCGGAATCCTTCCATTGCCGTTCGCGCAGTTCCATCATGGCCGTCTTTTCGGGCCATCGATCGGCCAGACCCGCCACCGAATCGTAGAGCGACCAGGCCTTGTACGCAGCCAATCCCAGCAACAGGGTGCCGGCGACAGAAAATGCCACGGCGTAGGCGAGGAAGATCCCTTTGACGATCTTGAGCACCACCTTCGCCTTGCTCCATACTTGGAGAACCAACGTGGATGCACCGGGTTTGGAAGAGGATGCGAAGCGAGATGCGTTTGCCATAGTGGCTGCCAAATTAACCGAACAATGCACTCCAGCGAATCCAGAAACCCGATTCATCGATTTCGAAACTCCCGAATTGCCCAATTGGAGTTGGAAAGCCTCCCCCCCTCCCAAAAGCCAAGCCGCAGCCGGGGAGCTTACCCACTCCCCAAAAGAGCCAACGGTATTTGTATACTTCTCCCTCTTACAGACATGTGTCCTTGAGACCGAAAGGCCTATTCATGGTTTCCAAGCATTTGCACTACGATCCAGACGAAGTCTACGCAAAGGGCATGTCGCCTTTCGAAGCCGTGGTCGTTGCCGCTCAGGAAGCTCGCTTCATCAATGAGCAGTCCCGCCTTGGGTTCTTGGACCTCAAGGGCGTGAAGCCCACCACCGTGGCCATGGACCGTTTGCGCGAAGGCAAGGTCAAGATCTCGATCGAGGAATAATCCGTTGACCTCCGGATTGTCGGGACGGCGCGTCCTACTTGGCATCACCGGGGGTATTGCGGCCTACAAAACTCCGGACCTTGTTCGTCGCCTGCAGAAGGTTGGATGCGAGGTTCGGTGCGTACTTACGCACAATGCAGCGCGACTGGTAGCACCGGCCGCGCTTTCCGCTTTGACCCGTTTTCCGGTATCGCTGGAAGTCTTCGGGGACGACGATTCGGTGTACACGCGCCATATCGATACCGCCATCTGGGCCGACGCGTACGTGGTGGCCCCGGCCACCGCCAACACCCTCGCCAGGTTCGCCGCGGGGTTGGCCGACGACCCTGTGGCCTTGGCCTGGCTCACGGTGCAAGGTCCAAAGCTGCTGTGCCCGTCCATGAACACCCGCATGCTCGACGCCCCCGCCACACGACGGAATCTGTCTGTTCTGGCGCAGGATGGAGCCCATGTGCTGTGGCCCGACGATGGTGCGCTGGCATGCGGCGAAACCGGCCCGGGGCGCTTGCCCGACGCTGACCAGATTTTGTCGGCGCTTGCCGCCCTCTTCGCGCCCAAGGCGCGAAAGCCGCTGCGAATCCTGCTGACCGCGGGGCGCACGGAAGAACCCATCGACGACGTTCGCGTGCTCACCAACCAGAGCTCGGGCCGCACCGGAGCGGCCATCGCCGAAGAAGCCATCCGTCGCGGACACAACGTGACCGTGATCGCGGGCCCCATGGACGCCGCACTGCCCGCCGGCGCCAAGATCGTACGGGTGCGCACCTCGCTGGAGATGCACGCTGCCGCCCTGGCCCAGTGGCCCGCCCACGATGCGGCCATCTGCGCCGCAGCCGTTGCCGATTTCCGTCCTGCCCAACGCGAGTCGGGCAAGATCGCTGCATCCCGTGAAATGCGGACTTTGGAACTTGTCCCCAATCCCGACATCCTTGGCGAACTCTGCGGCACGCGCTGTGCGGGGACTCTGGGCGA
>JBDKGS010000398.1:0-3373 GCA_039798065.1 Fibrobacterota bacterium | reverse complement strand
GGCTCCAGTGCGATCAAGAGCACCAATGCTGGCACGCTCACCCAATTGAACCTCCATGTTCGCCACGGCTTCGTGTCCAACACCGAGGCCATTCTGGACATTCCTTACGTGCTCGGCGCAGGCGATGCCCGTCGCGTGAATCCTGCCAACAGCAACAGCGGCACCAACTCCCAGATGGCCAATCTCGGCGCCGGCGACACTTCCGCAGCGGGATTCGGCGACTGGACCATGGGTGTGAAAAGCGCCTACGAAATCCAGGGCAGCGGCGCGAATGGAGGCGTTGGCGCCTACTTCGCGTTGGTCTTGCCGGTGGGCGAGGCTCTTGGCTCGGGTGCGTATTGCAACGGTGACGGCCAGTTGGACTTCGGCGCCTTCCTGGATCTCACCATCCAGAAGAAGTACCTGCTGATGACGAATTTCGTCTACGGCTTCGACCTTCCCGCCACCAATCGCCAGCTCGACAAGCAAAACTCCTGGAGCGCCTACTTGCGCGCCGGATACCTGCTCGCCGAAGAGCAGTACCGCCCTTACCTGGCCTTCACCTACAAGGGCTACGACAAGTACTTGATCGACGACAAGCCGGAAGGTTCGGGAGGCAGCCAGATGGTGCCGACTCTCGGTATCGACATGTCCTTGGGCGGCGACTTCAGCGCCGAACTCGCCTTCGATTACACTCTGATGGGTTCGGGCGACGGCAAGATCGCCATCAACAACGGATTCAAGGTCAAGGCCGCTCTCAAGTACTTCTGGTTCCGCTACTGATCCTTCGGGACCATCGAGGACACCGAACTTCGAAAGGATCGCCAATTGGCGGTCCTTTTCGTTTCTTGGAAATCGACCATCGCAGAATGCAGTCTATCTTGGAACAAGCCATGAACCTCCAGCAAGCCTCCGACAATTCGCGGATCACAGCGTGAGCGACAGGCCATTTCGTATCGCCGTCGTAGGTGGCACCCATGGCAATGAGCGCGGAGGAATCTGGGTCGTCCAGCACATGCTGGAAAACCCCGAGGAATGGAAACGTCCCGGGCTGGAAGTCCAGGCGCTGCTGGCCAATCCAAAGGCCGTAGAGCGCAATCTCCGCTACCTGGATCGGGATCTGAACCGTTGTTTTGGGCCCGAACTCGACAACGCCACACCCGATCACCCCCAGTGGGAACGCCGCCGGGCGCTGGAAATCCGCGACAATCTTTGTCGCAACGATTCGCGTCCAGGATTTGCCCGGCTTGGCAACGATTCGGCAGGTCCCGATCTGGTTGTGGACCTGCACAACACGACCTCGAACATGGGCGTCACCTGGATCCTCACCGCTTTGGATCCGTGGCCGTTGTACCTGGCCGCAAAAGCCCAGGAATCCGATCCGCGAGTACGCATCCTCCATACTCCCGAATCCTCGCGATCCAACGTGTTCCTGCCGTCCCTGGGTCGCCACGAGATCACGCTCGAAATCGGACCGGTCCCGCACGGCACCCATTGCCACTGGGCGTGGCTGGCCGCCCGCGACCACGTCAAAGGCATTCTCGACCGACTATCCATCGCGGAGCACGAATTCGACCCCTCCACGGCGCTCACGGACATGCGCTTCGAGATCTTCGAGACGGTTTCTGTCGAACGGTACCCTCTGGACAAGAACGGGCGCCCTTGCGCCTTGATCCATTCGAGCGCCTGGGGTTTCGACTACCAGCCGCTGAAAGACGGCGACCCGCTGTTCGTCGATCCTTCGACCGAGACCACGCTGCCCTACCGCGGCCCCACCATCTATCCCGTTTTCATGGGCGAAGCCGCCTACGTGGAATCGGGGATCGCCTACCACGCCACTCGACGCCTTCGTTGGAACGGCACCCGAGGAGAACCATGTTGAAGTCAGTTTTTGCCACCCTTCTTCTCGCGGCGCTGGCCGCCCAGGCTCAGCCCGTTCTTGCGGGCATGGGACGCTCCCCGAACGAGTACGCCAAGATCTGGGGCCAGCCGAGTCGCGTCAACGACGGGCCGTTCGGGACCAAGGAAAACGTCTGGACCGTCAAGCGCCGATCGGGACTTTCCAGCCAGGAATTCGAAGTCCACGTCCTGTTCAAGAACAGCCGTTCCATGGAAGAGCTCTGGCTCCGCCCTGGTCGCGAAAATTGGGAAAAGGCCGAACTCTGGACGGTCCTGGACGGCAAAGGCGTGCGGTTCGAGCTTCTGCGCCAAGGCACCCCGCTGGTGTCTCCCTACCAGGTGCTCCAAGCGCCCAACACGGCCATCAACTTCCTGCCCAACAAAGGCGAAATGGCCGCCCAGCTCCAGAACACGCTCCAAGGGCCGCAGATCCGGATCTCGTCGCGCGAATGGGCGCAGACAAAACTTGACCTGGGCATTTCCGGCCAGCAGGATGGCGGCCGCCTGGCAACCACCGGATCGCTTGGCCGCATGCGCCCCGTCTGGGGCGGTAAGTCGTTGTCGGCGCTCACCGCCAATTTGAAGGAACAAGCAGCCAAGCAACCCAACAGCCGGACCTGGTCGACGCGCAACGGACGCGGCACCGTGACCATTTTCAACACCAAGAAGTCCACCCGCCTGGAGTTGCAGATCAACGACGCGCAGGCCTCAAACGACGCCAACCGAGCCCTGTCTGCCACCGATCCGAGCCCGGCTCCCCTCAAGGACGCGCTTCGCGAAAGCTTCCGCAAGTTCTTCGCCGCCGGAAACCAGGCGGTTCCTGGACTGATCGGCGGCTCGGAGTGGGATCCGGAACGCACCGACGGCCTGTTCGCCGACGAGGTCCTGCAAGACCTGTTGGCCATGAAACAGATGCCCTCCGAATTTTCGCTGCTGGTCTGGAAGGACAACGCCGGCGAGGCATGGGACTTGTCGCTATTGCCCAACGGATACCGTTTGAACATCAGCTGGCCTGTGGGGCAGGAACCGAAGTAGGTGGGACGTGGCCTCCTTGGCGCCAAAGGCGCCCTGCCGAAGCCGTGATGCCGCAGCAGTCGACTCCGCTCAGGGAACGGCCACGATTTGACTGATGCACCGTTGGAGTCAGGCGCAGCCACACAATCGCTGTTGCAAGGCGCCGCCCCCTGAGCGGAGTCGAAGGGCGCGGCGCACACCAACGAAAAACGGCATCCCGGTCGGGATGCCGTTTCGTTTTCCGTCATGGACAGGATCCGTCATGGACGGATCTTGTCTGCTTATTCCTTGTCCTTGACCTGCTTGGTGGCGTCGGCCTCGGCCTTGTGCCAGATGCAAAGCGTGGCCGTGGGAACCGCTTCCAGGCGCTGGCGCGTGATCCAGGGCTGGTCGGGGTTCTTGGCGTGCGGCGCCTTCTTGCACTTCTTGCAGATGCCGAAGGTGCCTTCCGAGATGCGGTCCAGCGCTTCGTTCAAGTACA
>JBDKGS010000397.1:0-3433 GCA_039798065.1 Fibrobacterota bacterium | reverse complement strand
CCCTTGTCGACGTAGCCCAGGTACACGTAGTCGGCGTCGGCGGTCATGGTGGTCGGGAAGAGGCAGGTATCCAGCACGCGGCCGTCCAGGGACTGGCTCCAGTCGGCCGGGAACTTGTACGGGACGGTGATCTTCCAGGAGTGCACCAATGTGTCTTCGGAGTTGGCGGTGGGGCCCCAGCCCAGGAACGGGAGCGCGTTCTCGGTCCAATGGTCGTAACGGTAGATGTTGGCGATCAGGCCTTCGTGCACTCCGGTGGCGATGAACATCACGTCCTCCGTGCGCAGGTACCTCAGGTGCATCACGTAGTTGTTGTTCTCCTCGGCGCGCACCTTGAACGGGACCTTCCAACGACGGATTTTGTCGATGGGGTAGCGGGGCACTCCGTGCTCGTCCAAGCCACCTGTCGGAAATTGGACCATGTAAGAACCGCCGCTCCACCAGATATCGCCCGAGTCGTCGATGTCGATGGCACGCGTGTACGGGAACACCAGCTCGTAGGTGTGGAACTCGTTGGCCTGGACCTGGCCGTCGGCATTGTCGTCGCGCCAGACCCATCTTCGGTAGTCGCCCTCCTTGGCCGCGCCCCATACAGGGCGTTTGTCCAGCGCCCAGCCGTCGGAAGCGCTGTCCCGCAAGTCGCGCATTATAGGCAAGAACAGGGATGGGACGCCAATTTCCGACTGGTCTTCGAATCGGGTGACCGCCAGGTAGTTCCCATACATGTCGTCCAGGAAAAGGAATCGTTTGCCTTCGATGCGCCGAAACCAGACCGATTCAAACGAATGCACAAGGCGCGGGTCGTCGGGATATCTGAACGGATCGGATGTGGCGGCCGCGAAGCTCCAGCTTTGGCCGGGAGGCTTGCTCCAATCCATGTGGAAACGCGTGTGGTTTTTCTGCAGCGATGTGCCGCCACTGTCGGGATCGGCATCCACCGTGTTCACAAAGGCCAGGCCCAGCACTTCCCACACGAGTGTGTCGGATTTTGTCATGCCGGAATAGCAGCGGATGTGCGTGCCGCCGCCCACCTGCATGGGCATTCCCGTGCAACCCACGTACAGGCGCCCAATGCTGTCTACCCCGATGCCCCGGATTCCCCAGAATCGTTTGGGACCAGTCGCGCCGCGAACGGGGCCTGCGAAGACTCCGCCGGGATCGCCGAAGGTTCCGACAATTTTTGGCGTGCCCGAGACATCGAAGATCTTGATGTCCTGGTCGGGACCGTTTTCGGCCACCAGCAGCCTGCCGTCGCGATCGAAGGCGATGGCGGTGGGATCCACCAGTGTGCGGATCGTGCGGCCGTCGGAGGACTCGATGAACGGGAGGCTGTCCTTGGCGGGTGGATAGACCTTGCCAAGAAATGCCCGACCCCAGAAATTACGGATGTTCCAGGTGACGCCGCCGAACGTGGCGCGACGCGAAGGATGGGGATTGGTGGAGTCCCTGCCCCAGTTGTACCCCACAGATCGTCCGTCCTTGTAGGCGGCATCGGGGTGCTGGGCTTCGTCGTAGAAGCTTTGGGTGAGCACCGTGCCGTCGGACTTGACGGTCATCTCTTCGATGAAGTTCTGGATGTGGTCGAAGTGGTTGCCGCCCGAATTGGCGACCCAATGGTTCTTGACGCCGGGAATGGGGCCCACGGCATGGGCGGTTCCGATGGCAAGGAACAGAATGTACAGCGGGAATCGCGACATCGCCCAATGAAGGTATTCTTGGATCCATGCTCCGCGTGTACGCCATTTTCTGTTTTGTCGTCTTGGTCTCGTGCGGGACGGAATCCGGATCGTCGGCCCCGGTGGCCCAGCAGAACGTTTTTCGGCACGTAGCCGGCCCGGATCTCATCGACCCTCGCGATCAAAAAGTCTATCCCACGGTGGTGATCGGGCACCAGGTCTGGATGGCGCAGAATCTGTCGTTCGACACGTTGGACAGGACCTGGAGCCATTGTCCGGCAAACGACACCTCGCGATGCCGATCCGGTGGGCGTTTTTACACCTGGCCTCTGGCCATGCGGGACACCAGCTTGGTCAACTTTTGCGACGTGACCAACGACAAGCGAGGAATCTGCCCTTCCGGTTGGCACCTGCCCGACACCGCGGAATGGGATTCGCTGGCGTCGGCGTTGGGTGGGATGGATGCGGCTGGAGGGATTTTGAAATCCATCGGGGGTTGGTCGGTACGGCCCGATGGAAAATCGGGGTCAGATTCCGACCGGGTTGGATTTTCCGCGCTGCCCAGTGGGGTGTGGACCCAAGGCGGCCAAGGATACGGTTTGTACGGGCACACTCCTGTGGACAGCTCGTTCCTGGATGCAGGATATCGCGCAGCTTTCTGGACCCGGACGAACCAGACAAATTTTTCGTGCACCAGCGCCTGGGGCGCGTTCCTGTCCAACGAAGATGACGGAATCCGTCTTTTGACGATGGCTCGCGTGAACGCGTTGAACATCCGCTGCGTGCGGGATCGGGACACGGCGCTCGTCGTTCCCTGACCAAAAAAACGCCTCCCCCGGCGTTACCGGGAGAGGCGTCGATTCAGTCAAATTTTGTCGAGAGCGATCACCGCTTGGTCGCGACGTCCTCGGCCACGCGAGCGGCGAATTCCGTCACGGCCATGCTGCCCAGATCGGTTCCGCCGCGCTGGCGGACAGAAACTGCACCGGACAGCGCTTCCTTTTCGCCCACCACCAGGATGTACGGGAGGCGACGCGTTTCGGCTTCGCGGATCTTATAGCCAAGCTTCTGGTTCTGCTCGTCGACCGTGATGCGCACACCGGCTGCGCGCAAGGTGGCCGCCATGTTGTTGGCCGCTTCCAGGTGCTTTTCGGACACTGGGATGATGACGGCCTGCACCGGCGACAACCATGTGGGGAAGGCACCCGCGTAATTTTCGATGAGGATGCCGATGAAGCGTTCCAGCGAACCCAGGATGGCGCGGTGCAGCATGATGGGCGTGTGACGAGCGCCGTCCTCACCCACGTATTCCGCACCGAGGCGTTCGGGGAGGTTGGGGTCCACTTGAATGGTGCCGCACTGCCAGTGGCGCCCCAGGCAATCCTTGAGCGTGAATTCCAGCTTGGGGCCGTAGAAGGCGCCTTCGCCGGGGTTCAGTTCGGTCTTGAGGCCAGCGTAGTTGCAGGCGTCGGCCAATGCCTTTTCCACGCGATCCCACGACTCGTCGGTGCCCACGCGCTTTTCGGGGCGGGTGCTGAACTTCACGATGACTTCGTGGAACCCGAAGTCGGCGTACATCTCCTTGAGCAGGGCGCAGAAGTCGGCGACCTCCTGCCCGATCTGGTCGGGCGTGCAGAAGATGTGGGCGTCGTCCTGCACGAAGCCACGCACGCGCATGATGCCGTGCAGCGTGCCCGAAGGCTCGTTGCGCACGCACGATCCGAATTCCGCGATGCGCAAAGGCAGTTCGCGGTAAC
>JBDKGS010000396.1:0-3457 GCA_039798065.1 Fibrobacterota bacterium | reverse complement strand
AACTGCTCAAGAGCGTGGTGCGCATGGGCGTGGTCGCGGTGATCGGATTCGACATCGTCTGGGACAACAGGGGAGCGTTCCTGGAAATGGCCGGATGGCCGTTCGTCGCACAAGCGTCGTTCACGGCGGACTTGGCTTTCCACGCGGTGATCAAGATGTCGCTGATCCTCACCGTCCTCGGCATCGCGGATTTCATATACCAGAAGAAGACCTGGTTCGACGACCTCAAGATGACCAAGCACGAAGTCAAGGACGAAGCCAAATCGTCGGAAGGCGACCCGCGCATCAAAGGCAAAATCCGTCAATTGCGTCGCGAGATGCAGAAGCGATTCATGATGCGGGAAGTGCCCAAGGCGACAGTGGTCGTCACCAACCCCACCCACTACGCGGTGGCCATCCGCTATCGCCAGGGAGTGGACCGGACGCCCGTCGTGGTGGCCAAGGGAGCGGACCTTGTCGCCAAGCGCATCCGCGAGCTGGCGACGGAAAGCGGCGTACCTCTGATCGAAAATCCGCCGCTTGCGCGCGCGCTCCACGCCCAGGTGGAACCCGGCGACGAAATCCCCGCCGATCTGTACGCCGCCGTGGCCGAACTCCTCGCCTTCGTGTTCCGCACGGGAAAGAGCCAGTTCCGTCCGGTGGCCGCCTGGGCGGTCCTCCTGGTCGCCTGCGCATCGACATTTTTTGTCCAAGGATGCTCCTTCCCGCTGGGCAGCGCCGATCCGTCGATTTCCGTCCAACTATCGATCCCCGACCCCACAGGCGAATACCGCGGTGGGGAGGTGGTGGTCAAGGCCGCGGTGCGTCGGGCGGGCAAGGACTCGTCGAAGTTGGCCTGGGGTCTGGGTCGCGCCACCCTGGTCTCGCGCGGTTTCCAGCGCGACAGGGACAGCAACATCGTGCTGGACACCCTGGTGCTGCGATGGGACACCCTTCCCTCGAAGGTGGACACCGTCAAGAAGATCATGCCCAAAGACACCCTCCGCTACTACGTGGGGGGACTGGAGCGTTCGTCGATTTCCGTCACAGTCCGCAACGTCCTTCCGCGCCTCGATTCGGTGCTGGTGGGACCATCCATGGATTCAGCCGTCCAGCGCACCATCTACACGCGCCAGGACACCATCGTGCTGGCCGTGCACCCCGGCGAGAACGCGCTGGTCCGCTTCCGCCTCACCGATCCCGACAAGAATTGGCCGGGCCGCTGGGACGTGCCGCTCCCCATGCCGCTGGGAGCCGCCGGAACCCTGGCCTGGAGATCGGGAACCGCGGGCGATTCCGTGATGCTCTGGAAAGCGCCCACCGATTCCCTGGTCGACACCACCATCACGCTGCTCCTGGCCGACGGACTGGGTGGCGGCAGGCAACCTTGGCGACTGCGATTGTGCACCTACAGGGAGCAAGGGAGCATCTGGACGGGAACCCGATCGGAACTGACCAAGATCGCGCTCACAGCTGGACAAAAACCGGTCATCGCGCAACGGCTGCGCGGATTCGGAGAGATCATCGACATCGACATCGATCCGGTGCGCGACGGGGGCACCCTCCTGGCCGTCGACCGCGGCACCGGCAAGGTCCGGAAATTCACGAGCACCGGAGTGGCTCGGACACTTTCCGACTCGGTGAAATTCGGACGCTCCGTGGCTTGCGACGTCGACGGATCCTTCTGCTGGGTCGGCGGCGGAGACAGCTCGGGCCTGACCGGAAAATTGACGCGGATCGACGGTTCCACCGCCCTGCTCACCGGCTTGCCCAACGTGGTCCAATCGGTCGTGGTCGACCAAGGCGCATGGGCCCGGGCCTGGTTCGCCAGCGCCGACAGCGGCTACGTGGGACGTTCGACCAGCGGCAAGCTCGACTTCATCCGTCGCGGCCTGTTGCGCCGTCCGGTCTCGCTGGCCTGGGACGAAAGCCAATCCATCCTCTGGGTGGCCGATCTCGCCACTCCGGCCGTCGTGGCTTTCGATACCGCCGGGACCGTGTTGCGTCGGATCACGAGCGTGTACCGACCCATTTCCGTTTCGGCTGCAGGCGGCCGGCTTTGGGTCGCCGACCTCGGCGATCCGGCAGGTTCCGGCACTGGACAGATTCTGCGCTTCACGTCCACCGGCACCCTCCAGACCACCTACTCGGCGGTCAACGGCCCTCGGGCAGTGGTGGTCGATCCGTCAAATCCTGACAAAGCCTGGATCGCCGACACGGAAAATGGCAGAATGGTCCTGTTGGACGGGGCGACGGAAATCGTCTCGACCGCCGGACTCGGCCTGGACAGGCCGGATCTGGTCGCGGTCCACCGGGGGGCGCCTTGAGCGATGCAGGTTCGACATTCGGGGGTATGAGGACAAGGGCCGACCAGGCCTGGTCCAACCCCGTGTTCGAGGCGATCGCCAAGCACAAGGACCTTCTCCTCATCGTCGCGGTCATCGGCGTGATCGTCCTCATGCTGCTGCCGGTGCCGCCGTTTCTGCTCGACATCCTTCTCTCGCTCATGATCATGATCGCGCTGGTGATCCTGATGGTGAGCATGTTCATCAAGACCGTCCTGGATTTCAGCATCTTCCCCGGCATCCTGCTGGTGGTCACCCTGTTCAAGCTCGCTCTGAACGTGGCCGTGACAAGACTTGTCCTGTCGGAAGGCGTGGGCGGCGAGGTCATCAACGCCTTCGGGACCTTCGTGACCGGCGGCAACATGGTCGTGGGCGCCATCATCTTCGTCATCCTGCTGGTCATCAACTTCCAGGTGATCACCAAAGGCTCGACCCGCATCGCGGAAGTCGCCGCGCGCTTCACCTTGGACGCCATGCCCGGCAAGCAGATGGCGGTCGACGCCGACCTGAACGCCGGCAACATCGACGAGGCCGAGGCCAAGCGCCGTCGCTCCGAGATCAGCCGCGAAGCCGATTTCTTCGGCGCCATGGACGGCGCGAGCAAGTTCGTGCGAGGCGACGCCGTGGCGGGCCTCATCATCACCGCGGTGAACATCGTGGGCGGCTTCGTGGTCGGCATGCTCATGCTCGACATGGACGCGATGCAAAGCCTGCGCACCTTCACGCAGCTCACCATCGGCGACGGACTGGTCGCGCAGATTCCGTCGCTCATGATCTCCACCGCGGCAGGTATCATCGTCACCCGCGCGGCTTCCAAGTCCAACCTCGGCACCGAAATCACCAGCCAGCTCACCCAGTCGCCGGTGGCGTTGTACGTGTCAGCTTCTGTCATGGGTGGACTGGCCCTGGTGCCGGGACTCCCGCACATCCCCTTCTTGATCCTTGCCATCGCCGCCGCCGCCATCGCCTACGGCAAGGACAGGGCGATCAAGGCCGACGCCGCCGCAGCGCTCGAGCCTCCCAAGACCACCACCAAGACCCACGAGGAAGAAAAGGTCGAGAACTACCTGGCGATCGACCAGATGGAACTGGAAATCGGCTACGCCCTCATACCCCTCGTGGACGTGAACCAG
>JBDKGS010000395.1:0-3463 GCA_039798065.1 Fibrobacterota bacterium | reverse complement strand
CCATCGGGGATCTGGGGAAGGTCCTGGGCGAAGCACGACGCTTCGATCCAAGGCGTCGGATCCATCGCGCTGTCCGCTTCGGGACGACCCAGAGCGATGTTGGCCTCGATGGTGTCGGAGAACAGGAATCCATCCTGGGGCACCAGCGAAAAGAGGGATGCCGCGTCGTCGGCCGACAACCTTGACAAATCCTGTCCATCGGCGAAGACGGTTCCCGGGGGAGGTCGTCGCAAACCGGACAGCAGGTGGAGGAGCGTGGTCTTTCCCGAGCCCGGGCCGCCCGCGATTCCAAGGCCTTCGCCGGGTTCGACGCGCAACGAGACGTCCTTCAGGACCAGGGGACGGTCGGCGGTGTAGCGAAACGACAGATTCCGGACTTCAAGCAGCGGAAGCGTGGAACGCGGACCGGGTAGACGATCGACCGATGCGAGAGCCTCGGCCTTGTCGAAGGATTCCATCTCGCGCTCCAATGCGCGCATCCGCCCCAGGCTGGTGGTGCCGCGCTGGAGCATGCTCGAGACCCAACCCAGCCCGATGAGAGGCCATTGCAGTCGGAAAAAGACCATCACAGCCGTGGAAAGCACACCCACGGAAGTCTCGCCATCGGCGACCATTGCCGAACCGCGCCAGACCAGCACGACCATCCCGATCCCGCCCAGTGCCGACACCGCAGGCCACATGGCGCCGGTCGCCCAAGCGGAACGGCTTTGGACCCGACGCAATTCGTCGGAGTGGACTTCCAGCCGCGCGGCGAACGTCTCTTCGCGACCATATCCTTTCACCACGGTCATTCCCGAAAGGGCGTCGTTGGTGAAATTGGAAAGCGCAGCGAGATTGGCCTGCATGCGCGCGAAGGCCTTGTGCATCGCCTGCATGGCCCGATTGGCCACGAACGGCATGAGCACCAGGGGAAGGAACGCCCACACCGCCAAACGCCAATCGCGCCACAAGAGGTATCCCACAGAATACACGATGAACAACCCGGTGCGGAACAAGTGCAAAAGCGCGGGTCCGAGCACGTCACGGATCCTGTCGAGGTCCGATGTCGCGAGCGTCATCAGCTCGCCTTTGGGATGCTTGTCGTGGAACGACGCGGGCATGCGCAACAATCGCTCGAAGAAGCGTCCGCGGATGTCGTGCTCCATGGCGCGCGAAGCGCGGATCACCAGGTAGCGCTGCGCCCAAAGCAACAGGGCTCCGAGCAAGGCAGCTCCCAGCAACTGGAAAAGCACCCGCAGGACCTCGGGTTTGCCCCACCCCGCGCGCAGGCCGTCGATGAGCACGCCCACCAGATGCGGCGAGACCTGGTCCAAAGCCACCGACAACAAGGTGGCGAGGATGCCAAGCCCGACCTGGATGCGCCAGGGGCCCACCTGCTTCCACAGGTACGGGAAAATGGAATCCGATGCGGGATCGGGCTGCTTGGGGTCGCTCAAATCTTCCACCGTTCTGACAAAATCTGTCTCGATCTGGATGCGGCCAGCAAGGTCTTGGCATCCACGAACGCGCCGCCGTCGACCATCTCGAAAAATCGGGAAACGGACACGTCGACGATCTCGAGCGCCTCGCCCGGATCCGGATGGTTGTGGGTGCGATCGCAATCCACCGCGAGGAACAGGTCCATCCAACCATCGGAATAGCCTTCGGCGTGGGCGTAGTGCAGCAGATGCGTCCAGCTTCCACCGACCAGCCCAGCCTCCTCTGACAATTCCCGTCGTGCCGTGTCCAACGGCTCCTCGCCGAGGTCGCGCACGCCTGCGGGCAACTCGAGGATCACCCGGTCGATCGCCTGCCGGAATTGGCGGACAAGAGCCACGTTCCCATCGCGATCCACACCCAGCACGCACACGCCGCAACGAACGGCCACCACCTCGCGAAGCACCACAGGGTCGCCGCCGTAATCGAGAAGGTCTACCGACAGGTATCCCCCTTGGAAAACCCGCCGCCTGGACAGCAAAGGCATCCGCAAGGAGGCCATGCCGGCGGGATCGATGGAGTTCGGTTCGTTCACGTGTCTGGCAAAGATACCGAGTCGTCGCGGTCGCGACCGCAACCGATCGTCTTCTATTTGCCGAACTCCCGATCGAGGATTTCGCGGATGAAACGGTCCACCGAAACCGGGTAGTACTTGGGCTGGGGGCAGGAGATCAGTCCGGTGCGCGTGTCTTCGGCGCGAGCCAGCTCGTCTTCGACCGCTTCCAGCAATTCTTCGAATCGCTCGGAACGCCGATCGATCTTGAGGTGGTCGTGCCGGATGGACTTGTTGGGATCGCGCGCCACGGCGAACTGGAAGCTTCGCCCCACCAGCTCCTGGTCCATGAAGCCGTCGTCGCCCTCGAACACCTGCCCGAACTGCTCGGCGATCTGGCGCATGGTGAGGACCAGCCGTTGCGAGACCATGATGGTCCCCGAAATGTGAACGGAGGCTCCGTCGGATGGACCGACAAGCCTGTACGGAAGCTCGTGGTAGCCCGTAACAAATCCTGTCACGGGTCGTCGAACCACGCGCGTGCCGTCGAATACTTCTTTCAGGGACGATTCCAGATCCATGGGACCGGCAAAGATAGGTCGCGACGACGCCAAGGACCGCGCCACCACGACGATTCCTGTCCACGGATCGAAACTCCGGCTCCGGAGAGCTCGACGGTGACCGCGCCGCGAGGGGTGTCCCAAGGCCTCGCACCCACGGCCGCCAACCGTTCCAGCACCTGCTTGTGCGGATGACCGTAGCGGTTGGTGGCACCATAGGAGAGGATCGCTTCGCGAGGTTGGACCAACCCCAACCACGCCGACGATGTCGAATGTTTGGAACCATGGTGACCGACCACAAGCACCTGACTCCGCAGAGCCGCCCCGCTTGCCATCTGGAAGGCTTCGGAAACGGAATCGGCATCGCCGGTGATCAGCGCCCTCGCGGTATCGTAGCCCATGCGAAACACCAGGCTGGACTGGTTGCGCTCCACCGGTTCGCCAAACCCGGGAGCCACGACTTGGCAGCGGGCACCGTCGTTGTATGTCAGAATCTGACCAGCTCCGATCTTACGCACCGGCCACCCCTTCGCCTGGAGCGAGACCCGCATCGAATCGAAGATGGCCGACGGCGGCGTGCCGGAATCCGTCGAAAGCAGCAATTGCGCGGAGGGAATCCGCGACCCCAGGTAGGCTAGGCCTCCCACATGGTCGAAATCCGCATGGCTGATCGCCACGACGTCGAGCTTGGGAATCCCCAGAATTCGCATCGCGGGTAGGATCGCGTCCCTGCCCGCGTCGCGCCCTCCTTCCGTGCGCGCGCCGGGTCCCGCGTCGATCAGCCAATTTCTGCCCGACGGCCACGTGGCCAGTGTGGCGCTCCCCTGCCCCACGTCGAGAGCGATCAGTCTCAGGCGGGGTGGAACGGGTCGCCACGCGTAGGCGAACATCGCCACGACCAAGAACACCAAGACAACCCAGATCCTGCCAGCGA
>JBDKGS010000394.1:0-3493 GCA_039798065.1 Fibrobacterota bacterium | reverse complement strand
CTGGGGTCGTGTGAGAACGGTCACATCGGACGAGGACCGAGGCGCTCCTTTGGAAGACAACATTGTCATCTTTGCAAGTCGGCCTCGCACAAGGGGTTGGACAGGTCGCGGATAGTTGGTTATACTATCAGTGATCTCATGACGAACGTGACCAAAAAGGACATCGTCGAGGAAATCGCACGGCGAACGGGAATGACCCAGGCCGAGACCAAATCGGTACTCGAAGGCCTGTTGGATGCCATTTCCACGACCCTCCGCGATGGCCGGAACATCGAAATCCGAGGGTTCGGACGTTTCAAGGTGCGCCCGCGCAAGGCGCGCCTGGCCCGCAACCCCAGAACCGGTGAGCTCGTGCAGGTGGAAGGCGGCGTCAAGCCCGTCTTCGAAGCCTCTCGTGAGCTCAAAGCTCTGCTGAACGCCGGCGACCTGCAAATCGCCGAACTCCAGCAAGCGCTGCAACAATCGAACGTCGCCGAGATCTCTTCGACCGAATCCGCGAGCTGATCGGCCAAATGCCTCCACGTATCGAAAATCGTCGTGCGCGGCACGAGTACGCGATCCTTGAGACCTTCGAAGCTGGCATCCAGCTGGTGGGAACCGAGGTCAAGAGCCTTCGCGACGGCAAATGCCAGCTGCTCGACGCCTTCGTGCAGATCGAGAAGGGCCAGGCCTGGCTCAAGAACGCGCGCATCGACGAATACACGGCGGGAAATCGCTGGAACCATCTGGCCATCCATCCGCGCAAGCTGCTGCTGCATTCCAAGGAAATCGAGCAAATGGCTCGCGCCATCGACCGCAAAGGCATGACCGCCATTCCGTTGGAGATCTACTTCAAGGAATCGTGGGCCAAGGTCAAGGTGGGCCTTTGCAAAGGCAAGGGCGAGTACGACAAGCGCCAGACAAAAATCGCCAACGTCCACAAGCGTGAGATCGACCGTGCCCTGAAGAAGGCGATGCACTGAGGGGCATGAAGAGCCTAACCGCCACTCTGGCTCTTTGCACAACCCTTTTCGCGGGCCGCGAAGTCTCGGTGCGCGACACGCTGGTGAACGGCATTCCCTATGTCCGGTTCATCGCGGGACCGGGTGTTCCCGGCGACCTGAAGATCGCCGAGGAACGCGGTGTCCTTCGGGCCTCGCTGGAAGGCTCGGCAGATTCCGTCCTTGTGGTTTTCGACCGCAATCCGTTCGCGCAGATGTCGGGACGCACGCGCCCATTGCAACTGGTTCCGCGGGTGACAAAAACGCGACTGGTCCTTCCGCTGGCGACCTCCAAACCGCTTCTGGAGCGGCTGGGACTGGCATCGACATCCCAAGTCGCGGCGGCTCCATCGGTGCCAGTCGCCCCAACTCAGGCACCTGCAAAGTCAATTCCCGTCGCCAAGCCAATTCCTGTCGCGAGCCCCAAAATCGACTCCGCGGCAAGCGTGGTGGCCGAGGTCGCTCCCCCACCCCCGTTGGCTCCCGATGTCGTCGACTCGGTCGAATCGGCGCCCGTAACGGAATCTGTCGCCGTTCCCGAAAAAATCGCCAAACAGCCCGACCCCTTGCCCGATCCATCGCCCAAAGCGGCCGCTTCCGCCCGCCCCGAAAAGAAGGGGGTCTTCACCGTCGTGATCGATGCCGGGCACGGCGGAAAGGATCCCGGGGCCATTGGGAAGCTGGGCGACCAGGATGTCATGGAAAAGGTGGCGACCCTCCAGGTAGCTCGGAAGATCCGCGACGAGTTGTCCAAACACAAGGGCATCAAGGTCGTGATGACCCGCGACAAGGATGTGTTCCTGGAACTGGGCGAACGCACCAAGGTCGCCAACGACGCCAAAGGGGAACTGTTCGTATCCCTCCACTGCAACAGCCTGCCGCTGAACTCCAAGCGACGCGACGAGGTCGACGGGTTCATGGTCTACCTGCTGCGCGAGGCCAAGGACGAGAACGACCGGGCCATCGAACGGCGCGAAAACGCGGTGATCAAGTTCGAAACCGGTGAGCGCGCCAAGAAGCAATCGCTCGATCCGGTCGAGTGGATGATGCTGGAACACCAGTTGAACCTGTACACCAAGGAGAGCGAACGCTTCGCCGGCCTGGTGGTGCAGAATCTGTCCAAGGAAGGCACGGTGGAGAAGGAACGCACCGGAGCTGGTCAAGCGGGCTTTTTCGTGCTGGTGGGCGCCCTGATGCCTTCCGTGCTCATCGAGATGGGTTACGTCTCCAATCCCCGGGACGCCGTCACGCTCAGCGATCCCGCCAAGCAGCAACACATCGCGGAACAGATCGCCAAAGCCATCGAGGAATTCCGCAGAACCAGGCGCTAAGGCGATTTCCGGACGCCCCGCAACAGGAGGCATCCGGAGGTTGCTGTCAATTTCTGGTCAGAGAATCCTTGTTCCAGATTCTGACAGGTCCGTACGACTCCAATCCGGGCGAGCCGTCGGGGAAGGCCTTGCGAACCTGATCGGCAGGTGCGGCGACCACGATCCGCAGGCTGTCGGGAACGAACCATTTGCGGTACACGCGCAGCACTTCGGAATCGGGGATGGTATCCAAGGCGCGCAGGTACCTGCGGAAGTGGTCGTCCTTGCGTTTCCAGGCGGCGCTTTGCAGCATCATGTCGGCGGTGTTTTCGGGCGTGTCGAACAGGCTTGGGACGCTGGCCGACAATCCTTGTCGGGCCTTTTCCAGCTCGCCCGGACGGAATCCGGAATCGGCCAGGAGCCGCATTTCCTCGAGGATGATCTTGAGAGCCCGCCCGGTGCTGGGAACCTTGGTTTGCAGCCCGACGCCGATCATGGCGGGGCGGTCGTATTCCGAGCCCACGAAGCTGCGCACGAAGTAGGCCAACCCTTCGTCGGAACGGACCCGTTCCACCAACCGCGATCCGAATCCCGATTGCCCCAACACTTCGCTGGCGAGCATGAGCGGATAGTACTCGGGATTGTCGCGTTTGGGGAACCGCATGCCGATCTTGATGTTGGACTGCGTGGCGGGCGTGTCGTAGATCCACACGCCGGGCGCCTGAAGCTCGGGAACCGGCGCGATGGAATCGAGTCGGGCCAAGGACTTCGGGTCGCGGGTCTGCGCGATGCAGGCCAACAGCGTTTTCAGCTGCGATCGCACCGCCGCCTTGTCGAAACTTCCGGCCACCGAAATCATCAAGTTGGTGGGATTGAACCGCCCTTTCATGGCGCGACGGAAATCGTCCACGCGCAACTTCTCGACGTCGACGGAATCCGTCACCCGGGTCCATGGGGACGGTCCGTAGGCGACCCGATCCCACGCGAAACCCAGGCACTGGGCGGGTGTGTCGAAGGCGTGCTCCAGGTCCTGGAGCTTGCGCTGTTTGATGGTGGAAAGCCTGGCGGTATCGAATCGCGGAGCCACCAGCATGTCGCCCAATACATTCAGCAGGAACGGAAGATCGCGCGAAAGTCCGCTCACCGAGGCGTTGGTGCGGACCATTCCCACCGACACCGATGCGCTGGCGGCGAGGAACTCCA
>JBDKGS010000393.1:0-3500 GCA_039798065.1 Fibrobacterota bacterium | reverse complement strand
GTGATCCGCGGCATCTACCTGAAAGGCGCGGGCATCGTGGACCTTTGGCAGCAATGGGCCATGGTGGCGGCCTACGGCGTTTCGGTGATGAGCCTGGCCATCTGGCGGTTGGATCGTCAACTCAAGTAGTTGGGTGAGCGCCTGACGGGCCCTATGCGCGGTGCGCACGCAGCTTCCGCCTGCGGCGGGGATCTGCGCCCTGCGGGTGACGGTCCCTGGCGCGTTTGTCTCCGACGGTTTTTGTCATCGTCTCCTGACGGTTTTTGTCTTTCAGACTGGCGTCTGGGCTTTTGATTCACGGGGGACGCCGTCGGGCTCCCCCGTGACCCCCTAGCGACCAAGGACCCTCGTGCCGGGTCCTTGGATCCAGGCACCCAAGGGGGCCGCTGCTTCCGGGCGACCCACTGGCATTTTCACCCATCGGCCTCGGTCCCTGAGCGGAGTCGAAGGGCGGCCGATGGACGGTTGGGTCGCCCTCCATGAAACGCGGCCCCCTTCGGGATCCCCGACGGTTTTTGTCTGGTGCCGGCATTTATTCTCGGCGGTCGGCCCTTCGGGCCTGCGCCTCGCAGGGTCCTGTGTTTTCAAGGGGCGAAAGCTGGAAACGAAAAACCCCATCGGGTTCCCGATGGGGTCAGATTCCGTCAGGTGACGAAAACTGTCTTCACTTCTTCTTGTTGGCCTTGGCGACCTTGGCGGGCTTTTCGGCCTTCTTGGAGGTGTCGGCGTCGGCGGTGGGCTTGGCTCCCTTGACTTCGACGGACTTCACGGCCATGGTGTAGTCGATGGTGACCTTGTCGCCCACTTTGAGGTCGGCGCCCTGGGTGGCTTCGCGGGAGATCTCCCACTTTTCCTTGCCCTTCTGGACCACGATCACGTCGGGGCGGACTTCCAGCACCGGGCCGGTGACCTGGTAGGATTTGGCGCCAGCGAACGAGGAGGTGGAAAGGAATGCGACTGCGAGGGCGATGCGGAACATGCTTTTCATGGTTTCTCCTGGGATTGGGGGGTGATTGGTTTTTGACGCTGACAAAAACTGCCGGAGCATTCGCGACGACCGCTTAAAGGGCGGCCAGGGCGGTGAACAGGGCGATTTCGCATTCGCGAGCGGCATCCTGGACGA
The DNA here is from genome assembly GCA_039798065.1 of Fibrobacterota bacterium. Lineage (GTDB taxonomy): Bacteria > Fibrobacterota > Fibrobacteria > UBA5070 > UBA5070 > UBA5070. The sequence goes on along the minus strand of JBDKGS010000393.1, from coordinate 2,377 downwards.
TTTCCGTCAGTCCCGGGACTTCGGGACTCATGTCGGTTTCGGCGGGATCCAGCACGAACCTCAGGACCGCGTGTCCAATGTCCATTTCCACGCAGGGGCGGCACAACAAGGCGCTGTCTTGGTCCACCGCGACGGCGCCGTAGCCGTGCCCCGATTCCAACTTGTGGCTGGGTGTCACGCACGGGACTTCGGTGGTGAGGAATTTTCCGGCTTGGGCGTTGCCGAACAAGGCTTTTTGCACAGCAGGCAACGAAAGCGCCCTGGGGGGGCGTGGCCAGTGAGGCCCCTTGTGGGGATCCAAGACTTCGTTGGCGTACAATCCGTACCCCACGGGAAGCCCGTGGATCAAGGCCGCGCAGGCTCCGGTAATGAGGATTTCGGTGGGAGGCTGGTCTTCAAGTAGGAAAGTCCGGAGCTGGTCTTCGGCCAACGGTCCCGGATCCACCCACAAAAAATCCCACGATGAGAAACCCTTGGCCGTCCGCTGGTTGGGCGACATCCAGACCGAGTAGTCGGGGCGATCGATGGAGGTGTGGGTTCCCAAACGCCCTCGGCGGCTCTGAGGGCGAGGTCCCACGCAAACGCACAAACGCATACCCACCAATGTAGCAGACAAAGATGGGCGTTCAGGGGCTATCTTACTTCTCGAGATGAGCAACACCCAGGAAACCGAGACCGCCGCCGCCCCCAAACCGATGGGCCCTTGGGTTTTGGAAGCGACCCGTCTGTCGGAATGCGCGTTGCACCGCACCGGCGATCGCCTTCTGGTGCGCCCCCCCGCCCTGCACCACGCCGGTACCGGGTGTTGCCTGGTCCCCTTCCTCAAGCTCCGCTCCCTGTTGCGCGACGGGCGCGAAGGCAATGTGAAGTGTTCGTGGTTGGATTGCAGCGGAACCTGGAGCGCGACGCGCGACCAGGATGCCGGCGAAGACGCCGACCTCGATCCGGGCCTTCTGGAAAGCGACCTCGAGAACCGGCCCTTCCTGCTCCAACTCCCCCAGGCGGTGGCGCTTGCCCTGCTGAACGCCGGGCAGCGACGGGATTTGTCCGTAGGCGAAGTTGTTCTTTCCAGCGGACAGGTCAACAACGAACTGTATCTGGTGATCCATGGCGCGGTGGAAGTCGTGGAAGGCGACCTGCGCGTCGCAACCCTGCAACGCGGCGAGTGTTTCGGCGAACTGTCCATCCTCACCCGGCAACAGGTGTCAAATTCCGTCAAGGCCTTGACGGAATGCGTCCTGGTGGCGGTCCCGCGCGAACGGTTCCACGAGCTTCTGACCCGCTACGGCGCCTTGAGCGCCCTCATGAACCGCTTGCTGGCCCGCCGGTTGCGCGCCTCCAACCAGCAATTGGAAAGCATCCTTCGCCCCGGAATCTGGGGAAACCTGGAGATTTTCCCGTTCCTTTCCGTGGTGCAAAGCATCCAGGTGGGGACCATGACCGGCCTTCTCACCATCACGCGGTCGCGCGGTCGCGCCGTCTTCGGATTCGACAAGGGGCGGATGCGGCACGGACAGGTGGGAGGAGTCACCGGCGAGGATTCCCTGCTGGAAATCTTCCGCTGGAACAACGGCATTTTCCGGTTCCAGGACGAACCCATGAATCTGGATGTGAACATCCACGGCGACACCATGGCGGTCCTCCTCGAATCGCTCCGGCGTTTCGATGAAATCCAACTGCAGGAAAGCACGTCGATGGCCACCACCCAAATCGCGGTCGCCGACGCCTCGCTTTCCGACACGCGATGGGATCCCACCCCCAAGGATTCCGACGATTCGGTGCCCACCACCGCCGACGAACCCGATCCCACCAGCGAATTCGATATCGGTCGCATCGGAGATTCGGTCAAACCTTAGCGAAGACTCCGTACGGAATCGGAACCATCGCAATCCCGTTTTCACTACGGCTCGCACGCCCATTGGTCTGGTCACTCTTAAATTCCCCTTGAACCTTTTCTTCCCCATCGACGACCTACTCTAAGAACAACGGCGGAGCACGCAAACTCGTTTCTAGTTGCGCACCGATCGCCTCCATCCCGGGGTGCGAAGAGCGTGTTTGGCAACGTCCGCCAGTCCAGATTGGGACACAAGGAGAGGATCGAGGATGACCACGATCGTGGGCACGGAAAACCTGACCGCCAACCGCCTGATTGACGAAATCCGTCTTGGCGCCCGGTTCACCGCGCTCACAGGTTGCACCTGCGCCATTCCGTCCAAGCACACACCTACCACGCGCATCCAATATGTGCCACCGCGCCAATCTCCGGTGCCCACCGGCCTCCGTTTGACGGCGGCCTCCTTGCTCGTGGGTTGGTGGACGCTGCTGCACGGCCAGTTCGACACCTTCGGTTCGCTGCTGACCAACTTGCGCGGCGGGA
>JBDKGS010000392.1:0-3532 GCA_039798065.1 Fibrobacterota bacterium | reverse complement strand
CCTACCGGAAATTGCGCGGGGCGCATCTGCTGGCTCCGCTCACCAGCGCGATCGGGATGAGCATCGTGCTGCAGAATTTTGTCATGCTCTCGGTGACCAAAGGCAAGGTCGACTTCCCCAAAGCGATCGCCGCACCGCTCTCCAACACGACCTGGACATTGGGACCGCTTCATCTCACCGCCCTGCAGGCACTCATCTTCGCGATCACCTTCACCTTGATGGGCGCGTTGTTCTGGCTCATCCAACGCACCCGGCTGGGTATCGCCTTGCGCGCCGTGGCGCAGGACCGCACCATGGCCTCGCTGTGCGGCATGAAGGTCGATCACCTCATCACATTCACGTTCGCGTTGGGGTCGGCCTTGGCGGCTGCGGCAGGCGTGATGGTGGCCATGTACCAGGGGGTGCTGCGTTTCGATTCAGGATACAGCATGGGACTGAAGGCCTTCGCCGCCGCGGTGTTGGGCGGAATCGGAAACATTCCCGGGGCCGTGATCGGCGGATTGATCATCGGTCTTTCCGAAGACCTGACCACTTACGGGATCGGATCGGATTGGAAACAGACTACCGCTTTCGCCATTCTCATCCTCGTGCTTTGGCTGCGTCCTCGCGGCCTGTTGGGCGAACGCGTGGCGGACAAGGTATGACCGCATCCAAGTCGATGGTATGGACTCGCATCGCCGTGGCGCTGGGTGCCATCGCGCTCACCGCCCCGTTGTTGTGGACGAAGCTCGACCCCGATTTCGACACAGGTCTGGTGAAGCTGAAATTCATGCCCTCCAACGCCATGCAATTTCTGTCCGTCGTGGTGCCCGCCGCCCTGGTGGGAATGGCCATCGCGGGACTAGGGGCCGCGTGGGGCAAATACGGGCCGTCAAAACCTGTCATCGCCACCGGCGCGCACAAGCTGTTCGAGTCGCCCAAGGCCTTGGCCATCACGGCGGCCATCCTGTCCGTATTCGCCTTCGCGATGGGCGGCAAGGCGCTGTCCGTGGGAACGTTCGTTTGCCTTCACATCATGTTGGCCATCGGATTGAACGTGACGATCGGATTCACCGGCCTGCTCGTGCTGGGGTACGCCGCCTTCTACGCGACAGGCGCCTACGTTTTCGCGCTGCTGGGCCAGGCCATCCCGGGGTTCCCGACTTGGCTTGCGCTGCCGGTGGGATTTCTGATCGCGGCGACCGCCGGATTCCTGGTGGGGTTGCCGTGCCTGCGATTGCGAGGCGACTACCTCGCGATCGTCACGCTGGGTTTCGCAGAAGCCTTCCGCGAGATCATCCGTAATCTGTCCATCACCGGTGGGGACATGGGACTGGTCGTGCCCATGGCATCGCGTATCAAATCCGTGGGGCCCCTGTCGCAGGCGCAGGCTTCGTGGATCGCCGCGGTCGTGGTCACGCTGCTGGTGGCCCTGTTCGTCCACAGGCTCTACCACTCGCGCATCGGGCGCGCCTGGATCGCCATCCGCGAGGACGAAACCGCCGCCGCCATGATGGGCATTCCCGTGGTGCGCTTGAAGCTTCTGGCATTTTCCGTCTCCGCGGGCATCGCTGGTTTTGCGGGCGCCTTCTTCGCCGGCTTCACCGGTTTCGTGGATCCTTCCACCGCCACCTTCGAGCAATCTGTGCTGATCCTCGCCATGGTGATCCTGGGTGGTATCGGGAGCCTTCCCGGCTCCATCCTGGGCGCCTGCGTGCTGTATCTGGTCCCGTCGCTTCTGCGCGACTGGTTCCCCGCCATCTCCGACTACCGCCTGTTCTTCTTCGGGACGATTCTTGTCGCGATGATGCTGTTCCGTCCGCAAGGGCTTTGCGGATCGCCGCGCCACAAGCTCGAGCTGGAGGGCCAAGGATGAGCGCCGTACTGAAGGCTTCCGCGATCAGCAAGTCGTTCGGGGGCCTCAAGGCGGTGCAACAGGTTTCCATCGAGGCGCATGCCGGACGGATTTTGTCGATCATTGGCCCCAACGGCGCCGGCAAGACCACCTTCTTCAACTGCCTGTCGGGCATCTATCCACTTGACAGCGGCACCGTGGAACTTGGCGGGAAACGCATCGACGGATTGGCGCCTCACCTGGTTTCGCGAGCGGGTCTTTCGCGCTCGTTCCAGAACATCCGGTTGTTCCCCGAGATGTCGGCGCTGCAGAACGTCCTGGTGGGTCGGTTTTCGCGATCGCCTCGACAGATTCTGGCATCGATTTTCCGCACCGAAGCCTGGCGCGAACAAGAAGCCCAGGCGGTGGTTCGGTCCCGGCAACTGCTCGATTTCGTGGGGCTTCCGGATCGGGCCGATTCGTGGGCTCGCGCCCTCCCCTACGGTTTGCAGCGGCGGCTGGAAGTCGCGCGCGCCTTGGCCACCGACCCCAAGGTTCTGCTCCTGGACGAGCCCGGAGCCGGCATGAATCCTCAAGAGATCGTCGAAATGATGGCGCTGGTGAAATCCATCGCCGAGTCCGGCATCGCGGTGGTCGTGATCGAACACCACATGAAGCTGGTCATGGAAATCTCCGATCGGATCCTGGTGTTGGACCACGGCGAACCCATCGCCGAGGGGGCGCCCCACGAGGTGCGCCAAAACCCCAAGGTCGTCGAGGCGTACCTGGGCCGTTCGGAGGCAACCCATGCCTGAAGCTTTGTTGCGACTGGAGTCGGCGCGGACCGGATACGGCCCCAACGACGTGCTCCACGACGTGTCCTTGGAGGTGCACCCGGGCGAGATCGTGACTCTGCTTGGCGGCAACGGAGCGGGCAAGACAACCACCTTGGGCGTGTTGTCGGGAATTGTCGCGATGCGCAAGGGCGACGTGGTCTGGCGTGGACAGAATGTGTCAAACCTTTCCGCCTCCGAACGCCTGAAGTTGGGCTTGGTGCTGTGCCCCGAGGGCCGCCGGATCTTCCCAAGGCTGACCGTCGAAGAAAACCTCGTCGCCGGAACCTGGTTGCGCGACCCCAAACTCAACAAGACCAAGCTCGAAAAAACCTGGGGACAATTTCCGGTCCTGGGCGAACGTCGCAAACAGCTTGGCGGAACGTTGTCGGGTGGCGAGCAGCAGATGCTGGCCATCGCACGCGCCCTCATGAGCGAACCCGCGCTGCTCATGCTCGACGAGCCATCGCTGGGACTGGCGCCACTGATCGTCGAAAAGATCTTCCGGATCCTGGTCGACATCAACGCGGCGGGAACACCTGTCCTGTTGGTGGAGCAGAACGCCCACCAGGCGCTGAAAATCGCCCATCGAGCCTACGTTTTGGCCACCGGCACCATCGTGCGCGAAGGAACGGGCGAAGAATTGCTCGCGTCCGACGAAGTGCGCAAGGCATACCTCGGGGAAGACTGAATCCGGGCGCCTGGACCATCCCCCACCCCATACCCTCCCTGTCAGGGAGGGGGACAGAATCTGGCTAAGCCACTGTTCCCGATGCCATCACCCTTTCGGGCGACCCTCTCGGCGACCATCTCCCACCCCGACCCTCCCGTCCGGGAGGGGGACAGAATCTGGCTAAGCCACTGTTCCCGATGCCATCACCCTTTC
>JBDKGS010000391.1:0-3542 GCA_039798065.1 Fibrobacterota bacterium | reverse complement strand
GGGATTCGGAATGGTCCCATGGAATCGCGCACCTGCGCCAGATCCCATGGAGGCAGGGTCTGGTCGTCGTACTGTCCGTTGGGTGCCAACGACATTTCTTGACCGTTCCGCCAAAGCTTCTTGCGCCGGAGGGTCAGGGTATCGCCGGAAACGCCCACGCAGCGCTTGATGAAGTCCTTGGAATCGTACCGTACGATGCGGCCTTGGCCTTCGCGAGGCTGCTTGTCCCAGTAATAGTCCCCAAAAAGCAAGGTGTGCGCCAGGAAGGTGAATCGTTCCGGGTTGCGGTCGGGGACATCGGGATCCATGGGGTAATGGAAGATGATGATGTCTCCGGGAGCCGGTTCCGACAAGGCGGGCAGGCGCTTTTCCGAGTAGGGAAGAGGCGAGCCGTAGACGAATTTCAATCCGAGCAGGAAGTCTCCCACCAGGAGGGATCGTTCCATGGAGGGGGAAGGGATTCGGAAGGCCTGTACCAGAAATTGGATGACCAGGATCGTGAGCGCGAGCGGAACCACGATTTCACGAAGGATGATTTTGCCCCAGGATTTCTTGACCTTGGGAGCTTCGTTGGAGCTGGGATTGGACATGAAGGACAGAAATTAGCATTGCCTGCCGCTGCCGATACCCGCTTTTCCATCGCCGGCCATCCGAGGATGGTGCCACCGAAAGGTGCAATCCGTCTATATTGCTCCTCGTCCATGATTCGAACACACATCCATCTCCTCGTCCTGGCGGGGTTGGCTCGACTGACCACCGCCTCCGGATTGGATTGCGGCCCCGCATCCATCGATCTGGGAACCGTCCCGCAGGGCCGGCTCGTGACCATCGACAGAACGTGTCAGAACACGGGCACCCGCGACCTCGAGATCCAGGACATCGCCACGGGCTGCACCTGCCTGAACGCCACGGTCGACCGACAACGCTTGTCACCTGGTGCCAAGACACGGCTTCGCCTGCGTCTGGAGACCTCCCCATTGGCCGACAAGGTCGAATTCGCCGTGGAGATTCCCTTCCGGTCCAAGGATACGTCGTCCGAAAATCTCGTGGTCTCGGCGGACATCCGCCCCAGCGTGGTGGCATTTCCGGAATACCTGGACATGGGCGACTTCCGCAAGAACGGTGCTCGACAGATTCTGGTGGTCGACACCACCGGGAAACAGTTCACCATCAAGCAGTCGAGCACGGCACGATCGGAAGTGGAAGTCCGCTGGACCCAAGTTGAGCTGGTCCGCATGGGCGACAAATGGCAAACCGCCACCCGGGGAGGTGCCGTGACCGGATACGAAATCACGGTCCAGTCGCGGCCAGGCTCCACGCGCCACAGCCTCTCCGACGAAATCCAGCTCGAACTGGGACACGACCTCCAGAAAACCTTGCGCATCCGCGTCGTAGGATATTCACCATGAAGACACATCTGATCCGAGCCGCCATCGTGTTGGCGGCCTCGCTGCTTCTCGCACTGGGCATCAACGCCGCGCGCCCCGACGGCGTACCGCTGATCCGCCCCTCCAAGGAAGCCCTCGCCCTGCGCGCCGGCATCACTCCCATCCAGTTGGACACGGCCAAGCTGCTTCTGGAAGACCCGAAGGTGCTGTTCGTGGATGCCCGGCCTCGCAACGTATGGAAGCGCGGCCGCATTCCTGGAGCCATCAACTTCCCCGAAGAAGTCTCCGACAGCCTGATGCAGGGATTTCGCGATACGGTGGCCTTGGACAGGCCTTTGGTGGTCTATTGCGACGGCGAGGAATGCCGCTCGTCCGACCTGTTGAGCAAGAAGCTCAGCCAAGTTGGATACAAGTACGTGTACCTCTTCTTCGGCGGTTGGGTGCAGTGGCGCGACGCAGGCGAAAGGACCGAAAAATGAAGACTCGCGACTCACTCCTTCTGGCCACACGGTTGTTTTTGGGCATCCTGTTCCTCTATGCGGCCACGGACAAGATCCTCCACCCCGCCGCCTTCTCCGAAACGGTGTTGAACTACCATCTACTCCCCGAGCCGTTGGTGAACATCTTCGCCTTGTGGCTCCCTGTGGCGGAATTCGTCGTCGGGCTGTTGCTCGTCGCCGGAATCTGGTCCAAGGCCATGTCGGGAATCGTCTTCGCCATGTTGTGCATGTTCCTGATCGCCATCGTGCAAAGCGTGGCTCGCGGTATCGACACGCATTGCGGATGCTTCACCCAAGGCGGCGAAGGCACTCCCATCAGCTACCTGACCGTGATTCGAGACCTCGCCTTTCTAGCCGTGTCGGGTCTGAGCCTTTGGATCGAAACCGAACGCCCCACCTGGAGGCTGTTCCGGGGCTGATCCTCCCGATCCTTCCGGCAAGTCGCGAAGAAAACGCGCACGATCATTTCTGGCACCCCCACTTGCGCTCCAGGCGGTGGGATGCGAAAGTGTTGCGATGCCCTCCGACGCAATTTCAAGTACGACGGTTTCCGGTCGTGCCGGCAAGTCGTCCAATCCAACCAAGATCTGCATCGCCGACGACGATTCGACGATCCGGACCATGTTGCGCATGATCTTGGAAAAATGGGGATACAAGGTGGTGGTGTGCTCCGACGGACAGGAGGCGTTCAATGCGCTTTCCGACCCGGAAGGTCCGCGTCTGGCGCTTCTGGACTGGATGATGCCTGGAATGGATGGCGTGCAGACTTGCAGACGTCTACGCGAGGAATTTCCCTCGCGCAACTACTACCTGCTCTTGGTGACAGCGCGCACCGAAGACACCGACGTCATTTCCGCGCTTCGCTCGGGCGCCGACGATTTCGTCTCGAAGCCATTCTCCCCGGTGGTTCTGCAGGCCCGAATCGAAGTCGGTTGCCGCACTCTCGAAATGCAGAAGACCATCGCCGACTACGCCAGCCGGATGCAACAGCTCGCCGATAGCCGTGCCGCCCAGCTGGTGCATGCCGATCGCATGGTCTCTCTTGGACTGCTTTCTGCATCGGTCGCGCACGAAATCAACAATCCGGCATCGTTCCTGGCCGTCAACGTCCAGACCATCCAGGACCTGTGGCCATCGGTCGTCGAAAGCCTGGGTGAATCGCCCACCGAATCGGGTCGCAAACGCGCCGCCGCACTTGCCGCCGAGATGCCCAGCATCCTCCACGAGATGCAGGACGGTCTTTCGCGCATCCGCCAGATCACATCCGAACTGCGTTCGTTCTCCCGCACCGGACAAAATTCGACAGGCCGGGTGGATGTCGTCGAATCCGTCGGGAAGGCGCTTCGCATGTGCTCCATCCGGCTGAAGGACAAGGTGGAAGTAGCCACCCAACTACCATCGAGCAACCCCGTCGTGCTGGCCGACGCGACCAAGCTCGAACAGGTGTTCGTGAACCTCGCGATGAACGCCGCCGACGCCATGGAGGAATGCGCTGTCCGGAACCTGACGATCTCCGCACATGCAACAGAATCCGTCATCGAGATTTCATTCCAGGACAGCGGCCCCGGGGTGCCTCCCGACAAGGCCGAAAGCTTGTTCCAGCCCTTCTTCACCACCAAGGCCGTCGGCAAAGGCACAGGTCTTGGACTCTACA
>JBDKGS010000390.1:0-3550 GCA_039798065.1 Fibrobacterota bacterium | reverse complement strand
GCCGGTCCCAAGAACGTGACCGGTGGCTGGTCCAACGATATCAGCCACGGCGAAATCGTGCGGACAGGAAACGACGAGTACCGTGAAATCGATCCTTGCAACATGCAGTTCGTCTACCAAGGACTCACCAGCGGCGGCGACTACAATTCGCTCCCCTACAAGATGGGACTGCTCACCGCGATCCGGTGAACGAATCCAGGCATCACCAAGAAGGAGGGCCCAGCAAGGGTCCTCCTTTTTCCGTACCAGCCAGAATCTGTCCGTTCGACGAACTCTCTCCCACCAGGCCAGCACCCTACGAAGATGAAAATGCAAACGACACTCGAGGCAAGGCTGCTCATCGCGGCGCTGGTGTGCACCTTGATCTGGGCCATCACACCACGCCCGAGCATTTTCTCGTCCACTTGGATCGAGCCGGGCACACCTTTGGTGGAACACGAAACCTTCCCGCGCTGATGTCCGCGTTCTCGCCGCCCAAGCGACAACATCCGGCATCGAAGCCTTTTGCCACCACGGGTGCAAAGACGGAAATTGTCTAAACGGCCAGCAGGACCGTGGCCAAGTTCCGAACCAAGCCAACGAAGGATCGCATGCGGCTAGGCATTGTGGGTTTCGGATGATGAACCCAGCTGCAATGCCGCAAGCAAGATCACCTGCGTTCGGCCCAAGTCGTTAACGGCTTGGTGGCCAAAAACGGCGTGGCGGGAGGCATGTTGGAAAGGTTCTTGAAGCGAGGATCGAATCCCCAAACCCGCTTGGGGGGAAGGTAGTAGCCTCCTGGAAGTGTGCGGATCACCTTGCCGGTCTTGTTCAACCCCCGAGCCGACGACTCCCACATGCAGACGAAACTTCCTTTGAACTCGACCACAGCGCCGTTGCGGAGATCTTCAAGGAACCGGATGGTGTTGTGCCATCCGCCTTCGTAGCCGCCCTCGAACACGCCGTTGTCGTAGTTGTTGGGCGGTAAGACAGAAATTGGCGCCGCTTTGTTGCCCGTCATGAGCGCCGCGTTGACGCGAACCGTACCGCCGAACGGGCCACGCGCATCCGTCGTCGGAAGCAACGTGTCGCTTGGCACCCCCTTGGTGGGTTCGGGAGACGATCCGTCCATCGTCCACATCGGATTCTCGCTCCCCTGGTCCAAGGTTCCCGAACGCTCGTCGGCGCCGGTGGTGTTGCCTCGCTTGTAGTTGCTCCACTTGGGACTCAGCAAGGTGATGGCATCGGAAGCGATCATGGCGTTGCAGTAATCGCCTCCAGCAGGGGCGCTGGCCAGACTGCGGTCGTAACAGCCCGGAGTTGGCCCAACGTTGAAATCCCCAAGGATGTAGATGGGGTTGGGGCTGGCGATGGACATGTTCCGAGGCAGCTTGGATGCGTTGATGATCCGGAAGGCGTTGATCGTTTGCTTCTTGGCCTTTCCAAGGTCTTCGCCAAAATTGAAGGTGTCCGCGATGTAGAAGACGGAATCCTTGTTCCCACTGGCGATCAGTTTCAACACATCGAAATTCCAGTACCTCACCCATGCCTGTTCACGGCGATCCCAGAAGACGCGCGGTGCATTATTCAAACCATTCCCGGTGATCCAGGTTGGACGCCCGCTTCCGTTTCCTGGATTGATCCACCTGGACGCCGCGCTGGCCTTGTTCGCAAATTTCTGTCTGGCCAGACCTTCTGGCTCGGTGCCAGTTTTTGGCATGATGAGTTGGCGAGGGTCGGAGGTTTCGATGGGCAACTTGAGGCTGTCCACCCCCCACATCACATTGTGGGCAAGGTTGATTTCAGGCGGGACCTCGTTGATGGTCGCCTCGCGTATGGTGGTCGCGAGGCTCGGCAAAGTGACGCTTTGGCTATCCTCGGGAGTATTCCAATACCTCAATGAGCCAGCCCCCATCCAGTGGTAGATCTTGCCGGTGGCCGTCACTGGTCCCTGGAATTGGAGCGCATCGTCGGGAACGAAACTCGGGGCGCGGAAAAGCGCCATGCCGTTGGTGTGCACCGGACCCAACACGGTCATGCTCAAGCCGGGTGTGATTTCGAGGTTGCCTTGGTAGAACACCCCGAATTGGAAGATGGGCACCTGGTAAATCTTGAGCTCGACATCCACCTGGCCTTTGGCTCCGCCGGGAGCAAGACCGGTGGAGCGAATGTTGTAACCGATCTTCAATCCCTTCAACCCCTTGAAGGGGCCTGTGGTGATCAACTCCTGCGGCAGGCTTTGGCCCTTGCGGCCGATCTGCTCCACAACCGATGCGCCTTGCATGCCGTCGCCCGTGGGCAGCAACGCGAGGCTCCTTCCGGGGAGCGTCGAATCCGTGCCGAAGATCCGTGCGGCCATTTCCATGGCGGAAGCGATCTGCAATGTGGCTTGGGTTTCGGCGGCGATGCGTGCCTTGATCCGCTGTTTGGAATCGACCCCTGTCAGCAGCAATCCGCCCGATGTCGAAATCATCGCGATCCCGAGCACAAGCACCACCACCCCGACAAGGATCACCAGTCCCAACACCACTCCACGACGCGCTTGGTGGACGCCCTGCCTGTCGGTCGATTTCATTTCGGCTTTTCCTCAATGGTTCGAGAGTTCGGAGTTCCTCATGGCCACTTCCGTCTCCATGCGGAACAGCCTGTATCCTCGGGAGGCCTTGTCCCGGCGCAGCAACGCGAAATCGACATTTTTTGTCCGCATCACGAGCCGGATCCTCACCTTGTCGAATCGATTCGCCGGCAACGTTCCCGACAACGAATCGCCCCAACCGTCGATTGGATGATGGTACCAGATCCGCATCGAATCCACCCCTGTGGTGAACGCCGTCTCGCTCTGGATGTTGCGTTTCAAGAACAAGGTGTCGCCGGATTTTCGGTACGTGATCGAATCGAGGCTCTGGATCAGACTGTTGCCAAGCGCCGAAATGTCGCCTGGTTTGTTCCAGTTGTACGGCGCGGCTTCGAGTGCCGATACATCCACTAGGATCGAATCGCCACACCCGGCTCCCGATGTCGTGCGATCGAGCACGCCCAACGTGAACGACTTGGTGAACGTGCCCAAGAGGTCGTCGCGATGCGCACCGATTGGCGGGACATCCAGATCCACCCGGACGTAACCCTTGTAGGAAAATCGCGTCGCGTCCTTGACGTGAATCCGCAGCTTCCCGCTTCCGGGCTCCCAACTCGAGTTGCGGACCGTGTCGACGCCCCCGTTTTCGTTCATCACGAACGTGGCCTTTTCCTCGCCTGCACCAAAGACTTTCACGCCTCCCATGCGATCGGGAAGACCACTTCCTGTCATGCGCACCGCGCGCGCCAACTCCTCCAAAGTCGCCTTGGCGGTCAGTTCCATCGAGACCTTCCCCGAGGCGATGGCCCAGTCCTGGTTCGACGACGACAACGCGTACATGATGCCGGATCCGACGACCATGAACACCGCGGCCGCCACCAAAAGCTCGATCAACGTGACGCCGCGCCGCATGCGGGGTCAGGGAACCAGCACGTAGGTGGTGACCGCGACGGAATCCCGCTGCGACCGTCGATGCGCCAGGATCGAAACCCTCGC
>JBDKGS010000389.1:0-3562 GCA_039798065.1 Fibrobacterota bacterium | reverse complement strand
CCGACCGCATGATCCTCACCGTGCCGGAAGTGGCGCAGGTGTTCGGCAAAAGCGGCCGCGCCGAGACCGCCACCGACCCGGCAGGTTTTGACATGTTCGAGACCGTGATCCAGCTGAAGGACCGCTCGGAATGGGCCAGCGGCCGCTCGGTCGATGACGTCGTGGCCGATCTGGATCGCGCCGTGCAGGTGCCTGGTCTGACGAACGCATGGACCCTGCCCATCAAGTCGCGCATCGACATGCTGTCCACGGGAATCCGCACCCCCATCGGGATCAAGATCGGAGGTCCCGACGCCGACTCCCTCCAGGCCATCGCCACGCGGGTGGAAGGCTTCCTCTCCAGTCAGTCCGAGGTGTCGTCGGCGTTCGCGGAACGCGCCGCGGGAGGTTACTACCTCGACATCCGCATCGATCGGTCGCGCGCGGCTTCGCGCGGCCTCTCGGTGGAAGACATCAACAACGCCGTGCGATCGGGCCTGGCGGGCATGCCAGTGGCCACCGCGCTGGACGGTCTGGAGCGCATCGACATCACCCTGCGTCTGGAACGCGAAACGCGAGACACCCGTGAGAAGATCGAGGACATGTGGATCGACGGCCCGAACGGCCCCGTGCGGCTTTCCGAAGTCGCCGACCTGGCCTGGACGATGGGCCCCATGGTGGTCCGCAGCGAAGCGGGAAGACCCAACGTCTTCGTGTTCCTGGACACCCGCAAATCCGACCTGGGCGGTTTCGTGAAGCGATTGTCCCCCATCCTGGCCAGCCACGTTCCGCTGCCGAGCGGGTACACGCTGGAGTGGAGCGGACAATGGGAGGGAATGGAGCGCGTGCGCCAGCGCATGTTGGCTGTGGTTCCGTTCACGCTCCTTCTGATCATCCTGATCCTGTACCTGAACACGAAATCCTTCGCGCGCACCGCGTTGGTGATGCTCGCGGTGCCGTTCTCGCTGGTTGGCGCCGTGTGGTTCCTGTACCTCGCGGGTTTCCAGGTGTCGGTCGCGGTGTGGGTGGGCTTGATCGCGCTCGCGGGTCTGGACGCCGAGACAGGAGTTGTCATGTTGCTGTACCTGGACCAGGCCTGGGACAAGGTGCGCGCCAGCACCCCCAACCCCACCCTGCGCGATCTCCTGCACGCCATCGACGAAGGCGCGGTGCGACGGGTGCGCCCCAAGATCATGACAGCTTCTGTCATCCTGGCAGGACTGCTTCCCATCCTTTGGAGCAACGGCCCCGGCTCCGACGTCATGAAGCGCATCGCCGCCCCCATGGTGGGAGGCGTGGTCACCTCCGTTGCCATGGAGCTCGTGGTCTACCCCGCGATTTTCCTCTTGTGGCAGAGGCGTCGTCACAAACTCGGCAACCTTCCAAAAACGGGAGTTTGAATGAAATACGTGATCTTGATCTGTTGTGCTTCGCTTTCGTTCACAGGTTGCGGAATGTCGCACGGTTCCGGCCATGAAAACCATGCTTCCGACAATTCGACCTCGAAGGTCGCGGAAGGCGCATTCTCAACCGCCCTTCCCTCGATCCCCGAGATGTCCGGATCCACACGCGTCCTCACGGCGCAAACAGTCCGCCACGACGCAGGGTCCGCGACATTCGAGGCGTTGGGTTACTCCGGTTCGGGTATCCTTGGTCCAACCCTCACTGCCAACACGGGGGATGTCATGTCCCTTACCCTGCAAAACCGCCTGGCGGAAGGAACCAATCTCCATTGGCACGGACTCACCGTCCCCCCGGAGCAGGATGGCTATCCGGACAGCACCACCCCACCAGGAGGAACGAACTCCTATTCCTTCCCCATCCTGCAACGCGCAGGGCTCTACTGGTACCATCCCCATGCGCACGGCTCCACCGCCAAGCAGGCCTATCGCGGCTTGGCAGGATTGATCCGCATCGCGGATTCCGCCGAACGAGGGTACCGGTTGCCTTCCGGCAAGGACGAAGTTCTCCTTGTGCTGCAGGACAAACGCCTTTCGGGGAGCGTCCTCGAATACGCGCCGTCCTCGTCGGACGTGATGGCCGGCATGCTGGGAGAGACAATTCTTGTCAACGGAGCGATCTCTCCCGTTGCCACTCTCCGCAAAGGTTGGAACCGATTGCGCGTCCTGAATGGCTCCAACGCGCGGGTCTTCAATCTCGCTTTGGGGGACGGAACCCCGCTTCTGGTGATCGGCTCCGATGGCGGGCTTTTGGAGAACGCCCAGTCCACCGGTTCGATCCTGCTGGGACCTGGTGAACGCGTCGATGTCCTGGTCGACCTTTCGAGTCACGCTGTGGGCACCTCCACATTCCTGAAATCGATTCCCTTTTCCGGCGGAGGAATCCAGGGATCGCAGGATTTTCGCCTGCTGAAGATCCTGATCGACTCGCTCGTCGGAGACTCCTCGGCTCCGAGCCTTTCCTTCGCCCCCCTCGCGCTTCCAGTATCGACAAATTCTGTCCGAACCCGGATCTTCGAGATGACGGCGATGGCCCATGGCGGAGGCGGACATTCGATGGGCGGCGGCATGGGAATGCACCAGATCAACGGGAAATCATGGGACCCGCGTCGCGTGGACGATTCCGTGGTGGCTGGCCGGACGGAGATCTGGGAGTTCAAGAATCCATCCGATGAGATCCATCCCGTGCACATCCACGGAATGCAATTCGGACTTCTGGAGCGAACCGGTGGACGCGCCGCGTTGTCGGCTCACGAACGCGGCTGGAAGGACACGTTCGTGCTGCTACCGGGCGAGACGGTCCGGGCGGTCATTCGTTTCCCGAATCAACCGGGCCTTTTCCTTTTGCATTGCCACAACCTCGAACATGAGGACGACGGCATGATGCTCCAATTCCGGATCCTTCCATGACCTCCCGACTCGAACCTTGAAAGCTCACCGGAGATGACGAAACCTCGCATCTCCATTTTCCCACCGGCGTCGAAGGCGCCAAACCCAAACAAAGAGGAACAAACCATGAAATCCATCCTGATCGCCATTGCCCTAACTGCAGTCGCCAGCTTCGCTGCAACCCCCGACACCTCGCTTGTCCTCAAGCCCAGTGCAGCCCAGATCAAGGCCGCAAAGACCCTGGACAACCCCGAGTGCCCCGTCACCAACGAGCCCAACGGTTCCATGGGTGCGGGCCGCACGGTCATCTACCAAGGCAAAGCCGTGAAGCTCTGCTGCGGCGGCTGCGTAAAGAAGTTCGCGAAGGACCCGGCGAAGTTCACCGCCGAGGCCGAAAAGTCGGCAAAGCCAAGCGAAGCCAAGCCCGCCACGGGACACGAGGGTCACGACCACCCCTGAACGAAGATTTCACCGAAAATTCCGGTGAAGGAAATTTCCACACCCGTTAACCCCCATTTTGGCGGTGGTGGAAATTCCTTCTCGGAGCACGTAATTTTAACGCAGCGCCAGAACCCACCCTTGTCCAGCGCGGCACAACCGAACATTTTTTCGAACGCCTAGCCTGGAATCCCACGTGAAGCTCTCCCACGCCGCCTGGCTCGTCCTCGCTTCGTTGTTGTCCGACGAGGCCAGTGCGAAATCCTGGAAATTCGGGTTGATCGGCGACACCCAGT
>JBDKGS010000388.1:0-3582 GCA_039798065.1 Fibrobacterota bacterium | reverse complement strand
CTGTCGCCCATCGTGCAGGCCAGATGGTCGCTGGAAACCAAACGAGCCACCCTTTGGAGCGGCGTCGAATTCTGACCTCACTCGTGAAGGCGGTTCAGTAACCCTCTTCCAACCGCCGACACAAGTCCTCGACTTGTACCTCATCCATCGAGTCTTCGGGAGCCTCGCGCAGCGAGGCGAGCCGAGTGGCATTCTACAAGTCGAAACTCAATACCCTTCTTCCAACCGCCGACATAGATCTTCGACTTGTACTTCATCCATCAGAACCTCTCGAGCTTTCGAGCCCCGGTCGCGGCCCACGATGCCCATGCGCTCCAGCTGGTCCATGATGCGACCGGCGCGGGCGAACCCGACCTCCAGACGGCGCTGGAGCATGGAAACGCTCCCCTGCCGCGTGAGCGCAATCATGCGCGCCGCTTCGTAGAACTTGCCGTCGAGCTTGATGGGCGCATCGCCTTCGTCGTCGCCTTCGCCCTCGGGCCCCTCCCCCACGTCGAACGATTCGATCATGGGGAACACCACGCCTTGCGAGCTCGCGGAAAGTGCTGCGGCCTCGGCTTCGTTGTCGGACACGAACGCGCCGTGCACGCGCACCGGCTCAGGCGCTTCGATCCCGCGAAACAGCATGTCGCCGCGCCCCAACAGGTCTTCGGCACCCTGCTTGTCGAGAATTGTCCGCGCGTCGATCTGGCTGGCCACCTGGAACGCGATGCGGGTTGGGAGGTTGGCCTTGATCACGCCCGTGATCACGTTGGTGGAAGGACGCTGGGTGGCCAGGATCATGTGGATGCCCACCGCGCGGGCCTTCTGGGCGATGCGCGCGACGTTGGTCTCCACTTCCTTGCCGGCCACCATCATGAGGTCGGCGAATTCGTCGACGATCAGAAGCAGGTAGGGCATGCGCGCCCGATCCTCTTCGATGACAGTTTCCGGCAACGAGTTGGCTTCGTATTTGTCGTTGAACCCCGCGATGTTGCGGCAACCCGCGGTGGCCAACACCTCGTAGCGCCGATCCATTTCGATGGCGGTCCACTTGAGAGCCTGCACGGCTTCTTCAGGTTTGGTGATCACCGGCGACATGAGATGAGGAATCTCGCTATAGGTGGACAGTTCCACCACCT
Organism: Fibrobacterota bacterium; assembly: GCA_039798065.1. Lineage (GTDB taxonomy): Bacteria > Fibrobacterota > Fibrobacteria > UBA5070 > UBA5070 > UBA5070. The sequence continues at coordinate 2,461 of JBDKGS010000388.1, read as the reverse complement.
TGGGGTCGATCAGGATCATGCGCAGGCGTTCCGGCGACTGGCTGAACAAAAGCGACGTGAGGATGGTGTTGATGCACACCGACTTGCCGGAACCTGTCTGACCGGCAATCAGCAAGTGCGGAGCACGCGCAAGGTCGGTGAACGCGGGATGCCCCGCCGTGTCCTTGCCCAGCACCACCGGGAGCTTGAACTTGGGGTCGCGAAATTGCGGTGCCCGCAGCAATTCCTTGATGTAGACGGTTTCTGGTCGAAGGTTGGGAATCTCCACACCCACCATGGCCTCGCCGGGAATGGGGGCCTGGATGCGGATGCGGCGCGCCTTGAGCGCAAGCGCCAAGTCTTCGCTGAGGTTGGAGATCTTGCGCACCGGCGTACCCGGAGCCAATTCGATCTTGAAGCGCGTGATCACCGGACCCGGTTCGATCTGCAGCACCTTGCCCGAAACGTTGAAGTTCTTGAGCTGCAGCACCAGCTTGTCGGCGGTGGCCTGGAGTTCGACTTCGTCGACTTCCGCGTCCTGGGGTGGCGGGTCGGGAAGGATGGAAACGTCGGGGATCTTGTACCGGCTCGATGCGTCGGCGTTGGCCGCCTTGGCCAGCATGCGCGAATTCTGCGCGACCGCGGGCTTCTTGGGAGACGGACGCACCACCTTGGCGGGCGTGGACGATTCGGCAGGAACGGATTCGAGATCCTCGTCGAAATCCGTCTCGACGGAATCCGTCAAGTCGGTCTGGTACGGCAACGGTTCGTCTTCCGCCTCGGGAACGGCCATCCGCCGTCCCGAAGGCTCGCGAGCCAGCATGTCCTGGGCGGCGGCGACAGGCTGGTCGTCGGTGGCGATCTGGGGGCGACGCGACACCTGGGCCTGGACGGCGCGGTCTTCCCATTGGTTGAGCATGTCGGCGCGGCGGAATTCCTCGTCGCGGCGCTTGAGTTCACGCACTTCCAACGGGTTGAGCCCCACCAGGTCTTCGGGCTTGAGAGGACGGTACGCCGAAAGGTTGTTGTAGACCTCCAACGCCTTGCCAGCCAATTCAGGACTGTCTGCATCGCCCTGCGCCGCCTTGGCAGCTGCTGCGGCGGCCAAAACGGCTCCGGGAACCAGAGGAGTGCGTCCCTGACGCGGCTTGGGTGCTGGCTGGACCTGGCCCGGCATGGGAAGGATTCCTTCCTCCGGCTCCGGACGGATCTGTCGATCCAAGAACCGCCCCTTGGGCTCGACGCCAAGCGCCAATGCGCCACCCGCGACCAGCTCCTTCTCGGCTTCGATCACGATCCGATCGGTGCGCGGTTCGGCCAGCCGCTCGCGCATTTTCGAGATGATGTTCCCTCCGGCGCCCACACCAGTGGCCAAGGCTTCACGCGGGGTGAGCCTGAACAGGAAGAACATGGTGCCCAAGAAGCTCGCCGCAAGAATGAGGGCGGGTCCCAGCGCGTGCGCCCCGAACACCGGAGCCATGAGCGCGTCGACCAGGAATTGTCCCAACGCACCGGCGTGCCGCGACAGCCACACGAACGACAAATCCCGTCCATACAGGCCAGGAAGCGACAGGAACATGACCAGATGGCACCACACCAGCGCGGAAGCGACCAACGCCCGGTTGAGCAATCGATGCGCCCCGGCGACGATGCGCGCGCCAAGCAATCCCACCACGAAGGGGAACAGAAGCCCGGGAAAAGCACCGAAGAACCACGCGACAAATTCTGCCACACTCTTGCCCAGGACCGGTCCCAGTGGATGATCCTTTTCGCGCAGGATCCCAAGGACCAGCGCCAGGAAAAGCCAGGCGCCGACCAGCATCAGAATGCTTCCGAAGATCTGCGCCTTGATGTGCGGATGAGCGCTTGCGGCAGAGCGTTTTTCGGTGGCAGGCGAGTTCTTGGACGCACGCTTGGCCCTGGTGGGCCGCGTGGCCGTTGCGGGCGCGGTGGGCTCCACGCGCTTGAAGCGCGTGACTTCGGATTTCTTCGGAGCCCGTGCCATCAGGCTCCGCGGCGGACGAAGCGACGATCGACGACCTGTGCCGGTTCCTTGCGACCGCGAATATCCAGATGGGCGATCTGTCCCTTGGAAACCTTCGCCGTTTTGACCAGTGCCAGCGCGATCCCCTTGCCCAGCGTGGGACTCTGGGTCCCGGATGTCACTTCACCGATCTTTTCATCGCCCACGAATACCGCGTAACCGGCGCGCGGGATGGCCTTGCCTTCCATCACCAACCCCACGATCTGGTGGGGAACGCCTGCGGCTTTCTGGGCGCGCAACACGGCAGCGCCGGTGAATTCCTTGTCGAGATCCGTGATCCAGGCCAGACCGGTTTCCAGGTTCGTCAGCGATTCGTTCAATTCGTGCCCGTACAGCGAGTACCCGGCTTCCAGCCGCAGCGAATCGCGAGCGCCCAGGCCGCAATTCATGATGCCATCCGCTTTGCCCGCCTCCAGCAAGGCGTCCCAAACGGCAACC
>JBDKGS010000387.1:0-3584 GCA_039798065.1 Fibrobacterota bacterium | reverse complement strand
GCCTCCGTTCCGCAAACTGCCCGATGCGGGCAGTGACGCTCCACTCCGACGACCTCCCCTCCCCCCCCGATTCCGACACGAACCAAACCATTGGCGGATTCTGTCACACTGTTGAAGACGCAGTCATCACTCGCACCTCCTCCAATCCCGCGACCCATCCTCGCTCGCCCCTCTCCCGCGCACCAACCCATGCGCGAGGGCCGAAGGCCCGATGCGCAAACCGGCAATCCGTCAAAAAAACGGCATCAGACAAAATCCGTCGGGGGTTTCCCAAGGGGGCCGCGTTTCATGGAGGGCGACCCAACGGTCCATCGGCCTAGGTAGGCCGATGGGTGAAACTGCCGGCGGGTCGCCCGGAAGCAGCGGCCCTCTTGGGTGCCGGGATCCAAGGGCCCGGCACGAGGGCCCTTGGCCGCTAGAGGGTCACGGGAGAGCCCGGCGGCGTCTCCCGTGAATCCCCTGCAGACGGCAGTCTGCAAAATGACAGAAACCGTCGAAGACAACGATCAGCCCCGCGCAGCGGAGATGGGGGAGCCGAAGATCCCGCGAAGCGGAGCTGAAGGCGCGGGGGAATGCTTTCCCCCGTCACTCCAACGGCGAAGCCGTTAGTGCCTACGCCGCTTGCGCACCCGTTTCTTCTTCCACGGCCGGTGCCACGGCCTTTCGGCCAGCGCGTCCTTGTCGTCGTCGGTGTAGAGCGTGCGGGCCATGTCCAGCTCCCGGGTCGAGGTCGCCTCGACGGATTTTGTCGCGATCTCGCCGGAGTGCCTGGCCCACCAGTGCAACAGGCTCGCGGCCGTCCAGGATGCGTTCAAGACCTGTCGTCCCGCGTTCACGGTCATCACCGCGACCACGATGCCGGAATCGGGTTCGCCTTCGATGCGAGCGTAGCCCGCGAACCATTCGTAGTGCCCGACAGGATCCGTCCCGTCGAGCGATCCGGTCTTGCCGCCGATCTCGAAGCCTTCGCGGCGGTCCACCGGCCATGCGGTGCGGAACCCTCCGCGCGCGGTGCCGCTGTCCACCGTGAGGCGGAACAGCTCGGAAAGCCCGGTGTAGGGGGGCTTCTCGGGGATGTCGGAGTCTTGACAGGAACTGTCGATGGTGGGAGGGTCCCATGCCGGTGGACGCAGCACGCCGTCGTGGGCGAACTTGCGCACGATCATGGCCGCGTGCACGGGCGAGAGGAAGGTGGTCCTGACGAATCCCGAACTGACCTCGGCCAGGTTGAAGGTGTCGGCTGGAGCGATCATGCGCCCGGCGGGAATGCCGTTGCCAAGGCCCGTGGTGCGATTGAAGCCCATGCTGTCGGCCCAGCGCAAGATGGTTTCGCGTCCAAGTGTCTTGGCGCCCAGAGTTCCGAACACGGGATTGATGGACAGCGCGAAGGCCTTCGCCAGGCTCACTTCGGTGCCGCCCGCATTCTTGATCTGGCTCTTGTACAAGGTGTGCGCGTTGCCGCGAAACGCCACGCTCGCGAACGGATCCATGCCCGACGCGAGCGCCGCCGCCGAGGTCATGATCTTGGCGAGCGAAGCCATGGGGTACTTGGGCGAGGTGGTCTGTGCCAGGCTTGCCAACGGAGCGTTCTCGCCTTCGCGGGCGACAAGGAACAGCGGACGCGCCGTGCGCAGATCGATGCCCACCGCCAACGTGAGCACCGATGGATGCCTGCCCACCAGGTCCATCGCGAAGGCCTGCGCCTGGGCGTCGATCTTCACCACCGAAGGCAGCTTGCCGGGAAAGGCGATCGGGGCCACGCAATCGCGCTCGATGGGCGCAGCCGAATCGTCCGACGACTTGACGGAATCTGTTAGCTCGGAAACCAGGGACGAAGCGCCGTACAGTGCGCCCGCCACGAGAATGGCAGAAATCAAGATGAGTGTCCTCGAGCGCCGGGGCTTTTGCGGCACCGGCGGGCGTTCCCAGGGGAGATATTTCGATCCTGTACCCGTCAAGCCGAAGGGCCTTTCGCGAGACGGGACAATTCCTGGAAGTAGGTGGGAAAGGTCTTGGCCGTGCAGTCGGGATCCAGGATGTTCACTGGAACGGCGGCGGCGGCAAGGGAAAACGCCATCGCCATGCGATGGTCGTCGTAGGTTTCGATTTCCACGTCGGGAGTGATCGCGTTCGGCGGCGTGATGCGGATCCAGTCGGGGCCTTCGTCCACCATGGCGCCCAGCTTGCGCAATTGGTCGCGCACGGCCACCACGCGTTCCGTCTCCTTCACGCGCCACGATCCGATCCCGCGGATGGCGGTGGATCCGTTCGCGAACAGGGCCAGCGTGGCCAGGGTCATGGCGGCGTCGGGCATGTCGACCATGTCGATGTCCAAGGCCTGCAACTTGCCGGATTTTGGCGCTTCGCACTCGATCCAGTTTTCGCCCCAGGTCACCTTGGCGCCCATCTTTTCCAGCACGTTCGCGAAAGCCGCGTCGCCCTGCACGCTGCCGGTGCCGCAGCCGTTCACGCGCACGGGCCCGCCCAGCGCGCCAAAGCCCAGGAAGTAGCTGGCCGAGCTGGCGTCGCCTTCCACGGTGACAATTCCTGGCGCCAGATACGTGGAGGGTTCCACCCGGAACAGCCTGTAGCCGTCGCGTTCCACCCGCACCCCGAACTTCTCCATGAGCTTGAGCGTGATCTCGATGTAGGGCTTGGAAATCAGTTCGCCTTCGACCTCGATTTCCAGCGCGGCGGGAGAAAGCGGCGCGGCCATCAACAGCCCTGTCAGAAATTGACTGGAGGTGCTGCCCTTGATGCGGGTGCGTCCACCGCGGAATCCGCGGGCTTTGATGCGAAGCGGGGGGTAGCCTTCGTTCATGGCGTAGTCGATGCTCGCGCCGTCGGCCAGGATGGGCCGCAAGCCGTCCACCAGATCGCCTATGGGGCGTTCGCGCATGCGTTGCACGCCATCGAGCGTGAATTCGCCTTGGGCGGCGCACAGGGCCGCGGCCAGAGGACGCATCGCGGTGCCGGCGTTGCCGAGGTTCAACGGCTCCTTGGGGCTGACGAATCCTGCGCCGCCGATTCCCGTCACGGCCAGGGTGTTCGCGGAAACCGTCTCCAACCCCACTCCCAGTTGCACAAGCGCGCCTTTCATGGCGCGGATGTCGTCGGAATCGAGCAGATCGACAAGTGTTGTCGTACCGTGCGACAAGGCGGCCAAGAGCAGGTAGCGGTTGGAAAGGCTCTTGGAGCCGGGCAGTGCGATTTCGCCCCGCAGCGCGGGAATGGGACCAAGATTCAGGCTCTTCATAAGGTTTCTGCAATTGTAGCGAAAGCCCGAACAATTTTCCGCCTGGCCGCAGGAAATCGCCTATTCGAGCAAAAGCCGCAATTTGTCGGGTCTTGCGGGAAATCGAGGCCAGGGCGCATGGAAGAGAAATGGAGTTGGACGTCTTCTTGTGCCAGAATCGGTATTAGATTTTCGCCACCATGAGCACAGAAGCCACAACCGCCTCCAACTCTGATAGCCACAAAGCCTGGGTGGCCAAGCGTATCCACTCGTTCGTGGGTATCGTTCCCCTGGGCATCTACCTCGTGATGCACTTGACGCGCAACGTTTCCACCCTCGCGGGTGCCGA
>JBDKGS010000386.1:0-3590 GCA_039798065.1 Fibrobacterota bacterium | reverse complement strand
AATCGCTCCCTGATCACGGCGACCAACGATACCGCGGTCCGGGTCCAAGGCATCATCCTTCCCAGCGCGAGCTACAAATCCTACGCCCCGTACTACCCGTCCATCGACAGCCTCTACGACCTGCCGTCCTTCGGACGCACGCGCCAGATCCAGTTGTCGCAGGATCTGTACAGACTCGGCTTCACCATCGTCACCGTCGACGGCCCCCTGGTCACCGCCGAATACTGGGCCACCCCCTTGATGGAGAACGGACAGCCGCTCGATTCGATTCCCGATCTCACGGGGCAATGGTCGCTGCGGGAAACCTACGGCTACTCAACGAACGGACGACAATTTCTGGTCGCACAAGGCGGCTCCTACGCGGTTGTCCATGACACGGGATTCGGGACCAGGCTTCGGATCCTGGGAGGCACCAACACCGACCGCACCACCGACCACACCGATCGACATTTCCGACAGGAAGTGTCCATTGGTTGGAAGGATGTTCCGGAGTTGTCCAGCGCTTCCGCGACGATCTGGGGCATGCGCCTGGCCCATGGCAGCGAGCAGACCCCTCCGTTCGCCTTGTCGCTCAGCTACGACAAATCCAAGACCGACCTTCGAGACCTGCTCGCCGGACATTGCATTCTGCTCCGATCACAGGAAGGCGCATGGCGCAATGCCGTGGTGGCCAACACGGCTGGATCCCCCCTCTTCGTCCTGCGTCCGTGGGTGTCGAGCGATCCGTTGGGGACCTATGGAATCGACACCACAACGGGAACCGCCTGGGCCGTCGTGAATCGGGCGGGAACCTTCGCGGTGGGCCGGGACCCTGTGTTGCCACCAAGACGCAACAGGCTTTCGCCTCGATTCTCCCACCGCACGATCCTCTTCCCCACCCATTGGAACGGACAGGACGTAACCGTCCGGATCCGGTCGATCGACGGACGGCTCGCGATCACCCGCCACACCGCCCATCGCAGTCTGGACCTGGGTGAAGTCGGACGCGGCATCTTCGCCGTCCAAGCCGCTACAGAGCTGGGCCAGGAGTGGAACGGGCTCGTCTACATGCATTGATCCGAGTCGATCGGTTCCAACGCATCGAGACCTGAATGGAAAAAGCCCCGTTTGCGAACAGTGCCACGATCAGCCACAGCGCGATGCCTGGGCATAAAGGGAAAGCACAAACGTGCCCCCCCCTCTTCAGGCATCAGTGCAGTTCGCGCACCACGTCGGCGAGGTTCGCGAACAAGGCGTCGGCGAGCGCCAACGAGCCGAGCTTGTCCCACATCCGGAACTGATGGAACATCAAGCGGCCCTTGCCGTGCGGCACGGTCTGGATGTCGGCCTTGAACTGCCAGTGGCCGCTGGGCGACAACTGCGCGAAGCCCGATGCCACTTGCGATCCGGGCAGACGTGCCAAGGTCCAGGCGGGCAGCAGATCGGCGAACACTTCGCCCGCCACGATGCCTTGAGGCAAGCGCGCGAACAAGGTGGAAGGGGCCACGTAGTGGTAACCTTCGCCACCGGCGGAAGCAGCAGGCGCCAACTCGATCGGGAAGTTCAAGCCGCCGTGCTTTTGCAGGAAGCGGGCGTCTTCGGGCTCCAGACCTGCGAAAACGACGGTGAGACCGGTGACGGCATCGTCGAGCAAATCCTGCAAGCGCTTGGGGTCGAAGGTGCGGACCTGGTTGACAAGAACTGCCCGAGCGTCCGAGCGTCCATGACGCATGACGTCTTCGGGGAATTCGCCCAGGAACCGGAACGCTTGCGCTGCGGCTTCGAGGTTGGCCGCGGGCGGGACGTAAAAGGTTTCTTCGGTGCGGAACACGTCGCGACCTTGGCGCGAGAGCTGCATGTCGAAGGTGAAGTGGCCGCGCTCGTCGCCAACGGGAAACTCGAACTTGCCGACCATGGAGACGCCGCCTTCGCTCACGGCGGGCAGCGATTCCTGGTGCCAAATTCTGTTGTTGTTGCCCTTCACGCGAAGCAGCAGGCTGTATTCGCCCGGTGCGTTGTCGTTGGCCATGTGGATGCGCACGGCCGCGGTCTGCATGATGTAGGGGGTGCGAAGCGCCGCTTCGGCGATCACGCGCACGGGGCGGTTGTACTTGCGGAACAACTCGAAGCCGGGCTTGGGCTCGCCCGTGATGCCCACCAATCCCGACGAATGCGTGGGAGTGTCGGACCACTGGTTCACAAGCACGCCACAGCAACGCGGATTGATGGCCAAAGCGTCGGCCTGGCGCAACACGGCCTGCGCACCCACCTGCTGGCAAGCGGTGGCAAAACCGGACGGCGTCCAGACTTCCTTGAGACCCACCTGGGTCATCTCGGCCTGCAACTCCTTCACGAGCGTGTGGAGCTTGTCGGTGCGTGCGCTCTTCTCGTTGCCAAGCGATTCCAGCGTGCGTTCCGGGTCCAGAAGCGATGGGCAACCCAGGCGCGAAACGAAGAACTTGCCGGAACTTGTCCGAGCCTTGTGGATTTTTTTCCAGAACAAGGCGTCGCCCAGGCCCTGGTCGACAAGATCCGACGGGTCGCGGGGATGCATGTGCTTGGCCAGGAAGCTTTGGCGCTGGATGGACACCGGAGCCGGCAGACGGAACCGGTGGATTTCCATGGTGGTCGGAGCCTTGGCACCTGCGATGCAAGTCTGGACGGGATCCTGGGTAGGTGGATGTCCGATTTCAATGCGCGTACCGGCCATATGGGCCACGAGGGTCTTGCAGGTTTCCTTGCGCCAGCCCTTGGGGATGCTTTCCTGGCGTCGCGCGACCAGCGCCTTGAGCCATTCCGATTCCTTGGACGACAGCAGTCCACCCGGCAAGTCGCCGCCCACGAAGCCCAGCACGTTGGCCATGGCTTCCTGGCGAACCACCAACGCGGTCGCGGTGGCGATCGAGTGCTCGAAAGCCTTGACAGAATCTGACAGGCCGCCCGCGCCCAGGTTCTGGATGACCACCAGCCCCACCTGTTGAGCGATGCCCACCAGCGATTCGGGCATGGGGGCGGAGCTGGGGAACACGGTGTTGAAACCGGCTTCCTTGATGCGCTGGAGTTCGGCCTTGGGGTTGGAGTGGCCGAGGAATCCGGCTTGGCCGGCGGCGTCCCAACGCACACCGCGGACAAAAAATGGCGTATCGTTGAGCTGGATGCCCTTTTCCGTCCAGGTCAAAGCCGCGAACCCGAACGGCAGTTTCACGGCCTGGGCGCCGTCGATGGTCAACTCGAAGCTGTAGAGCACCGGATGATCCGGCGTCCATGCCTTGCATTCGGGGACTTCGAATTCGAATTCCTGTTCGCCGTTTTCCGTCGCCAGGGAGATGTCCCGTTTGAATTCACCCTTTTGCGCGTCGGGCGAGTTCAGGCGCAGACTCAGCACGGACTTCGTGCCTGCCGAGTTGTGGAACGCCAGGCTCAAGCGAACGCGTTCGGTATGGAAGTCGGCACGGACGACCGCATCGACGAGAACCGGTCCGACGACATTGAAAATCTTCGGAGCTTCGTGGAGCACCGGCCCCAGTTGGAGAGCCTCGCCTTCGCCCGAAGCCCAATTGGTGGTGCCCGATGGCGATTCCATTTCCAGGCAGACCAGCAACGGTTTTTCG
>JBDKGS010000385.1:0-3599 GCA_039798065.1 Fibrobacterota bacterium | reverse complement strand
CCGGACACGAATTGGCAAAGCGCCAGATGAACGGAAGCTTCGGCGGAATGCTCGCGTTCCAGGTGCGCGGCGGAGAAGAGGCCGCGGCCAACGTCGCCGGAAATTGTCAACTTATCCTGCGGGCCACATCGTTGGGCGGCCTGGAAACGCTCATCGAACACCGGGCCAGGATCGAAGGACCGCTCTCCCCCACTCCCCGCGACCTCCTGCGTTTGTCGGCGGGAATCGAAGACGTGGACGATTTGTGGCAAGATCTGGAGCGAGCCTTGGGTCGGCCCGCGGCCGGCTAGATCCCGGGAACCTCGACGACGACCGGATCGACCGGAATCACGCGCGGTGGCAGCGGACTCCAGGGCGCGGTGAGGAACGGCTCCAGCTCCAGCAGACAGACCACGTCGAGCGCGTTGTGGAGCATCACCTGGGCCAGCAAGCGGCCATCGCGGTGCTCCAGCCACTCGTTGTAGGCCTGCGGAATGAATCCCGACGGAAGATCGGCTTCGCGCCAACGGGCGCAGAGGTGGTGCTCCAGGGTCACCAAGCGACACGACGGCAGGACTCCGCGATACATGGCCGCCGCGGCATCGAACAGGTCCAGATGATCCTTGTGCGCCGGAACGGACATGTTGAAATGTCGCCAACGTCCGGCAAGGAAGGGCCAATCGTTCTTGGAGCCGGAATAGCTGACCAACCGGGGGCGCTTCTCGACAAGATCCGTCACCATCTCCATGAGTGCGGGCTCCTCGGATTTGTCGCGGGCCAAGGCCTGCCACAACCACCATTCGCCGGACTCGAAGTAGACCGCCCCCACCAGGAACCCGGGTTGGCCGCGACCTCCGCAGGTCTCGATGTCGAACCAGATTCTGTCTTCGACAGGTTCCGGCATGGACGGCAACGGGCTCCAGAACGACGCCAAAGGTCGAAGCGAAAGCCAAGCGGGGCCTCGCGAGGTCTGGACCTCGTCGCCCGGCACGAGATCTTCGATCCGGGCAGGGGCCTCGGAGGAAAGTTCGAAGAACCGGAATGTGTCCCGATCCGCCCGAGCATAGGCGGGACGATGCGCATCGTCTGCCTTGCGATCCTTCTCGACGGCCCTTCGCAACCCCCACGGGGTCCGGGTCTCTAGGCTTCGAACCAGCTTCTGGATGACCTGGACGGTGGGGTTTTGGTTTTGCGATATGGGCGCGTCGATCACTGGACTCCTGATTAGATCTTCAGCGCCTCGACTTCCCGATCCCGAACCACGATCCTCACAGGAGGCCGGACATCGGCGATTTCGAAACGCCTTCCAAAAATATGCACGTCGACGCCATTGAAGACCGCTTTCCTCACGATGATGCTGCCTTCACGTGCTCGCTCGGCGGCCAATATCCCCTGGCAATGGATTCGACGCCGCTCCAGATCGCGCATTTTTTCCACCACTGTGGCGTACTGGCGGAGGTTTTCTTCGGCATCTTCGCGGGCACGTCCGAGCAATTGGGCGCCCCCGGCAAGGCGCGATTTCAACGCCACCACCTTCTGCTCGAGCAGATCGCGGAGCGGCGTGAGCTTCTTTTCCTCGACGTTGACACGTTCGAGCTCGAGGCGCGCGTCTTCCTCTTCCGGGTCGGCGAGATTGATGACGGTCGGTGTCCCGGCCTCGGTGCCGTAGATGTCGGCTTCCACTTCGTGGCTTGCCAAAACTTGTCCACCAACGATCATGCCTCCGCGGGTGAAGCGCAGGATGGCGCAACGGACCTGGCAGTGCTGCAGGTATTTGCCACCTTCCACGACACCCCCTGCATGCAGGTTGGCTTCGTGGGCGAAGGAAACCTTGATGTCGCCCGCCGCACGGATCTTTCCTCCGAAAACGCCACCGCGGATTTCGATGGAACCGCCCGAACTGTGGATCTCCGATCCTTCGGCAGTCCCCAATACGGTGATGTCTCCGCCCGCGTGGATATGGAACCCCGACGGAACGTTTCCGCCAACGCTGACCGGACCGTGGTACCGGATGTTTCCCACCTGGAGATCCAGATCGCCCTTCACGTTGAAAACCCTGCCCACGTTCACTCGACCATCCCGCCCGATGAACAGGTATCCGTCGCAGGCCGCTTCCAGGACGTTGGGATCGCCTTCTCTGGGCACCGTATTCTCGGTGGGAATCAGACTGATGTCGCGACTGGGCTTGGCAGGTATCGCGTTGCCAGCCAGGTCGGTGCCATCCTTCGCGGGCCGACCGGGAATCTTGACGTAGATCGCCGTGCCCTGGGTCACTTCCGGAAGATCTCCCCGATCGCGGAAATCGACCATTCCATCTTCACCGGGTACCGGAATGGAACTGTGCTCCAGGTTCACCCGGCATTCGATGACAGAATCCGTCCCATCGACGGGCGGCTCTCCCAAGGCGACGTCGTACCAACCCGCAGCGCAGGTGGGCTTGAGCAGCATCTGCACGAGATCGGAGTCGATTCCGCTGGTGATGTTGTTGAGCTTCAGGAATTCGATGATCTCCTCGGAAGTCACCACCCGCCCCTGCTCCCGGGCAAGCGGCGGATCGATCCAGACCGATGCGGACAGATCCTGCACCTTCACTTGGAGCACCTTCTTGACGGAATCCTTCATCTCGATCGGCTTGCCCACGCGCTGCCATCCCGGCGAACGCTCGCGGATGTGGTTGGCGATGGTCGCCGCGTTGGCGTTGACGACGCCTGCCGCGAGGAAGCCGCGGAACAATTCCTGTTCGTCCACCGGTTGGGCATCCGGAAGGATCTCCACGAATGCGCCATCTGGCCTGTTCTGCCACCGGAAGTAGGTACGGAGAAAGGCGAAGCCTTGGGATGAATCGACACTCATGGCGCTATCGTCTCATTCCTCCACGTTCGTTGCCAAGAGTTTCCAGAAAATGCCTGGAAATCGACCGTGCCGCACCCGGCTCGCCCAACTGTTCTTCGAATTTCTTCAGCTGTCCACGGACGGCTTCCCTGCGGCTCCAGAGACATCGCAACTCGCTGGCAAGCCGCGGCACATCCACCTGGTCGGCATAGAACTCGGGGAAGACCTCCGCGGACAGAATCCTGTTGGGTAGCGCCCTATATCCATCGGACAGACGGCGACGAGCCACCTGCAGATCCAGCCATCCGGGCTTGGCGGCAACCAGGGTGGGCACACCCCATCGTGCAGCCTCCAGCGTGGCCGTGCCCGGCAACGCCAACGCCAACGCCGCCTGCCCCCAGGCCTGCGACGGCGACAGGCACGGCAATCCTGCTTCGCGCCCCGAGGAGTCCGCATCGGGGCGGACAAGAACCGTCTCGAGGGGCAGACCTGCCTGCTCGGCTGCCTGGATGAACAATTCCCGATGACGCCGCCGCCATGCTGACCTGGAACCTGGTAGCAACACCAGCTTGTCGCGCGGCGAAGAGGGGGTCACGGCGGATCGCGCCCCGGGATAACCCCACCAATGCGGATTCGCACCGGCCATCCTCAGCGAGTCCTGTTCGAATTCGTGCGAGGGATACACTTCCAATCCATCGAGGATTCCCGGGCGTCGATCTTTCCACGCCCACAGTTGCGGAGGAGCAACCCACGCCACCGGAATGCCGCGGGAGCGCAGCCGGCGCAGC
>JBDKGS010000384.1:0-3610 GCA_039798065.1 Fibrobacterota bacterium | reverse complement strand
GCAATCGCGCGCGATGGCGGAGACATCGACGTCGGTGCGCACCACGAACACCCGCGACGAGCGGTAGAGGCTCAGCAGGTCGTCGATGAGGGCCGACATTCTGCGGGTTGCCTTGCGGATGCGCACGATGTTGGCGTTGCCGACCGCGCCAAGTTCCCGCGAGTGGTCCTCGGCAAGCGCCGAGGCGAATCCGTCGATGGCGCGAAGCGGCGACCTGAGGTCGTGCGAGACGGAATAGGTGAACGATTCGAGTTCCTCCAACGCGGTTTGCATGTCGCGGGTGCGTTGGTCGACGCGTCGTTCCAGTTCGGCGTTTTCGTCGCGGGTGCGGGCCACATGCTCCTTCAGGGCTTGCTCGGCGCGCGCTTCCTGGTCGATGTCCTCGGCCATCATCAGCAGACAGTCGACTCCATCGTAGTGGATCTTCTGCACCGAATGCGACACGTGCAAGGTGGATTTGTCGAATCTTGTCCAAACGCCGCGGTGGCGGACCGCTTCCGATCCAAGTTGCGACAGAAGTTCTTGTCGGCGGTGTTCGGGGTCGTTCCAAAGGCCGATTTCCACCGAGGTCCTTCCGATGACCTCCTTCTCCGAATCGGCTCGCATCAGTTCCATGAATCGGGGATTGGCCAGGAGGATCGTGCCGTCGGCTTGGCGGGTGATGACGCAAGCCAAGGGATTGGACCGAAACAGCAACCCGAACATCTCCTGGCGAGCGGCCATTTCGCGGCGCATCGAATGGGAACGGAACAGGTCCTCCGACAACCGCTGGGCTTGCATCAACGCGATCAAGGCGAAGACAGGTTCTGTCATGTAAGGCCAGGGAAACCGGTGGACGACCGCGAAGATGTCGTGGACGGCGGATGCCACGAGTCCGATGGTGGCGTACATCAAGATCCTGGTGCGCCGTATGTTTTGGCTCGTCTTCAAGCTGTCGCGTACGACCCCATAGCTGGTCACGGCGCATGCGATCAGGAACAACCAAAGCGGCAGGGCATAGACCGATGCGTCGCCATCCAGAAGTTGGAGTCTGCCGATCCCTTTCCACAGCTCGATGGAATGGAGGCGAACGGCTTGGAACGTGAGTTCGGGATGAATCGTGCGCGCGATGCCGATCAGGAACGCCAAGGACGCCATGGTGTTCACGAGAATCCGGGTGCGCCTGGATGGTTTTGAATGCGATCCCAGAGCAAGCATCAGGAGACAGGACGCAACGGCGGAGGTGAAGAGCGGCTGCCAACGGAATACGGCCAGGTATTGCGACAAATCGGAGGCGCGGTATTCCAGCACCGAACAGGTGATGTACCCGGTCACGGAAAAGCCCAGCAAGGCGCTCCACCCGTACTCCGGTTCCCGCTGGCGGCGCAACCACAACCACACAAAAACCACCGACGGAGTCAGCGTCGATCCGGCCAAGATCTGCAGCGCGGTTTCAAGAATGGTGGGCATTCCAGAATTCAGTGTACCATTTGCGCGAAATTTGGCGTAAACGGATTTTGCGCGAACGGGTTTTCACAACGGATAGGTCCTCACCCCGGGTTTGGGGGTGAACCGCCTATTGCTTGAGCGACACCCCTTCGAACCCCGGGACCAGTTTCACCGATTCGTCGGCGTGGTACGAACTGCGCACCATGGGCCCCGACGAAACCGAAGTGAATCCAAGCCCGGTGGCGAAGACCTTCCACTCGGCGAATTCCTCGGGGGTCACCCAGCGATCGACCGGCAGGTACTGCTTGCCGGGCTGCAGATATTGTCCAAGGGTCAGAATCTGCACTCCGGCGTCGTGGAGGCGTCGCAGACTGTCGGCGATCTCGGGTTTGCGCTCGCCAATGCCCAGCATCATGCCGGATTTCGTCACGGCGCCTTCCTGCGCCGCCCACGACAAAATCTGCAAGGAGCGTTCGTAGCTGGCCTGGGGCCGCACCGCGCGGCTCATGCGCTCCACCGTTTCCAGGTTGTGGTTGTACACATCGGGACGGGCGTCCAGCACTTGCATGAGCAGGTCCTTCTTGCCCTTGAAGTCGCCGGTGAGCGTTTCCAGCGAGGTGACAGGAGAGGCTTGTTTGACCGCCCGGATGGTCGCCGCCCAAACCCCAGCCCCGCCGTCGGCCAGTTCGTCGCGGTTCACGGATGTGATCACGCAATGGCGCAGTTTCATGAGGGCCACGGCCTCGGCCACGCGGCGCGGTTCGTCCAGATCCAACTCGGTGGGACGGCCCGTCGCCACGGCGCAAAAGCCGCACGAGCGGGTGCACATGTTGCCCAAGATCATGAAGGTGGCGGTGCCGCGCGCCCAGCATTCGCCCATGTTGGGGCATTCCGCCGACTGGCAAACGGTGTGGAGACGATTTCCGTCCACGATGTTGCGCACCTCGGCGAAGGCCGGGCCTCCGGGAAGGCGGGAGCGGATCCAGGAGGGCTTGCGAGCGACGGCTGTTCGGACGGTATCGGTCATGACGGGACCAAAATAGGTCCCCAAACGCCAATCGCCCTCTTCAGGCCTCGATCAGTTTGATTCCGCCGACCTTTGCAGCCGCTTCGCGGATGACTTCGCAGTCCTTGTCGCCTCGCAGGCCGCTGAGCGCGATGGCGATGCGCGAACCGTCGGCAAGTTCAGCGGGCATGCCGCCTTCCCAGCCGATGAATTCGTTCTTGGGCACGCCGAATTCCCACCAGTTGACTTCGTTGTTGTACACGAGCTTTTCGTAGACGCCGGTGGGCTTGTGCGACAGCCACACTTGGGTCACCTTGTGCCAAGCCACCTTGCCCGAGATGCGCTGCTTGGCGCGGTCGGTGCCGAACATCTTGCCGTACATGTTGCCGTCGGCGTCCAGGATGTACAGCGCCATGTTGCCATCGGCGATCTGGAAATCCTCGGGAACCTCCAGGTACTTGGGGACGACGGATTCGATGGCCGCGATGAGGGCGTGGATGGTGTCGGAATTTGACATCGCTGCTCCGTTGCGAAAATGCGTGCTGACAGAAAATGCCGTCGTTATTCGGCGATCAGGAGAGGTCCGCGCACCGAACCTTTGCTGTCCTTGAGCGACCAGTAATACAGGCCGGGCCGAAGCTTCGATGGAGCGGGGAGAGGGATCTGGAACTGTCCACCTTCCATTTTGGAAGCGTCCAGGTGCATGACCAGAGTGCCGTCGGAGGCCAGCAGATCGAAGCGGCTGTCGGCTGTGGCGCCATCCACGTAAAGCGTTTTTTCCGAGCGCAGGCGCACCGGGTTGGGTCGGACCCGGACGCCCGATTTCGCGAGCCTGGCGGCGATGGGCCGGTAAGGGGAAGTCCAGATGGCGACGGATCTTGGCGTGGCGATCACGGCCTTGCCGGTGGAGACCTGCAAGTCCAGGTCGTTGATCTGGTTCTCGGGCAAGCCATCGTTGGTGGTGATGCGCCGGACAAGCTGGAATGTCGGTCCGGCGGTATCGGATTCGGGTGGCGCCAGCTGCACGATGTCGATTCCCTTGTCGCCGCCAGCCCAGATCTGGCCTTGGGCATCGACGTTCAGCGTGGTGTATTTCTGGTTCAACATCGACGCGGTGGCGTCGGATGTGATCAGGTTGGAGCGAGTCTTGCCGCCCCAGGTGCCATCGGCGGGATA
>JBDKGS010000383.1:0-3622 GCA_039798065.1 Fibrobacterota bacterium | reverse complement strand
TTGCGCTTAGATTTCCCGCCCTTCATGGAACCATTGGACCTAGCCGTGGATTTGCTCAAGCGCGGACGCTTGGTGGCGTTTCCAACCGAGACCGTCTACGGACTCGGCGCACGAGCCGACATGCCCGAAGCCGCCGCGGGCATCTTCCATGCCAAAAACCGTCCGAACTTCGACCCCTTGATCGTCCATGTCCCGGATGCGAAATCCGCGATGGAATGGGCAGTCTTCGACGAGCGCGCGACCAAGCTCGCAAGCCGGTTCTGGCCAGGCCCGCTCACCCTTGTCCTGCCACGACGGTACCGCGGCGGCAATCCACGGATCCCCGATCTCGTCACTTCCGGCCTGGATTCGGTGGGCATTCGGGTCCCCGCCCAACCCATGGCGTTGGAGCTGCTGCGCCGCGTTGGATTGCCCATCGCGGCCCCCAGTGCGAACCCTTTCGGGTATGTCTCGCCCACCACGGCACAGCATGTCCGCAGCGGACTGGGCGACCGTGTCGACCTGGTCCTGGACGGTGGCCCTTGCGAAGTCGGCGTGGAATCCACCATCGTCGATCTGTGCAGCCAGCGTCCGCGCCTTTTGCGCCCTGGCGGACTACCTCGCGAACTCCTGGAACAAGAGCTGGGCTGCGCCCTGGAATACGCGGGATTCGCCCCTCCTGTGCGCACCGAGGCGCCGGGAATGATGGAAAGCCACTACTCGCCAGGCATCCCCGTGGAGATCTTCGAGGATCCGTCAAGTCTTCGGACAAGATCCGTCGAGCTTGGCGGACGCTGCGTGGTCGTGACGGAATCCGTCATATCTGATGTCGAGTGCGTCGAGGCGATCGCGCTTGGGGAAGGCCCCGCCATGGCGGTGAACCTGTTCGCGACGCTGCGCCGCCTGGACGACCCGGCGTACGGCAGGATCCTCGCCCTTCTGCCCCGCCCCGAAGGACTGGGGCTCGCCGTGCGCGACCGCCTGTTCCGCGCGGCGAAGTCGCGCGTCGGTTGACGCCGCCCGCCTGACAAAAAACGTCAAGCGGTCATCGGGCCTGGACTTCCGCTTTCATGGGGCCCTTGGATCGAGGCAGCCGCGGATCGGCACCGAAGGCGTGGATCTTGTCGCACCGTCGGCGGCACGACTCGAGAGGTCCGTAGAAGACGGTGGTCTTGCCGGACAGATCGACCTCCACCGCGCATCGGAACGCGGATCCGCGGGACAAACCGCAACACGCCACCAGCATCTCCACCACGTAGTCGTAGGTGTGTTCGTCGTCGTCGAAGAGCACGATCTTGAACAGCGGCGCGAACGCCGTCTGGCTGTCGGATTCCGTCAGCTTCTCGGTTTGCGGCTGGGCGGTGGAGTTCGAGGATTTCGTCATGCGCTGGTCAGATGCGCCCAGAGCGCGCTCCACGCCTCTTCCTGTCCGGCGGGAGGAAACGGTCCAAGTTGGAAATGGCGTTCCAGCCATTCGTTGATGTGGCGGATCTCCTGGCGCAGGAAGAAGGCCTGTCGAGTGGAGAGGAACGCCAGATCGTGGCAAGCCTCTCGAGGGAGCCAGATCTCGAGGGGATTGTCGTCTTCGGAATGGTCCGGCTCGAGCACCATCGCCCGATAGCGTTCGAAGAACCTCTCGGACAATTCCCGGTTTTCCTCCTCGTGATCGCCCAACAGCTTCTCGAAGCCGTGCGGGCCCACTCCCTTCAGGAGGCCGACCATCGCAGGCAGGAATCCATCGGGCAGTTTGTCGGCGAGGAGCAACAGCTCCGAAGCGGGCAAAGCGGCCAAAGCTTCCCGGGAGGGAATCTCCTTGCCCAAGATCCGACCGAAGTAGGCGAGGGCACGTCTGGCGAGTTCATCCGGCATCCACATCGCGTGAATGAAGATAGTGTTCCATCGCCCCCGCCGGTGGGCACCGAGCTATCTTTCGCGGCAACCATGGCACGTAGACAGATCATGTCCATCCTCCTCGCATTGGGCCCGGTGTTGGCCGCCCCCCCCGAGGGAACTCTGGTTCCTCCCGTGCAGGGCGCCTACCTGGGTTTCCGCTCGCAGGTCACGGCCAATCCTTGGGACGCCAACTTTTCCTGGAATTTTGGCTGGAGAGAAGTGGTGTATTCCTCGGAAGCGCCCGCTCTGGCCTACAACTTCATCGGGATGGAATTCATGTCCCAATCCGCCACCCACGAGGCCAGTCTCGGTGCGCGGATGTTCGTCCAACCCACCAGTTTTTTCCAGACCAGTCTCGGGTATGAACGGGTCGGTTTCCCGTTCGGAATCATTTCCTTCCAAGACCGCACCTCGCAAACAGACGATGCCCTGTGGACGAGCTCGCATGAGATCGATCCATCGTGGGCCGACATGTTCAGCTGGAAATGGTCGTTCCATCGCGAAGTCGGCACGGTCCAATGGCGAATCCAGGGCAACTGGAGCCGCATCGACATCGACAATACGCTGGACTACCTCTACATCCCCAACTACGACCTGATCAGCAGGTCGCGCGACGATTTGCTCTTGTTGGATGCCACGGTGGGATTCGTGACCGAAGCGCCGTTTTTGGCCGCGGTGGGTCCGTCCTACAATTATGCAATGTCAGTCGACCACGGGATCGAGCAGTCCCGTGCGGGAGTCTGGATGCAGGCTTGGCCGTTCAGCAGCCGCACCGGTGAGATCATTCCCTATTGGACCCTCAAATCCAGGCTGGATATCTGGCTGGACCATAGCTCCCGGCAATGGCAGCCTCGGCTGGAATTGACGCTGGGCTGGGAACGCAACATTTTCCAACCAGCCCCTTGAATCGAATTTCCCACCACATCAACCAGGCAGAGCCAACATCATGAAGCTTGAAAAATCCCTTCGCTTCCAGCCAACTCCGGGCCCCGTGGTCACCATCGTGCTCGACGGCGTCGGCCTCACCAGCGTCCACGAAGGCAACGCGATCCACGCCGCCCGCACACCTGTGCTCGACAGCCTGTTCGCCAACCATCCCTGGACCCGCCTCCGTGCGCACGGTACCGCCGTGGGTCTGCCCAGCGACGATGACATGGGCAACTCCGAAGTGGGCCACAACGCCATGGGCGCAGGGCGCGTGTTCGCTCAAGGGGCAAAACTTGTCGCCGCATCCATCGAAACCGGTGAAATGTGGAAGGGCCAGGCATGGCTTGACGTCGTGGCCACCGCCAAGAAGGGCGGCACGATGCACTTCCTGGGACTTTTCTCCGACGGCAACGTGCACAGCCATATCGACCACCTCAAGGCCATGATCTTGCAGGCCAAGAAGGAAGGCGTCAAGACCGTCCGCATCCATATCCTGCTGGATGGCCGCGACGTCGGCGAGACCTCGGCACTCGAATACGTGGATCCTTTCGAGGTCTTCCTCGCCAGCGTCCGTGGGACAGATTTCGACGTCAAGATCGCGTCGGGCGGCGGCCGCATGAACATCACCATGGACCGGTACGACGCCGACTGGAGCATGGTCGAGCGCGGCTGGAAGATCCACGTGAAGGCCGACGGCCGCATGTTCGAAAGCGCACGCGCCGCCATCGAGGCGTTCCGTTCCGAAGCCAAGGTCATCGACCAGGACTTGCCAGGATTTGTCGTGTCTGAAAACGGCAAACCCGTGGGCCCCATCGTCGACGGC
>JBDKGS010000382.1:0-3626 GCA_039798065.1 Fibrobacterota bacterium | reverse complement strand
CCCATGCGCCATTGCGGAGGCGGCCTGGTGCTGCTTGGCCTTGGAGTGTTGTGGGCAAAATCCGGCTGGAAAGGATTCGATGCCACCATTGGGCACTTCGCGCGGTTCGCGCCGGTGTCCTACGCGGTCTACCTGTTCCACTTTCCGCTGTTCACGCTTGCGGGCGCATGGTTTCCCGACCTGCACGAAGCCGTACGGTTCCTGCCGGTCATGGTTGCGACACTGGCGCTGGCATGGATTGTCGAACGGAAGTTGCAGCCGTTGGTTAACATGGCTGCGGATCGGTTCCTGCTCCGGAAATCCTGAACTGCCGGGGGCCTATCCCCCCAGCGACAGTTTGGCCTGGGGGCTCCACAACGCCCACTGTCCGCGCCCCAGCTGCTTGGCCAGATACAGCGCTTCGTCGGCGCGGGTCCACAGGTCCTGCCAATTTCCGGCATGCGACGGGAACAGAGCGATGCCCACCGAAAGACCGATGTCCACGCTGCGGCCGTCGGGAAGCTCCACGGGCGACGCTTTGATCTCGTCGATCAGCCGTTGCGCCATTCGGCCGGCCTGCTCGGCGTTCAGGTTGGGCACCAGCACGATGAATTCGTCGCCGCCTTTGCGGCAGGCCGTGTCGCCCACGCGCAAAGCCTGACGGATTCTGTCGGCAACGCGGATGAGCACTTCGTCGCCCACCGGGTGCCCGTACGAATCGTTGATGCTCTTGAAATGGTCCAGGTCGATCATGATCAGCCCGGTGCTGTCCTTGCGGCGCCGCGAGTTGGCCAGCTCTTCCTTCACGCGTTCCAGGAAATAGCCCGACCGGTACAGGCCGGTCAGGTCGTCGCGCAGCGCCGTTTCGCGAAGCCGCTCGATGAGACGGGCGTTCTCCAGCGCCAGAGCGGCTTGGGAAGCCAGATCGACCAGCGGCTGGAGCACGTCCCGCGAGGGTGGTTCCAGCGAATAGATGTTGTCCACGAACAAGACGCCAAGCCGTCGCGATCCCATGCGGATGGGGATCCAGAGCCCAGGCAGATGCGGGTGCGGCGCGGGTTTGTCGGACAGCGGCGGCAGATCGGGGATTCCGGGCAGCGGGAAGACGCCAAATCCTGTCCGCGCGCAGATCGCGTTCTTGACCTTGCGGCCGTTGTCGTCGAAGACAAAAATTGTCGCTCTGTCGAATCCGAAGGCTTCCACAGCGGTGGTCACGAAATTTTCCAGAAGCAGATTGCGGCCTTCCAGGCCCTGCAGCTTCCCCGATGTTTCGGTCACGGCCTTCAACAAGGACGCGGCACGTTCCGCTTCGCGCGATCGGCGCACGAACAAGGCGCCCAGGGCCAGGCTGCGACCCAACCGCAGGGCCTTCTCCTCCAGATGGGGCGGCAATTTCTGGAAGCACACCAGCGTGAGCAGCCCCACGATCTGGCTTTCGGCGGGAAGCGGAATCTGGATCTCCCACTGGTCGCCCATGTGGTGCTGCACCGACAGGTGCTTGGAGGTCACTTCTTCGGAAAGCTGGTAGAGCGGAATGAGGTCGGCGCCTTCCTGGCCGCCGAAATTGTCGACCACCGCTTCTTCGCGAAGCATGCGTTCCACCGGATCGAGCAAGTAAAGGCGCACCTGTTCCACGTCGTCGTGGAGTCCGTCCAAGATGATCTGGCAAGCGGCTTGGAACGCGCGGTAGCTGGTGTCGCTTCCACACATGGCCAAGGCGGCGCGGTTTCCCAGCGCCGACAGATCCTGGCTTTCCACCTGGACCATCTGGGCCATGCCCGTGCTGGAAGGATCGCGCGTCATGGTTTGCGGTCCCAGCCCATTTGCAGGATGGAATGCAGCTCGTCGTCCACCGTGCCGGCGATTCCGATGCCGTGGTCGTCGTAGGATTCGTCGGCCAACAGGCTCCAGAGAATGTCGGAGAGGCCGCGTGCCAAAATCTGTTCGACGGTGGCCCACATGGGGTGGCTGGGGTAGTTCTTGGCCACTTCCAGCGATTTGCGGATGCGTTGGATTTCGGGATGTTCGCCGTGGCGCGTCCAGAAGCCGCCCAAGTGCGCGGGGACGTCGCCCGAGCTTTGCGTCCAGATGTCCATGAACGACGCGCTGGCCATGTGGCGCACCAGTTTCCAAGCCAATTCCTGGTTTTTGGATTGCGACGACACGGTGAGGATGGATCCGCCACCGCGCGTGACGGCGCCCGCGGGCCCCGCTGGAATGGGCAAAAAGGTGACGGGCCAACGCGATTCCACCGTGGCGGTCGGGTCGATTTCGTTGCGCACGATCATCCAAGGATTCCCCACCAGAAACGCGAAGCGCCCTTCCTGGTAGAAGTCCATGGACAGGCGGTAGGGTTGGATGGTGCCCGAATCCTCGTCGGTGCGGTTCACGCGCAACAGCTCGCCCAGGTACTCGAGGCCTTGCCGCGACGTCTTGTGCGACAGAATTTGTGCGCCTTCCTTGGCCATCAGTTCGTTGAGCTTCCAGCCGCCCGAAATCAACCATGGTGCCAGATTGTGCAAGGTGACAGGTTCTGGTCGACAGGTGATTCCCACGGGCAGCGGCCTGCGGGGATCGATCTCGTGCTTGTTGGCGTTGTCGCCCAGTTCGCGGCAAAAGGCCATGAAACCTTTCCAGGTGGAAAGATCGCCGTTCTTGAGATGAAGATCGATGATGTCCTGTCGGGCGATGAGGCCCGAACATTCCACCACCCAGGGCACACCGAGCCGGGTGCCGTTGATGGTGGCGCATTCACCCACCCAGTCGGCGACCAGTGGCCTGCTGTCCACGCCGCTGGGTACCGGAGCCAAGTGGCCCAGGTGCGCGAGGGTTCCCATCCAGCTGGAGCCCACCTGCATCACGTCGGGCGGCTCGCCGCGTTTGAAGGCGCGCATGATTTCGCCCCAGGCGTTCGACCACGGGATCACGCGCAGCTCGAGCGCGAGGGACGGATGAGCCTTGCGGAAGGAGGCTACTGCACGCGTGAAGAGTTTTCCAGTTCTGGATCCCACCTGTGTAGGGTTGATCCAGACGCGCAAGGTTTCTTTGGTCATTGGTTTTCATCGGGCTACGGATGCCCCGAGATTTCTTTGGTCTCCTCATCAGCCAATATATTGGCTGGCCAGAGAATACCTCGCAGTTGGCTGCGGGGTGGTTGATCGCTAATCTCAATCATCCCATTTTCTGGCGTCTTGGCAAGTGTCGGGAAATGACATCGAAATATTCCTGGTACCACAGAGGTCCCGTGGTTTACGTATCTTCGACGGTTCCGACACCGTTTTGAGGGACCTACCCAATGTTGCTAGACGCGATCTTTACCAAGCTCTTCGGCACGCCCCACGAGCGCTACAACAAGAAGCTGACGCCCAACGTGGAGACGATCGCCGCCTTCGAGCCTGCCTTGCGCGCGCTCAGCGACGACGAATTGTCCGCCAAGACGGTGGAATTCCGCAAGCGCCTGGAAGAGGGCGCCACGCTCGACGATCTGCTTCCCGAAGCCTTCGCTGTCGTGCGCGAAGCAGCCGACCGCCGACTGGGCATCCTGAACATCCTGGACCCCAAGCACAAGTTCGACAATTCCCGTTTGTCGCCCGAGCACCAGGAATTGGTCAAGGAAGCCGCCGAGAAACTCGAAGCCGGTACGGATA
>JBDKGS010000381.1:0-3646 GCA_039798065.1 Fibrobacterota bacterium | reverse complement strand
TTCCCCCAACGCGATCGACTCGATCGCCGAGCCGTGGATCAAGGCGCAGATCTTCACGCCCAGCGAGTACATCGGGAACATCCACAAGCTGTGCAACGAAAAGCGCGGCGTGTACCTGAACACCAGCTACATCTCGGAGACCCAAGTCACCTTGGAATTCGAGCTGCCGATGGGCGAAGTCATGTTCGACTTCTTTGATCGCCTCAAGAGCGCGACCAAAGGGTACGCTTCGCTGGACTACGACGAAATCGGATACCGCGAAGGCGACCTCAATCGCTTGGACATCCTACTCAACGGTGATCCGGTCGACGCGTTCAGCGTGATCATCCACCGCGAGAAGGCCTTCACCCACGGCATGGCCCTTTGCGAAAAGCTCAAGGAGCTGATCCCGCGCCAGCAGTTCGATATCGCCATCCAGGCTGCGTTGGCCAACAAGATCATCGCGCGCACCACCGTGAAGGCGTTGCGCAAGGACGTGACCGCCAAGTGCTACGGCGGTGACATCTCGCGCAAGCGCAAGCTGTTGGAGAAGCAGAAGGAAGGCAAGAAGCGGATGAAGTCCATCGGTTCGGTGGAAGTGCCGCAGGAAGCCTTTCTCGCCGTCCTGGACATGGGCGGCGACTGACGGGTCTCTCGCGGCGCATCCTCACTCCCCGGACCACTCGACGTACCGATCGCGTACGCCTTCGGGTCCGGGGCGTTTCGGCTGCATCCACGATAGACCCGTCAGAAACTGTCGCTCATCGTTTATTTCGGCATCGCTTCGCTTGCCGAGGAACAGCGAGCTCGGCTAGGACAGTGGGGTCTTGGTAGATTGAGGTGTAATGTCTGGTTCGAATGAATACAAGACGATTGTGATCCCGTACGCTCATTCGGTTGCAGGTTCCGTCCTCGACTCGTCGGAAATTGTCCTGGGTTCGCTGGAGGCCTACCGCAAGGCGCGGCGTGGCGAACGCGTGGGGCTGGGAGTCCGGAATGACGAAATCTGTCCAGAGGACAAATCGCGGGGGACGCTCATGCTGCGTTGGCGCGAAGAGATCGATCTCGCGTGCCGGATGGAACGAGCGGGCGAAGGATTGAGCGCGACGGTGGTCTACCGGATAGAAGGCGACCGGTTGCTCCTGACCATGCTCAACGAAACGGCGTTCGAAGAGCGCGGCGACGAAATTTGACATCGGGCTCGACGTCATTCGCCGGTGGCTGATTGCTGGGAGCATGGATGTGCCGTGCTAGCTGGTGTCGACCGGCTCCGCACCGATGCGTGTGCTTGCTCGACGATAAACGTACTATGATGTAGGCACAGTTATGGCGGCCATAATCGCCGTAAAGCAGCGTATTATGGGTATATGAACACGCCAAGTGTCTACGAGTACAATGATTTCAGGAAGTATTTGAAGGATTGGTTCGAGTCCGCGAGAGCGGGTGAAAACCGGCTTTCGAAGAGCGAAGCGAGTCGTCGGCTGGGGCTGCCGAACACGCGTTCGTACTTCTCCGATGTGCTGGGCGGGAAGATCGTCACCGAACTGTTCGTGGAGAGGTTCGTGGTGTTCCTGGGGCTGGATCCGGAAAAAGCCCGCTACTTCCGGACTCTGGTGCGCTTCAACCAGGCCCAGACACCCGATGAGCGCGAGACCGCCTTCGATCAACTCGTCGCCTTGAATCGCACCCCAAAGCGCGTGCTCGATCCGGTGGAATACAGCTACTACCGTCACTGGTACCACGGGGCGATCCGCGCGTTGCTTGCCGTGGAAGACTACGCCGACGATGTCGCTGCACTCGCTTCCCGCTTGGTTCCGAGTGTCACGGTGCGGCAAGCCAAGGAGAGCCTGGCCTTGCTGAAAGAGCTCGGCTTGATCCGCAAGAATGCCAAAGGCTTATGGAAGCCCACGGAATCGACCCTGTCGACCGGCGAAGGTTCCCACCACGAAATGGTTTTGCAGTTGCAGATGCAACAGTTCGATCTGGCGCGTCGCGCCGTGATGACGGAATTTGACAGCCCGAAGGAGGTGGCGACCAACACCCTCCATATTTCGCGATCGGCATTGGACAAGATCCGCACCCGATTCACCCGTTTCCGCTCCGAGGTTCGCGCCATCGCCCACAAGGACGATGCTCCCGCCACCGACGTCTACAATCTATGTCTGGCCCTCTTCCCCCTGACCTCCAAGGTGAAGCCATGAACTTCCGCAATTCCTTCCTGCTCGCAACGGGCATGCTTGTCCTCTGGAGCTGCGACGCCAGCAAGACGGTGGCGGCAGGCGGTGGCGACGAAACCCACTCGAATGTCGACATCCAAGGCGCGGTATTCACCAACCGCAGCGAGCCGTTCGCCGGGATCGTGGTGAAGCTGCGCGGTCTGGGAATCGCCGACACCACCGATTCCCGCGGCGCTTTCCGCATCCAACGCACGGACACCGTGCTCGCGACAAAAACCGGCACAGTGGATACTCTGGACTACTTGCGCGAAGGCCGCATCGTCCACTCCGAAGCCGTGGCTTCCTGGACGGCGACCATGCCCGACCTGTTCCTGGTCCAACGCGACATCTCCGGCAAGCTCATGGGTGCCGTTGGCGCCGTGAAAACGGTGGAAGCGATCTTCGGCACCAACCGCTCCGACACGCTGGCGCTCGAATGGAATCCGGTCCTCGGATCGTATTCCGGATTCGCCTACGCCCCATGGAACGGGACAGGAACTGTCACGCGCTACCAAGTCCGCATCGAGGTCCGCGACTCGCTCGGCCACCTCAGCGGCCGCAGCGTCGACATTCCCTTCACCAGCCGCGCCGGCGACCTGGACATCCCGACCTTCCAAGCCGGAAACGCCAAGCCGTACCTGAAAATCGTGGGGAAAGACACCGCCACCAGCCGCGAGCTTATGGAACTGCGCGCCGTGGTCGCCGACAGCTTCGGACAGAAAGTGACCTTGAATTGGCGCGAAGCCGGCTCCGAGCTACGGCATCTCGTGGTGGACACCGTGAACGGGACCCGGTTTTTCCAGACATCGAGCGACACGATCGTCCGCATCGCCATGCCCGGCGGACGGGACTCCACGTTCACGATTCACTGCACTGCAACTGACGAGGACGGAATCGTGGTCCAGGACTCCCTGGTGGTCCACCGCCGCTACACGACTCCCTTCGCCCAGTTCACCCTGAAACTAGACGGCGACTCCGTTCACCTCCACATGGATGCGTCCGCTGCAAACAAAGGACGGCTGGTCCAGCGAAGGCTATTCCTTGGTCACCAGCAGGTGTACAAGGTGTTCCAGAGTTCGATTTGCAGCGGAATCGACACCTTGTACTTGCGCTCGAACTGGGGGTGGGTGGATCGGTTCGAAGATCGACCGAGTCAAGCGTCGGCGACATCGGATCCTGTTGCATGGAGGGGTTGCGGCGAGGGACGATCGTGGACGGAATACCACTTTGTCAAGCGCGATTCCGGCATCCTGGTCTCGGGCCGCGATACCACCTTCGTCATGCCCGCGAGAGATTCACTCGGTCGCCCTTTCCAATTCGCCGTCCAACTCCTGGACGAAGACAGCCAAACCGGCGTCTGGCGATCGGAAACCTTCTCCCGAGTGGCCGCACCAGAAAGTCTTACGCTCTCGATCAGCACCGGCGACTCCACCAAGAACGTGCCAAATCTT
>JBDKGS010000380.1:0-3654 GCA_039798065.1 Fibrobacterota bacterium | reverse complement strand
TTCGTTCAATTCGTGCCCGTACAGCGAGTACCCGGCTTCCAGCCGCAGCGAATCGCGAGCGCCCAGGCCGCAATTCATGATGCCATCCGCTTTGCCCGCCTCCAGCAAGGCGTCCCAAACGGCAACCAGCTTTTCCAGACGCGGATAGATTTCGAATCCGTCTTCGCCGGTGTAGCCGGTGCGGGACAGGAACGTCTTTTCGCCAAGAATTGTCGCCCATCCGCAGTGGTAGGTGGCCATCGAAAGATCGAGGTCCCCGGCCAGCTTCTTGAGGATGGCGGCGGCTTTGGGGCCTTGGACGGCGATGATGCCGTGGGTCAGGCTTTCGTCGACAAATTCCGTCTCGCTGGACAGTCCAGCCTTGATCTGGTCGCGGTCGACCGCGAGATTGCCGGCGTTGACCACCACCTGGTATTCGGTTTCGCCGGTGCGTCCGACCAGGATGTCGTCGGTGAGGCCGCCGCGTTCGTTGGGCAGCGAGCTGTACTGGAACTGCCCGATGACAAGTTTTGCCACCCGGTTGGAGGTGAGGGCTTCCAGGTCGGAGAGCGCCTTCGGTCCGCGCACCACGAACCGTCCCATGTGGGACACGTCGAAGAGTCCTGCGCGTTCGCGCACGGCCTTGTGTTCTTCCACGATCCCGGAATACTGTACCGGCATGTTCCAACCGGAAAACGGCACCAACCTCGCGCCCAAGGACAAATGCCGGGCGGCCAACGGAGTCTCGCGCAATTCCAAAACGGACCTCTCAGGTAGCTGGGTAAGAACCGATCAGTCGATGGGACCGATCGAAGACGGTGTGTCGCGTTCGACCGTGAGCACACGGTTGAGCGAGGTGATCTCGAGCAGATGGCGGCAGGAGGCCGAAGGATTGAGCAAGACCAGTTTCTTCCCCTGCCCGCGCAACAGATTGAAGTGGGAGACGATGGTCCCCAGCGAAGCGGAATCGAGCAGCTTGGTCTGGGACAGGTCGATATAGACGGTTTTTGTCGCCTTCGCCGACGCGTCCTTCATGGCTTCGTTGAATCGGTCGAGGCTGTATTCGCGGCAGGAACCGGACAAGACCAGGCAGGGCTCGTCGCCTCGGGTGCTCAACTGGAAATGGAAATCGAACACGTTCAGGGCCTTTCCAAGAGGTTGCGCACTTCGCGCCACAGGGTGTCGTGTTCCACCGCGAGCACGCGAGCGCCCAGGCTTTCCGGCGAATCGTCGGGCCGCACGGCCACGATGCGCTGTCGGAGAATCGGACCCTCGTCGTAGTTCTCGGTCACAAGGTGAATTGTAACACCCGTCCACTGCGCTCCGCGAGCGATAACCGCGGCATGGACGTGCCGGCCATACATTCCCTGGCCGCCAAATGCGGGCAAAAGCGCTGGATGCACGTTCACCACGGCCCCTGGAAGCCTCCGAACCACCGATGCGGGCAGCGCCTTCATGTATCCCGCCAGGACCAGGACCTTGATTTGGTGCCGATCGATCAACTCCAAGATCTTCGCTTCCACCGCCTCATCGCTGCCCAACGATTTCGCCGAGGCGTGGACGGCCTCGATCCCCGCCTGCCGAGCCCGCTCCAAGGCGTGCGCGTTTCCGTTGTTGGAGAGGACCCATCGGACTTCCCCCCCCAATTCGCCGGTCGCGGCCCGATCGATGAGGGCTTGGAGGTTCGATCCCCCACCCGAACACAGGATGCCGACCGCAGGCAACGACGATTTCTGACTGGAGGCTGGCTGGATCATTGGGGTACAAATGTGCAAAATCCATTCAAGGAATTGTCGGAAACTGGTAGATTGATTTTCCATCATGAAGATCGTCGTCGACCAGAACGTCCCCCTAGGAGCCGAAGCCTTTTCCGATGCGGGAGAGGTCGTTCGACTTCCCGGCCGTTCCATCCAGCGTTCCGACCTGCTCGATTGCACCGCGTTGATCGTGCGTTCCATCACCAAGGTGAACCGACAACTGCTGGAAGGCACGCCGGTGAAATTCGTGGGGACGTGCACGATCGGCACCGACCACTTGGACATTTCCTGGCTGGAAGCCAACGGGATCGAATGGGTCTCCGCTCCCGGATGCAACGCCCGTTCCGTGGCAGAATGGGTGGGTGCGACCCTGGCCGTGGCCCATCTGCAGCGTCGCATCGATCTATCCACCTCGCCTCGAGCCGGCGTGGTGGGGGTCGGAAGGGTCGGACGACAGGTGACGCAAGTGCTCACCGCGCTGCTCGCGGCGCCGCTGTTGAACGATCCACCGCGCGCGCTGGCCGAGGGCGCGGAAGGGTTCGCCGACCTGACGGAAACCGTCCGATCCAGCCAAATTCTGTCCTGCCACCTTCCCCTGACCCGCGGCGGCGACCATCCCACGCTTGGGTTGTTGACCCGGGACGTCCTGGAGGAACTGCCTCGGGGAGCGATGTTCCTGAACGCGGGTCGAGGACCGACGGCGGTTTCCCCCGACCTCCTCGCACTGGCCACGGCCCGCCCCGACATCACCTTCGCGCTGGATGTCTTCGATCCGGAACCGGCGGTCCCCGTCGATCTCGCCCATGCGGCCCATTTCATATCGCCCCACGTCGCGGGCTACTCGCTGGAAGGCAAGCTGGAAGGAACCCGCATGGTGCGGGAAGCCCTTGGACGGTTTCGGTCCCTCCCGGAATGGGAGCTCCCCAAAGGAGCGACGTCGCCTCTGGCGGTGGACAAGATCCGTCTACCCGATGGCTCGTGCGTCGGCCCCGATTCCGACGCTTGGGACGCGCTTTGCGCCCTGGTGGTGGAAGCCTGGAGCCCGCTCGGCGACGACGGACGCATGCGCGAAATCCTCCCGTTGCCGGATGTCCAACGCGGCGAGGCGTTCGACCGGCTTCGCAAGGAATACCCGCAGCGCCTGGAGTGGAGAAATCGACCCGTGGTGGGGATCGAACAGCTCCCCTCTGCTAGCTGGGAGAAGGCCAAGACGTTGGGGTTCGTCGCGGCCTGAGCTCAGGAGTTCTTGGGGAACACGACCAGGCCAGCGTACAGTCCCGCGATCCCCGCGAAGAAGGACAACCACAGTCCTGCCGTGCTCGAAAACCAGGCGTTGCCCATCTTCCAGCCCGCGTATCCAACCGCACTGCTCACCGCGCTGATCGCCAACCACCTCATGTCTCGTCTCCATATTGCCAGACTGGCCACTGTCGTTACAAAATCGCAACAGCATCGATAATACACTTCCGTGTGTCGATCCGGGCACAGGGTTCCTTTGAGTACAAAATCGGTGCTCGACCGGTGGGGCCGACCTCCTACGGAACGAGCCACACGGACCCCACGGTTTCTTATCGTCAAGAATATTCCATTCATCGAAATCCGTTGAGAATTCGTGGATTGAATCTCGACAATCAAATCAACATAAGTGATGATTTGACAATGACTTATGCATATCAAACT
The DNA here is from genome assembly GCA_039798065.1 of Fibrobacterota bacterium. Taxonomy (GTDB): domain Bacteria; phylum Fibrobacterota; class Fibrobacteria; order UBA5070; family UBA5070; genus UBA5070. The sequence continues at coordinate 238 of JBDKGS010000380.1, read as the reverse complement.
GGACCGATTGAAGGCCCCGAAATCCCACCATCATTTTGCACCCTTAAACCCCTCCAAAGCCAGCAAACATGGGCTTCGGCGCTAGGCTTGGTTTCCAAGCAAACGCCCATTGTCCGGGCGATGACATGTTTGTCACCGAATTGAAGTTTCAACCAAAGCCCAAGTCATAAAATGTCCTGCGCAACCGGCATTCCTTCCATTATCATTCCCCCCATCTATGCAGAACAACCCGGAAAAC
>JBDKGS010000379.1:0-3658 GCA_039798065.1 Fibrobacterota bacterium | reverse complement strand
TTGCGGTTGGCGAACATCGACGGTGCATCGGCGGCGCCGATGGTCGTTGCCAGCAAAAGCAGCATCGAAAGCGATGCCGCCACTCGATGGAGTTTGCGGAGTGTTGGGGTCATGCAGTCTTCCTTCAGGACAATTTCCGGACAGCAAGATTACACAACCCGTGCCAAACGCGTTAGGCCCTCAATTCACGATTGTGAGACCCGTCACAGCTCGCTGGTCGCTGGTCACTGCAGTTCGTAAGCTGCAGCGTTCCAGAATCCCCCCCCCGCAGCTGTGCTGCGGGGTATCTCAATAGCCAGCGATTCAGACCCTGAACCCTTTTGCCCCACCTACTCCTATCTGGACAGGACCCGGAGAATACGTCCTGAGAACGCAGTGACAGATTCAGTCGTCGTGCGCCGCCTGCGGCTCCTTGGGGCAGACCACTTCGAGCAGGAACGGCATGGCCAGGAACATGATCAGGATGCCCGCCGCGTAACCTAGGCACGCCAACATGCCAATGGTGTTCAATCCCTGGTGAGCCACCACGATCAAGGCCAGGAATCCAAAGGCGTTGGTGAGGGTACCCGCCAACACCGATGATCCCGCCGTGTTGTAGATCTCACCGATCTTGCCCGCGCCGGCTTCCATGCGCCGGTGGTACAGGTGGATGGTGGCGTCGACCGTATTCGACAGCAACGCGGGCAGCACCACGATGTTGAACATGCCGAGCTTGAGTCCCAGCCATCCCATCGCCCCGTAGGTCCAGATCGCGATCAGCCCCACGTAGCCCATGTTGACCAGCATTCCGCGCCAGGAACGGGTATCGAACCACACGATGAACGCCAGGAAGAGGAACACCGCGATCGCCAATCGGCCCACGTCGTCCTTCACCATCTGCACCACGTCGGCGTAGATGAAACCGGAGGAGGCCACCGGGACAATTCCTGTCGAGGTCGTGAATTGTCCGTTGCGATCCTGGAACTTGCGCGACTCGACCGCGTCGCTTTCGCGCATCTCGGCGTAGATGAACCCGAACTTGCCGTGCGATCCGTCGGTTTCCGTCATGAAGCGGCGCGCATAAGGAGGCAGCGAATCGAACCCGAACGAATCGCACACCGTGAAGCGCCGCAAGGTCGAGAGCTTGGCCTTTTGGGCGTCGTCGGCCTTGGCGAAGGCGTCGCTGTCCAGCAGTTTGCGAATGCGGGACAGGATCTCCAACCGTTCGAGCTGCATTTCCTTGGCCGGAACGAAGGATTGGATGGTCACGAAACTCTTGAGCATTGTGTCGGCCTCGCCGCCGAACCGCGCTCCAAGCGTGTCGTGGATCTCGCGCATCTGCGCTTCGCTGTTGGCCATCACCAACGACGGCGTGGTGTTCTTTCCCTTGCCCACCGCACGACCGTAGCTGATCCGATCCTTCTTCGCCGCCTCGACCTTGGCGTCTTTCGTCAGCGCCGACACGCGCGAGGAAATCCACTCGAACCGTCCTTTGCCTCCGCGAAGATTCTTGAAGTCGTTCTCGAATTCCACCCGCGGCGAAACCAGCATGAACAGCGTGACCACCAAGGCGATCAGGCCGCACACCCGCAATGTGGTTCCCGACCACGTCCACTTTGGAACCAGCACAGCCCCTTCCGCGTATTCCTCCGACGGCGTGATCCATCCCACCAGCTTGGAGCCGTTGGCCCCGAACCGCTTGTTCACGCGCAACAACACGAACAAAACCGGCGGCAACACCAGCATCGACGACAGGAAGGCCAGGAAGATTCCCATCGAAACCACGATGCCGAATTCCTTGAACCCTTCGAAGTGCCCGATCTGCAAGGCGAGCATGCAAGTGATGGACGCTCCCATCGCCGACACCAACGAGCGCCCCGTCTTCGCCAACGACTGCTCCATGGCCGCATCCACAGCCAGGCCTTTGCGCCGTTCTTCCATCCAGCGCGAATAGATGTGGATGCCGTATTCGATGCCGATGCCCGAAAGCAACGCCAGGACAAAAGATGTCAACACCGTGAGACGACCGTACACCAGCTGCGCCGATCCCATCATCCACACCATGGCGACGACCAACGGCACGAAGACCACTGCGACGTTGGCGGGCTTGCGCATGTAGTAGAGCAACAACCCAAGGATCAGGACCACCGCCACGATCGACGAAACCCACATGTCGCCGTTGATCTCTTCGATCTCCGAAGACGGATCGCGGTAGGCACCCACCACCGAAGAATGAATCTGGATTCCCAGCGCCTGCTGGACCGCAAGGCTGGTGCGCTCGCCGTATTCCTTGGCCACCGTCGCGAACGACGCCTCGGTCGACGGGATCCGCAATTGGGCCATCACCACGCCCACCCACTTGCCTTTCTCCGAATGCCATCCGATCATGCGATGCTTGAGCGTGTCGGGAAGGCTTGGCGCTGGGGCCTTGCCTCCTTCCGCGACAGATTCCGCCTTGCTTCCGCTTTCCTTTTCCAGACGTTCCAACAGGCCTTCCACCACATCCATGGGAATGCCCTGTTTGTACAGCGACAGCCGTTCGGGCCAGCCGTCCAGGTTGGCGGGAGCCGCTGGTTCGTCGGCCATCAAATCAAGTGTGAGCGGATTGAAGTCCTTGGCCCCTTGGGCCATCGAATTCAAACGCGCTTCCAAGTCCTCCAACTGGTCGGCGGGCAGATACAGCAAGGCATGGCGTTCGAAGAAACGACGATCCTCGTCGTACTGCACCCACTGCGATTCCTTCCAGGTGGAAAGACTCTCGGCCAGGGCCTTTTGGAACAATCCCACTTTTTCGGCCGACGAATCTTCGAAGGCGATGGTGAAGAAATCGGTGCTGCCCATCCGCTTTTCGGAAAGTTCCAGCGCCGTCACCGACGGAGCGTCCGAAGGCAACAGCAAACGCAGATCGGACCGGATCCGGATCTGCGAACCCAGCAGCCCCATCACCAGCGTGACCAACGCCAACACGCCCAGCGAAATCCAGGGATGTCGATAAGTGGCTTGCACGTACGTCTTGGCGAATTTGTGGAAGGGTCCCTGCTTGGCGTCGCTCATGGGGTAGTGGTCCTCTCCGGGCATTGTTCCGACAGAATCTGATCAATCTACCCAATCCAATCCAATCGCGTCTGTGACGAGGCGCACCGAACCCTCCAACTTGGAGCGAAAAATCCCGCTGAAACCGCTGAAACCTCTGTAACCCCTTCAAATTCTCGATCATCCAATCCTCCACAAGGCTGAAGGAGGCCCGTCATGGTCGAAGTCGTCGTCGTCGGTGGTAATTTCGGCGGACTCACCGCCGCTCTCGAAGTCCAGCGCACCCTCAAGGGCCAGGTCCACGTCACCGTGGTCTCGCGCACCAAGGATTTCGTCTACATCCCGTCGCTCATCTGGGTGCCGTTCGGCCGACGAAAAGTGTCGGACATCACCTTCGACGCCTCGGAAGTGTTCCGCAAGAAGGGTGTGGACTTCGTTCTGGACGAAGTCACCAAGGTTCACCCCGAAGACAACAAGATCCGTTGCGCGTCAGGCAAGGAGCTGCGCTACGACCATCTGGTGATCGCTTCGGGTGCCGAACTCGCCTGGGACACCGTGCCCGGACTTGGCCCCAAGGCCAACAGCCACAGCATCTTCACCCCCCCCGACGCCCAGGAAACCTACGCGCACTGGGAGAAATTCCTCG
>JBDKGS010000378.1:0-3663 GCA_039798065.1 Fibrobacterota bacterium | reverse complement strand
GCGCGCTTCGGATCGCCGCTGGGCGTGTACGACTTCATCAAGCGCACATCGCTTCTGCTCTACGGCCCGCAGGCCTTGTTGGCCGACGGCCCGCACATCGCGAACTTGGCGGATGCCGAAGGCTTCTTCCACCACGCCGAAGCGGTCCGCATGCGTCTGCCCGCCGCCAAGGCAGCGATCCAGCCTCAAGCCGCCAAACCCGCCGCGCGCCGGGCCCGTCCCGCATCTCGGCCCACCAAGGTGACCAAGCCACGGAGAACTCCGTGACCGTTGCCGCAAATTCGGGTACCATCCTTATCGATTACAAGGCGGGAAACCTCACTTCGGTTTCGTTGGCCTTGTCCAAGGTGGGTGTTTCGCACGTCATCTCCGACGACCCGGAAATGGTCCGCAAGGCGAATCGGGTCGTGTTCCCCGGCGTGGGTGCGGCAGGTTCGGCCATGGCCAACCTGCGGTCCACAGGCATGGACAAAGCGTTGATGGAAGTCGTTCGTCGCGGCGATCCGGTCCTGGGCATCTGCATCGGATGTCAGATTCTGCTCGAATCGTCGGACGAAGACGGCGGCGTGGAATGCTTGGGTGTCCTTCCCGGCAAGGTCAAGCGCTTCGACTTCTCGCACCTTCCTCTGCCTCGCCCCAAGATTCCGCACATGGGATGGAACCCGGTGGAATTCCTCCGCCCGCACCCTCTGTTCGAAGGAATCGCAAGCGGCACGCACTTCTATTTCGTGCACTCCTTCTACCCGGCGCCCGACTTGACAGAAAATGCCCTTGGGACCACGGAATACGGCGGCAAGTCGTTCACGTCCATTTTGGATGGCGGCAACGTCGTGGCCACCCAGTTCCACACCGAGAAGAGCGGCGAACCGGGCGTGCGCCTGCTCCAAAACTTCGGATCGTGGAAGCCCTGATGCGGCAAAGGATTCTCTGATGCTCGCCAAACGCGTGATCGTCTGCCTGGACGTGCGAAACGGAAAAGTCACCAAAGGCGTGAAGTTCGAGGGCAACCGCGACCTGGGAGATCCGGTCGAAATGGGGGCCGAGTACTACCGCCAGGGTGTGGACGAACTCGTTTTCTACGACATCACCGCATCTGCGGAAAACCGCGCCATCGACATCGAAATGGTGCGCGGCGTGGCAAAAAATGTCTTCATCCCGTTCTCCGTGGGAGGCGGCATCCGCAACCTGCAGGACATGCGCGACGTGCTGTTGGCCGGTGCCGAAAAGGTGTCGGTCAATTCACTGGCGGTCCGCGATCCGTCCATCATTTCCCAAGGCGCCAAGGCATTCGGGAACCAGTGCATCGTGCTTGGCATGGATGCGCTCAAGGTAGGCGAATCGGAAAAGACTCCCAGTGGCTACGAGGTCGTGGTCAAAGGCGGACGCGAACGCACGGGCATCGATGCGGTGGCCTGGGCGATGCGCGCCGAAGAGTTGGGCGCCGGGGAAATCTGCGTGAACTCCATCGACGCCGACGGAACCAAAGCTGGATTCGAGCTGGAGATCACGGCGAAGATCGTGCGCGCTCTGACAATTCCTGTCATCGCGTCAGGTGGCGCGGGCAAACCGGAACATCTCGCGGAAGTGCTCATGCCGAATGTGGGTGCCGATGCGGCGCTGGTCGCCAGCCTCACCCACATCGACGGCTACACGGTGGCCCAGCTCAAGCAGGCCATCGCATCCAAGGGGATCCCGGTCAGAATCTGACCACTAGGCCGGGTGGATGGATTCCATCCTTGCTGGCTCCAGCCTGACCCGGAATGTGGCTCCCTCGCCGGGTGTGGCCTCCGCCTCGACTGCTCCGCCCAACCGATCGACGATCTTCTTCACCGTCGCCAGTCCGATCCCGATCCCTTCGATGGAATCGGGATGCAGGCGCTGGAACACCTTGAACAGCTTGTCGGAATAGGCCATGTCGAACCCCGAACCGTTGTCGGCGATCTCGAACCAGATTCCGTCGGGCCGCTCCAGCGCGCGGATCGAGATCCGCGGTTCGGAACTCTCGCGCGTGAATTTGCAGGCGTTGCCGACCAGGTTCGCAAACACCTGCTTGGCCAGCTGCGGGTCGGATCGGATTTCGGGAAGCGGGCCGATGCTCCATGCCATGTCGCAGAATCCATGCGACTGGATTCGACAATTTCCGGCATCGCGCAGTTCCTGATGGACCTCGTCCAGCAGTTTCGCCACGTCCACTGTCTCCAACGCGATATTCTGCCGCTCGAGCCTCGAATGCGATAGAAGCGCATCGATGAGACGCGACATCCTTTCCGCACCCACAACCATGCGGCCCAGATACTTCCTGGCTTCGTCGGAAAGCTGCTGGGAATAATCCTCGGTCAGGATCCGCGCATAACCGTCAATTGCCCTCAACGGCGCTCGAAGATCGTGGGAAACCGTGTAGGAAAAGGCATCGGAGGCGTCGCGCTCCCGTTGGATCTCGGCGGTCCGCAAAAGCACGCGCCGTTCCAAATCCGCGTTCAAACTGGCAAGCTCGAGATGGCTGTTCATCAAAGTGTCGATGTCTCGCACGGTGACCAAGATTCTCTCCAGCTTGTCCAAAAGGATCGGTCGCATCGAGACTTCGGTCCAGAACAAGCTGTCGTCGGCCCGTCTGGATCGCCAGGTGAAGGTTTGCGGACCATCCTCCACGCATTTTTGCATCCACCCAAGCGCCGATTCGTCGGTCCAGTTTTCAAACTGGGCCGAAAGAGGTCCGACCCCACCGGCCAGGATTTCTTCGCTGGAAAAGCCGTACATCTCGCTGTACCTGCCGAACACCTCCAAAATTTGTCCGGTATCCGCGTCGTGCAGAAAGATCGCGTCGTTGACCCCTTTGAGAATCCCCACCAAACGCTCCTTGTCCAACCTCGACCTCGATTCGCCCTCCTGGGTTCGCAAAAGCACTCTCCGGAACGCACCGAACAGGACGCGGGTGACACCAAGAATCAGAGACCCGACCGCAGCGTACAGCGTCCCAAGGTTCAGCCAAAAAATCAGGGTGTGGTTGTAGCTCGATAGAGATGAATCGAGGCTGCTCCCGGACAGAATGTTCTTCCCTGTGGCGAACACGAACAGCACAACCGCCCCGAATGTGAAATAAGTTGCAGGTCGCTTGTCCCAAATCAACCAGACTACCACCACCGTCGTCGGAAGCAGAACGCCCGCGCTCCCTAGCAGCCCGTAATTCCATAGGACCGAAAACCCGACCCCCATCATTCCCAGCAACAACACCGCAGACCGGGTAAACCAGCTGATACGACTCCGAAATGGCCAAAGACAGAAAGCCACCAAGATCAACAAAACAGGAACCGCAATCGGAAGCAAGTTCCCGATGAACCGAGCGCGGACGATTCCAACACCCACCGACAAAGTGCCGAAAACGCACAAAGCAAGGTGGATGACATCCACCACCTTCTTCTGGACGGTGTCGATTTCTACGAGCTCGCGGGATCTCATCTTAGCTAACAGTCTAACTATTCTATGACAAGAAGCCTTGACGCGAAAAATTCTTCGCCTATATTTACTCCCTCGTCGGGCAATTAGCTCAGTTGGTAGAGCAGGTGACTCTTAATCACCGGGTCGCAGGTTCGAGCCCTGCATTGCCCACTTCGACGCCTTCCGATTCGCTTCGGGAGGCGTCTTTTTTTTCTATGGAACCTCTCT
>JBDKGS010000377.1:0-3673 GCA_039798065.1 Fibrobacterota bacterium | reverse complement strand
CCTGGCCGCCACCGCAGGGGCCATGGTGTGCGCCGAAATCGTGATGCGCCTGGCACGCGAGCCCGGAGCCCACCCGGGTGTCTTCGCGGTCCTGGAGCAGAGCCTGGGTGCCTTCGACAAACACGGGTTCCACCCCCCCATCCTATGGCGATTCCTGTCGCGCTTCTGCGAGGAGATGGGCTGGGCGCTGGCGGTGGACCACTGCGCCCATTGCGGCACCGAAGACCTTGCGACAGATCCTGTCTTGTCGTTGCCGCACGGCGGATTCTTGTGCCGCGCCTGCGGAACCCTTTCGCACGAACCGCATCTGCATCCGGTGTACGCCAAGGCCCTGCGCGAAAGCCCCCGCGGCGCGCGCGGCGAATGGTCGCGTCCCGAATGCGAGCGCGTCGAGGAGATCTGGTTCGAGCATTTGTTCCGGCATTCGCAGACCCGGCCCAAACTGGAGTCGCGTCAATTTTTGACCGAGGTGCGTCCGTGACCGTGCGCACCCGTCTGGCCCCCACGCCTTCGGGCGCGCTGCACGCGGGCAACGCCTTCTCGTTTTTGCTGGCGTGGCTTTGGGCGCGTTCCCAGGGCGGCAAGGTGGTCCTTCGCATCGAGGATGTGGACACGTCGCGCGCGCGCCCCGATTGGATCGAAGCGGTGTTCCTGGACCTCGAGTGGTTGGGGTTGGACTGGGACGAAGGTCCGGAGGGTCCGACGGACCACCAGAGCACCTTCCGTCAGTCGTCCAAGGAACGCCAGGATCGCTACGGCGCGATCTGGCGCGACTGGTCAAAATCTGGCTTGCTGTACCCGTGCCGTTGCACCCGCGCCGATCTACGCACCGACGCCCCGCAGGTGGAACGGATCCACGACGACCTCCCCCCAGGTGTCCCGTATTCGGGAAGATGCCGCTCACGCACCGCTTTGGACGCCGCCGCATCCGACGCCTGGAGGCTCCGGCTTCCCGCATCGCCAAGTCGAATCGACGACCTTTGGATGGGCCGACGGAATCTGTCTCAAATGTCGGACATCGGCGATCCGGTGCTGCGGCGCGGCGACGGATGCACCGCCTACCACCTGGCCGTGTGCGCCGACGACGCCGACCAGAGGATCACGCACGTGGTGCGCGGTCGCGACCTGCTTGGCTTCGCGCATCTGCACAGCCACCTTCACGAGCTGCTGAACAATTCCTGTCCACCCGCCTTCGTGCACCACGCGCTGCTTGGCGACGCCCAGGGCATGCGCATGGCAAAACGCATCGGATCCAGCTCGCTTTCGGGGATGCGCCAGGCCGGGGTGGATCCTCGCGTGTTGATCGGGCGCTTGGCAAAGCTCGTGTTTCCTGGTACCATGGACGGATCGACACCGTGTTCGCCCACGGAGCTCGCGCACCTTGGACCCCTCTCGCCCTTTCTGCAAGACCAGCCCTTTTCGCTTCCTCCATTGGAGACTCCATGAACGCCGCCGACGTCTTCGCGCATTTCCACAAACCGCTCTCGCGTCCGCTCTCCATGGTCACCTGCTACGACGCCACCTTCGCGTCCATTCTGGACGAGGCGGGCATCGACGTGTTGCTTGTGGGCGATTCGCTGGCCAACGTGATGCTGGGTTTTTCGCGCACCGCCGACATCGGGATGCCCGAGATGATCCACCACACCAAGGCGGTCCGCCGCGGCGCACCCGAGTCGTGCATCGTGGTCGATCTGCCCTTCGGCGCCGACGCCACACCCGAACTCGCGGCGACAAATTCCGTCTTGCTGGTGCAAGCCGGCGCCGACGCCGTGAAGCTGGAAGGGTGCCTGCCCGAACAGGTGCGCGCCATCCGCGAAAAAGGGATCGAGGTGGTGGGACATCTGGGCCTGTTGCCGCAGACCGCCACCTCGCTCAAGCAGGCAGGCCGCACCCCCGAAGAAGCCTCACGAATTCTGGCCGACGCCAAGTCCCTGGAAGCGGCGGGCTGCTGCGCCATCGTATTGGAGCACATCCCGTCGGACCTGGGCGAAGTGGTCACCGACGCCCTGGCCATTCCCACCGTGGGAATCGGGGGCGGCAACAAGTGCGCCGGACAGGTTTTGGTCCTGCACGACCTGCTGGGCCTCACCGCCAAGCAACCCCCGTTCGCCAAGCGCTACGTGGATCTGCGTGGACAAGCCTTGTCGGCCTTGCGCAGCTACCATGCAGATGTCTCCAGCCGCCACTTTCCCGCAGGTTGAACCGCATGCCATCCAAGACCGGATCCGACTTCGAAGCCCTCGCCGACCGACTTCTTGAACTGGAAGTCAAGACGGCCTACCAGGACCGCACCATCGAAGCCCTCAACGACGTGATCCTGGAACTGCGCTCCGAGCTCGACAAATTCCGTCGCGAGTTCGAGGCGTTCCAAAGCGAGGCCCAAAGCGCCGACAAGCCGATCGGCCCGGGCAACGAGCCGCCGCCGCATTATTGATGTGGTGAACGGCATCGGGGAGGTATCGGAGATGACCCTTCGGAAGAAACAATCCACATCACCCGAACCCGACGGCTGGGCACGCGGGCCGGGACGGCGCCAGGCCAGCCCATCGGGCCATCAACACCCAGTGCTTGCTTGGATCGAGGCTTGCGCGCAGGGCAAGCTTTGGTGGCCGCGGGTTCCGCTGTTGGCGTGGATGATCTGGGTGTGGGTGCAGCACACCACCGCCGACCAATACCAATCGCTTGCCAAGGGCTTGAACCTGGGGATCCACGAACTGGGTCACATGGTCTTCGCACCGCTTGGACAATTCATGTCGGTGGCGGGCGGCACGCTTTTGCAATGCCTGGTTCCGTTGATCGGCATGGCGATGTTCGTGCGGCAACGCGACGCGTTCGCGGTGTTCTTTGCCTTTGGTTGGCTGGGGACGAATTTCTTCGATGTGGCCGACTACGTGGCCGACGCGCGCACCATGGAACTGCAATTGGTGAGCCCCTTCGCGGGCGGCGGCGACGAGATCACCCACGACTGGAATTGGCTGCTCTCGCACACCGGGTTGTTGGCGCAGGACCAAGGCCTCGCGGGGTTGGTCCGCTTCGCCGGGCACATGAGCTTCGCTGTGTGCGTGGCGGGTGGGGTGTGGACGTTGTGGAGGATGGGGAGGTCCACTATTTGACCACCCTTAAATGGGGGGGCGAGCAAAAATTGTCGGAGATTATGTTCTCCAAACGACCATTCTCCCTCCGACCCCTTATATCCCAGGACCTCAGGCTTCCGATGAATCCGATACCCTCATTGTTCGCGATGCTTTCCGTGTGCACCCTTTCGACCGCACAGAGCGAACCAGAGACCCACGACGGATTCTTCCTCGCCTTCGGACTCGGTCCTGGTTATGGCCACCTGGAAACAGACATCACCGAAAGGTTCGGAAGTCTCACCAATTCAGGCTTTGGCCCCTCGTTCGACATTCGAATCGGTGGGGGATCCCCCAAAGGTCTCATCTTCCATGCAACCCTTTTAGGCGACCGGATGCTGTTTCCCAAGCAACAATGGCCCAATGGAGGGATCACCCCCTATTACAAGCAACTCGGCCTGAATCTATTCGGAGCGGGATGCACCCAATACATCATGCCTGCAAATGCGTTCGTGAGTGCCTCCGGCGGCATGGCGCAGATCCTGGTGCAATCCAGACAATCGACAGACGCCCAGAAAGTCGACGGTGATGGCCTAGGTTTG
>JBDKGS010000376.1:0-3694 GCA_039798065.1 Fibrobacterota bacterium | reverse complement strand
CCAGAACCGCCCACCACCTCGACCAATCGATCGGCCCAGGCTTTCATGCGTCCCCAGGCGGTTCCGTTCTCCCATCCGGGCTCGGATTCGACGAAATCCGACCCCTCGTCCACGCCGGTTCCCGGGAGGAATTCGGGTCGGGTGGCCGCTTTCTCCAGCGACAACATGCGTTGGGCGTGAACCACCGTCTCGAAACCCTGGACGTGGTCGTCGCCCACGCCGCGGGTGTACCTGGCCGATTCGGGGATTGCCTGTTCGTCGCACAGCCGGTCGTACTCGGCGCGCAGCAAATCGTATTCGGCATCGGTGGCCAAAGGGCTCGCGTCGCGGTAGTAGGCGTCGTCGAGTTCCCGCAACCGCATGGCCAAGGCCGTGAAGTCGGGAGCGTTGGGAGCGTTTGGGCTGGAAAAGAGGTCGGGCAGGTCCATTTGTGCCACCCAAAGTAGCAGCCTCGCGCGATGGCATTTGCAACGGCTTGCGATCGAGGATGGTAGAATCGCGTCATGAGCGACGATTCCCAGCTTCCGACCGAAACGGTCGCTTTGGCTCCATCCGAGGCGGCACGCATGGCGATCGAATCCGAAATGGATCGGTGCGCCTCGGTGTTCCCACCCATGCCAGCCATCTTGGCGAGGTTGGAACAGGAAATGTCCAGCGAGTGGATGAACATCGCGCGCCTGGGCAACCTGGTTCGATCCGATCCGGCCTTGAACACCGCCGTGCTGAAAGTGGCGAACTCCCCGCTGTTGCGAGGAGGCCACGTCATCACCGAAGTGGAAGAAGCCATCCAGCGGATCGGGAAGGACAGCCTCAAGGCGCTCGCGACGGTGCTGGCCTTGCGCAAGAACAATCTCCCCTCGGCGGGCCTTTTGGGATCCAGCATGGACGATTTTTGGCGCCACTCCCTTCTGGTGGCCGCCGGTGCCGTGCAGATCGCGCGCTCGCGCACCACCGACCGCGAGATCCTGGAGCAGATCTGGACCGCGGGGTTGCTGCACGACCTGGGCGCGCTATTGGAGCCGTTGCTCTATTCCGAGGAATTCCTGGCGGTGGATGCGCGGGTGAAGGAATTGACCGAATCAGACGAGCGGATGAGCCTGACAGAAATTGAACGCGAAGCCCTCGGGTTCGACCACGCGCGCATCGGCGGGATCTTCGCCGAACGCGGCTGGAAATTGTCGGCCTCGGTTTCCGCCTTGGCGGGGAATTGGCCCGACCCGACCCAAGTCGAACCGCCTTTCGCCGCATGGGCGATCCGCCGCGCCGACGAAGCGGCGCAGATGCTGGGCATGTGTTGGCAACCGGCCTGCACGCGCGCGCAATCCATGGAAACCTTGCCCAAGGAGTGGGGGGCTGGTACGGCGAGCGATCCCGATTTGTGCAGGTCCAGCGTGGAACGCCACATCCAGCTGGTGAACGCGCTGATCGGTTGAATGGTGCCCGCTCAGCGGGACTCGGACACGAACAGACGCGAGAGACGCACGCCTCCACCGAGCCCGATGTCGCAGCGGGTCCAATTCGCCGCGTCGACCACGATATTCGCTTTGACCAGAATTTGTCCGTCCCTGCGGACCCAGACGATGGAACCGTCGGACGTTACCGTCCAATCATGGAACTCGCTCGATGGATTTACGGAAATCGTCGTATCGATTCCTGGAGCGACCAGTTCCAGCACTCCGGCGCCGATGCCGATCTTGAGTGCGTCGGCCCCGCTTCCAGAGGCGTCCAGAAGCCAGATGCGGCCGATCTCGGGGTATTCCTGCGCGATGCGCATGGAAATGTTCCAGCGGGTACCGGTTGGACGGGACCCGACATCCATCGAGGCCAACAGGCTTCCCAGCGGGCTGCGCCGGTACCATCCCTCGCCGGCAAGAAACCCGAACGAGGTGGTCGGGCCGAAACCCGCGAAAACCGAAGAATCGGCGTAGTTCAGGACGGAATCCGTCCCGAGCGAATCGGGGAAACCCGATGGGGCGGGGAAGACCACGGCCAGCCGGTGGTCGGCGAAGGGTGAAGAGGCGCGTGCCGATCCGACCACGACCCGGCGGCAAAGCAGATCGCCCGTGGATGGTGGTCGCACCCAGGCGCGCACGGTGCCCGCGTTGGCGTCGCGGTCCAGCGCCAGCGAGGCCACCACGGTTCCGTTCGAGGTGGTCCATTCCAGATCGCCCAGGGACCCCTGGCTCTGGGCTCCCACCGATTGGACAAGAAGTGTCGGACCGGATCGGTCGGAGGGCACTGTTGGTGCGCCGATGGCCTCGAAGGTCTCGCCCGATCGCGTGGCATCCAGGAGGATCGTGTCGGTCCTGCCCTGCAAAACGGTCACGCTCCAGCTGGCGGCGCTTCCCGACAAACGCAGCGGATGGGTTCCGCGCGCCAGCGAGCCGAATCGGAACCTGCCATCGGAGTCGGGGACGATTCGACGGCCCAGCCCTGGAAGCGACAAGGATTGTCCGGCACCGACACCTTGGATGACGCCTTGCAGCGCTCCGGTGGGTGCGAGGGTGTCGGGGGATAACGTGGTGTCGGAATTCAGGTGGAGATCCATGCGCAAGGCCAGACCTTCCCGTGTGGCCTCGAAAGTCCAATCGCCGTCGGGCAGGCGCATCTCGAAGCGACCGTCGGAATCCGTCGTGGTCCCCGTGACAGGATCTGTCGAGTCCGTGGCCTGCGAGCCGCGAGCCACAACCAGGGTCGCGGCGGCCGGACGGCCGTCGGACAGGAGCAACCTGGCCTGCAAGGCGTTGCCGGTCTGGGTACCGGACGTGCTGCCGCTGGAGATGCGATCGTCGCCGCACGACCACAGCCCGATCGCCACGAGCCATAACGACAGGGCAGGGATCCGCTTAGGCATGATCATGGTTCGGTCGTATCGGTGAAGGCACGGGGAACAAGTTGCAAACCCACCTGGTACACGCGATCGGGGTTTTCCATTCCGGCCACCGAAGCCAGCACGCGGGAGTGGAATTCATGGATCAGTTCCACCAGTCGGGGATAGCCTTCGGGGGGAATCGAGACCGTCAGCGACGAAAGATCGCGCAGCTCCTTGGGGAGTGTATCCACAGCCTCGGCCGCAAGCAGCAGGTTCTGCTTGTGGAAGTGGCGCAGCACCACAGGATCGGCGGTGGCGCCGTCGCGAACGAAGGGTTCGGTGCGACGCCAAAATCCGTCATCGTCACGCCCCGCCAAGCCCAATGCCGCCAAGGTTTTCAATGCATCCTTCACGCGCCGCGCGGTGGTTTGAGGACGCAGCACGCGACCGATCCAATCCGGATCGTCGGGGATGTTCCCGCACGAAAGCAGTTCGCGGACCGCCACGTTTTCCCAGCGCTCCCAATAGGCGCTTTGGTCGCCTTCCAGTCCCACCGGCGAGACCTTGCGAAGGCTTGCGATCTTGGCGAAACAGGCTTGGGCTTCGCGATGCCCTTTGGCCTTGCCGTAATGCACCAGTTGCCGGAAGTATTCGGCTTCGTCGCCTTCCAGGCCCGCCAGATCGCACAAGGGCTGGATGCGCGAATGCGACAGGTGCCGCTCACCCGACAGGATCTTGGACATGAGGCTGGAATCGATGGCCAATCGCGAGGCCATCCAGCGCACCGAGACCACCGTGGGGCGCAGCGTGCGCTCCCGCTCGATCCATCCGCGCATCCAGGCGCGGTATTCGGTGAAGGTCCAGATGGCGTCCAAACGAAAT
>JBDKGS010000375.1:0-3730 GCA_039798065.1 Fibrobacterota bacterium | reverse complement strand
CTGGCCTTCGAGCGATCCAGCAGGCTGGTTTCGCCGATTTTTCCGGGGATGGAACCGTTGTGATCGGTTGAGTGATGCATGGATGTCTTTGCAATGCTTGATGACGCGGGTGTCGGGGTAGGTTCGTGCGGGGGTGCTGGATTTTAAGCAGCTACAAGCAATATCGATCGCTGGTCGCGGACTTGGCAACCAGGTGTGTGATCTTGCTTACATCGCCACCGAACCGGATGGCGAAGGCGATTGCGGGGGGGGGATTGGATACGAGGGCTTTACCTTGGCGGCGCCACCAGGGTCGATTGGCCGCGCGAAGTGTGGATCCGCACGAGATCTCCAGGTTTGACGGAAATTGGCAGAAGCGTACGGCCTGCGGGCAGATTCCGGTCGGCGATGAGGCCTAGCCGTTTTCCGTCCCACGAAATGCGCTCGATGCGGACATGCTCGGGAGCGGGAAGGTCGACCTGGAGATGGTTGGCGACCAAACGGACGCCGAGCGAGGCGCTCGAACGCTTGCGGATGCCGATGGGGTCGCTCCATGCGTAGAGGAAACTGCTGGTGTCGATCCTGCCGTACTCGAATTCCATCCGTCGAACCAAGCGCCCTTTGTCGTCGTAGGCGAAGAAAACGGAATCGCTGTTCGCGTCCGGGTTTGTGGCTTTGATGATGCGACCCGATTCGTCCCTGAAAAGGGCGACGTCGCGTTTGCCGCGAAGGGAATCGGGGCGGTTCGGGTCGCCCACGGCGAAGATGGAGTCGTCCAGGATTTCGGAGTGTTCGAAGATCCCTCTGGCGATTGCGATCTGGGGAAGCGAATCAGACAAATTCCGGTACCATGCCCGATAGATCTCGTGGAAAGAGTTGTTCGAATTGGTATCGGTGGCTGGCCCCCCGCGTTCCGATCCGTAGACCAGGCGGAACCGGGAATCGTAGCAGCTGGAATCCCTCCACAAGCCATTCGCGCGAAGGCCTAGGGCACAATGGGTCGATGCATCCCAACGATAACGAACAGTATCGAATTTGACGATTTCACCACCGTGGAAATCGAGTCGGATCTCTTGAGCGGGCAGATGAATCTCCGGTGGAAGCAAACTGCTCCATTCCCGAAGGAAGACGCTTGAATCCCAACTGCTGTTGCCTCCCCAGAGGATGGTTGTACGCAAGGACTCGCCCTCGGCGTTGCTTTCGCGAACAAGGAAATCCATTCGCCCACTCGGCACATGAAAGAAATTGCCTTCGTCGAACTGGGGAGTACGCATCGAAAAGGATTCCGTCCAAGTGACATGGGGAAGGAACAAGTCCGAGGGAAAGGGGCTCGCTTCGGCGATTTGGATTGCGGACAACAGGAGCGCGGGAATCAAGATGTCGCGGGGCATGGACGGGAACGCTAGAAATGTGGATGAAGATCAGGATCTGTCAGTGTCGGCTGCAGCGGGAGATTTATGCAATTCGAAAGTTCAAGTTCGGAATTGCATGAATCGCGCCACAACACCCGCTGCCTGCATCTCGCTCTTAGGCCGTCACCCGAGCCAAGGCGGCGGCTGGGTCGAGGACGGTCACGCCTCGGCGGGCTTGTTCCGGGAAATGCCGAAGGTTTCCGGTGACAAGAATTGCCTTGGCGGCCAAGGCGAGTTCCAGGAACGGTAGGTCGTCGGGATCTGGCAACAGATCTGCGGGGAGTGGCGCTGGCAGGATCCATTCCGACAAATCCTGTAGGCCTTGCAGCAGGCTTTTGACGGCGCCGGGTGATAGCGCGAATTTGGGTCGTGCCAGCACTTCGCGGTACTCGTCGAAGATGCGGGCATCGAGCACCAGGCCGGCGGAGTCGTTGAGGGCCGCGGCCAGAAGCGAGGCGCAAGGGCCGTGCGGCGTCAGGACTCCCGAAACGATCACGTTGGTGTCGAGGACAAGAAGTGTCATTTGCGCGATTTGCGAACCGCGCGGATTTCCGCTTCGATGTCCTCGGGTGTCACGGATTTGGGGGTTGATTGCAAGACCTGCAACGCGCGTTGGGCGCGAGCGCGGCGGATGGCGGCCATGTCTTCCTCGACATGATCGGGATCCAGGCTGACCAAAGCCGCCAAGGGCGAACCGTTGTGGGTGACCACCAAGGTTCCGGCGCCTTCCAGCGCTTCCCATACAGCCGCCGATTGGGTGCGCAATTCGCGGACATTCACTTGGTTGGTCATGTATTGAGTATACAATCGAGCATACAATTGCGCAACAAAGGTGCGATCAAACGCACCAGCCGACCGCAGGGCCGCCGAAGGCGGGTGCCGCGAATCATTGTAGGGGCAATTCACGAATTGCCCCCTAAACCCGGGCGCGGCACCGACCAGAGGGTAGCCCGTAGGGCGGCGACCGGCCCGACAGGGCCGGGGGCGCCCAGATTCAGGCAGTTTTAGGGCCGAATTGTCATTTCTGAGGGGTTCCAATCGGCATTTTCACCCCCACCTGGGGTCGGATTTTTTCTAAACTTGCCCGGGTCGCTCCAAGAACCTGGCTGCAGGTTCCAAAGACGGCCGATTTTGCGGCCGTCGGAGTTCGACCCTTCCGACTGGCCACCACACAGCCGGAGACTCAAATGCCCAAGCGCACAGATATCCATTCCATCCTGATCATCGGATCCGGGCCTATTGTCATCGGGCAGGCTTGCGAATTCGACTACTCGGGCACGCAAGCGTGCAAGGCGCTGCGCGAAGAGGGGTATCGCGTCATCCTGGTGAACTCGAATCCGGCCACCATCATGACGGATCCTGACACCGCCGACCGCACCTACATCGAGCCCATCACGGCCGATGCGGTGGCTGCCATTATTGCCGCCGAACGTCCCGATGCGATCTTGCCCACCCTGGGCGGACAGACTGCGTTGAACTGCGCCATGGAGCTGGCCAGCCGCGGTGTGCTGCATGAATTTGGCGTGGAGATGATCGGCGCGACTCCCAGCGCGATCGAGAAGGCCGAGAGCCGTCAGTTGTTCAAGGCCGCGATGGAGAAAATTGGCTTGGAAAGCGCGCGTTCCGACGTGGCGCACACCATGCAAGAAGCTCGCAAGTCGCGCGACCGTCTGGGCTATCCCGTTGTGATTCGCCCCGCATTTACGATGGGCGGCGCAGGCGGCGGATTCGCGTACGACGACGAAGAATTCGAACGTATTTGTTCCAACGGCTTGGCCCTCTCGCCCACCACCGAAGTGTTGATCGAAGAATCGATCCTGGGGTGGAAGGAATACGAGATGGAAGTGATGCGTGACAAGGCCGACAACGCCGTCATCATCTGCTCCATCGAGAACTTGGACCCGATGGGCATCCACACCGGCGACTCCATCACGGTGGCTCCGGCGCAGACACTTACTGACAAGGAATACCAGCGCATGCGTGACGCGTCGCTGGCCATTCTGCGCGAAATCGGCGTGGAGACCGGTGGTTCGAACGTGCAGTTCGCGGTGAACCCGGTCGACGGTCGCATGGTGGTCATCGAGATGAACCCCCGTGTGTCGCGCTCGTCAGCATTGGCCTCGAAGGCTACGGGCTTCCCGATCGCCAAGATTGCCGCGAAGCTGGCCGTGGGCTACACGCTTCCCGAGATCCCCAACGACATCACACGGGCGACTCCGAGCTGTTTCGAGCCGAGCATCGACTACGTGGTGACCAAGATCCCGCGCTTCAACTTCGAGAAGTTCCCGGGCGCCAGCAACACCCTGGGCACCCAGATGAAGTCGGTTGGCGAAGCGATG
>JBDKGS010000374.1:0-3732 GCA_039798065.1 Fibrobacterota bacterium | reverse complement strand
CCGAGACCACCTGCGGGAGCCGGTGGACAAAGCCGGCGGCAGCATAAACGAAGAAGCCGAATCCTTTCGGGATCCGGCTTCGCTGCGATCTAGGGGATCAAATTTTTGCGGAAGGCCGAAGCCCTCAAATCAGACCTTTGTCCATCAGCTTTTTGGCTGTCTGGTCTATCACGTCTGGTTGGTCGTAGTAACCTTCTTCCAGCCTGCGCCGGACTTCCTGTACGCGATCTTCACGGATGGGCTCGCGGGCCGAAGCCACGGCGGCTATCCCTGCCGAAGTGGAATCCCGGCTGGCGGATTCCTTCGAGGGCTCGTAACGATCCTTGCGTGCGGAAGAGGTATTCGGCTGCGCCTTCGACCCCTTCTGCCCATCGGGCAGGGGCATTGACGCACCGGCGAAATTTATACCGGATATGTTCATGGCTCCCTCCTCTAATCCTATCGGCACGCTGACAGCGAACTTTAGGACTTTCTTAGCGGAGAGATCTCTTCTTCCGACTGGAAGATGGTGAACAAGCGATCGATGGCCACCATCTCGAACAAATCGTGGATGTCTTCGGAAAGCTTCATGAGGCGCAAATCACCGCCGCGGCCCCGAACTTCCTGCAGGCAATGGATGAGCATGCCCACACCCGAGGAGTCGATGAATCCGACATCCTGGAGGTTGACGATAAGGTCGAGTTCCCCCTGATCCTGGCACTGACGGAGGAACGTGCGCAAATCACCGGCATCGCCGCCCTTGACTTGGCCGGCAACGTCCAGCACGAGACTTGTCCCGATGCGTTTGGTCTTGATCTCCATGATGATCGTCCTATCGGTTCTCTCTTTGGGGAAATGCCACTTCGACCACGGTCCCGCGCCCTTCCAGAGATTGGATCCTGAATGTACCACCCAATAATGTCGTTAGGTGACGTGAAATCGCAACACCTAATCCAACTCCACCCTGTCTAGTCGTAAAAAAAGCTTCGCCGACCTTTTTAAGCAATTCTGGGGCCATGCCGATTCCATTGTCCCTGACTCGAAAACGAATCTGCTCCGCGTCCGATCCCACTTCGATCTGCAGTCTCCCCGAGTGCCCCTCCGCGATGGCCTGCACCCCGTTGATCGAGAGATTTGACAGAATTTGCACAAGCATGTCGCGGTCGAGCCACACCCGCAGTCCCGATGGGCATCGCACTTTCATCTCGATGCTTTCCTTCCCTTCGCGAGCCAGACGAGTCACGACCATCCCCTTGACCTCCTCGAGCACTTCCTCGACCTGAAGCTCGCGCGAGGAAGGAGATCGCGGTCTGGAAAAATCGAGGAATTCGGTGAGGATCCGGTCCAATCGCTCCGATTCCCTCCGGATCAAAGACAAAAGTTGTCGATCGTCCTCGGAGGCACCACCCATGTCGCCCAGCAACTGGGCCGATCCGGTGATGGAGGCCAATGGATTACGGATTTCGTGGGCGATCCGCGCCGCCATGTGACCAAGCGTCGCCATCCGTTCGGTCGATCGGACCTCCTCCTCCATCCGTCGCAGCCCCGAAATATCATGGAGCGCGACCACGATGTTGCGAAGCGTTCCATCGATCCACTGCCCGGCCACCTGCGCCTCGATCCATGCCGAAGGACTGAGCCGGAATTCGCGCTCGACCTTGCCCGACGCGCCCGTGGAAACGTCGCGGGAAATCTCGACCAGATCAGCACCCCATGTTTCCGTGGACAAAATCTGCTGAAGCCTCGCTCCGGGATGGAGGGGATGGCGCAGGATGGTGCTCGCCGCCTGGTTGAAATAGAGAAGCTTGTCCGACGGATCGAGAACCAGAACGCCGTAGGACAATCGATTGAGTACACCATCCAGATCCAAGCGAGCCAGTTGGAGATCGCGAGCCTGGTCGGCGGAAAGCGCACGCTGTCGGCGGAGGGTTTCGCTCAGGTAGGCGGTGAGGAAGGCGACCGTGCCTCCAAGTACCACAAGCATGCCGACACGGAATAGGACGGTTCCCATGGACAGGACAGTCAGTTGGCCGCCGAGGTCGACAACCCCCATGTGTCCCATGGCCAAAGCCCCGAAGACGATCAGCCCGGTGCCCGATACCCAACCAGCTCCCCGGTAACGCATGATGAAGCCGGACAAAGTGGCCGTGAAGATGAACAGCAGGATGAAATCGCTCAACAAGCCACCATCGGTGGCGACAATTCCTGCCTCGATAACGACGTCGGACACGAACAGCGCCCCAAGGCCCCCTTCGAACCATCGCATCAGCTGCTTGTCGACGCGAGTGGTTCGCAACAGCGCCGTGAGATAGCCGATGTCGGCGACCACATGGAACGCGATCCAGATCCAAAGCCCAGGCCCGGCTTGCACCGTCAGCGCCCCAAGGAAGAGCGCCACCGGAGTCAGAACACGGGTCGCGCCGATCCAACGAAGATGGACGGGGGGGTAGGCCCCCGTCGTCACTTGATGTTGCCGGCCATTTCGAACATGGGCAGGTACATGGCGATCAGGACCGCACCGATCACGCCACCCAGGACCACGATCACTAGGGGCTCAAGCATGGACGTCAACGAATCGACCGCGGCTTCGACTTCGGTGTCATAGAAGTCGGAGACGCGGGTGAGCATATCGGAAAGTCCGCCGGTACGCTCGCCGACGGCGATCATCTGGATCACCATCGGGGGGAACACGCCGGTGGCTTTGAGCGGCTCGGCGATGGATTGGCCGCCGGAAATCGCCTCGACGGTCTTGAAGATGCCTGCCTCCAACACGACGTTGCCGGAAGTCTTGGCGGTCACCGTGAGGGCGTCGAGGATGGGCACGCCGGACGAGAGGAGAGTGCCCAGGGTTCGACAGAATCTGGCAACAGCGCCTTTGCGCTGAAGGTCGCCGAACAAAGGCAGTTTGAGCATGAGCCCGTCCCAGAAGAACTTGAACTTGGGACTCTTCTCGATGGCCTGCATCAGGCCCACAACGGCGCCGACGGCCACGATCAACATCCACCAGATATTCCCCTTGAGGAAATCCGACACGTCCATCACCATTCGCGTGGGTGCGGGAAGCGTGCCACCCATGTCCTTGAACATGTTCGCGAAGACCGGAACCACCAACGTCATGAGGGCGATCACAGCACCCGTGGCCACCACCGCGACCATGACAGGATATGTCAACGCGCCCTTGATCTTGCGGCGCAGCGCCTCGGCGGCTTCCTGGTAGTCGGCCAAACGTTGCAAAATGGTGTCCAAAATACCGCCAGCTTCACCGGCGCGCACCATCTGGCAATACAGTTCAGAAAAAACCGGTTTGTGCTTCTCCATCGATTCGGCCAAGGTGCCGCCACCTTGGATGTCGTTGGAGATCTTCCGGATGCGGATCGCAAGATTCTTGTTCTCGGTCTGCTCGGACAGGATGTCAAGGCATTGGATGAGCGGAAGTCCCGCCTGGTTCATGGCCGAAAATTGACGGGTGAATCGCGACAGGTCCTTCAGCCCGATGCCTGTCCCAAAGCTGAAGCCCTTGGCGCCTGCGCGTTTGACGGTCGCGTCCTTGACGCGTTTCTTCTTGATCAGCGCCTTGGCTGCTTCCAGGCTTTCGGCTTCGACCTCGCCTTCGATGGTCTTGCCGTTGACGCTTTTTCCCTTGTAGCTGAACTTGGCCATGGATGCGGGCTCCTGATCAGAGACGGAAATTGCCCGAGATGAACTTCTCGAGCTGTTCGGGATCGGAAGAGTACATCAAGGCGTCGTCCTTGG
>JBDKGS010000373.1:0-3771 GCA_039798065.1 Fibrobacterota bacterium | reverse complement strand
ATGGGAATCAGACGGGCCCACCAGGGTTGCGCAGGTGGCAGGAAATTCAATCCCGCGTGGACGCAGCCGTAGATCACGGCGGGAATCACCGCCGCCGCGATCCGTCCCGCATTCAGACGCAACAAACCATTGCCCGCGAAATGGCGGTAGCCCAGCTCTTCCACCAGTGCGATCTGCAGGAAGAACACGCCCAGCAGGAGGGTGGGAAACGACGAGTTGATGCTGTGGAAAAAGAATCCGCGCGGCTGCAATTCGATGAGCGAACCGCCGAGGTGCGACAGGAGCCATGTGGAGCCGGCCAGCACGCCGCCAGCGACCCACCCCAGAAGGAAACCGCGCAACGATGCGTGCCCCACGTCGACATGGTTCCAGCGGAATTCCAGGAAGCGCCTCAAGGCGATGCCGCGGTGCCTGGGGGCCTCGCGGTCCAGGGCGTCGGAGGCTGCCAGGAAGGCGAACACCATGATGGCGGGGAGAAGATCGGCGACAAGTCCTGTCAAGACGATGCGGGCGCCGGCCATCCACCGCGGCCCCAGAGGGTCCCAAAGTTCGAAGAGTCGGTATTCGCGCAAAAGGCGCGAGGCGGCCAGGCACACCAGGACGATGGTCGAGCCGATCATCGGGGTCCGGAGCCCCACAAGCCCTTTCTTGAGGCCCCAAAGCTTGTACAGGAATGCGGCCACGCCCATCGAGGCAAAAAGTGTCAAGGCGAGCGATTGGAGGAAGAGCTCCGGAAAATGTCGCTTCCGCTCGGTTCGCATGAAGGCCGGAGGGACGACCAAGGATTTGTGGACCTCGCGCACCGAGACGCCGGCGACGTCGATGGCCAGGCGTTCCAGGACGTTCGAGCCGACCTCCACCGGGCGCTCGAAGACGAAGTGGTTGTCGGTGCGCTCCTGGAGCCTGCGCATTTCGTGGCCGCGCAGCGTCCATCCGGAAAGGTCGTAGTCCAGGTTTTCCTCGATGGCCCGACGAGCGAGGCTCAGTGCCATCGCCGAATCGACATGATCGCCGGGTTCGTCGTCTTCGATGGTGCGTCGCCATCCCAGCAATCCCGTGTTGGGATGGATCCAGAAGGTGATGGCTTCGGGGGAGCCGCGCCTTTTGAACAGGATCTCGTGCTGGTAGACCGGAAGGCCGCCGCGCAGCAAGCGGCGCAGGTCGTACGGGCCTCGGGTCCGTTCCAGCCAGGAAAGCGCGGGTTCGTCCAGCGAAAGTTGAGTGGACCATTCCCAATCGCGCAGGCGCGCGTCGACGGCGTCCTCGTGACCTTCGGCGATGTCGAAAAGCGTCTTCGGAGGGATCTCGAGATCGAGGTCGGGCACCGGCCACAATTTGTCGAGCGAGGAGAGGAAGATTCCTCCGCACGCCACCGCCAAGCCCAGAAGTGCCAGATCCCACTTTTTCATGTACGGCTTATTCTACCGCATTTTTCGCGCGTCCGCGATACGTGCATCCGGCGGTGCAGGTTTCACGGACCGAAACCGACCAGAGTTCGGGCAAGATGGGGGCCATTTTGTTCCAGATCCAGCGGACAAGGACCTCGCTGGTGGGGTTTTCCAGGCCGGGGATCTCGTTGAGGTAACGGTGGTCGAGCTGATCTTCCAGCGGCTTCCAGGCCTTCTTGAGATCGGCGAAGTCCATGATCCAGCCGGTATCGGGCCCCGGGACGCCGCGAAGCGTGATGCGGACAAGGAACGAATGCCCGTGCAATCGTCCGCACTTGTGGCCCTCGCCGACATTGGGCAGTCTGTGCGCGGATTCGAACCCGAACTCCTTCCAGATCTCGACCTCGTCCATGGAATCACTCCTCGTCTGTTCGGGGGGCACGTTTCAATCCGACAATGCAGGAAAGGGAGTTTCACGCCCCCGCTTCGTCACCGGGAAGATTCCCCTGCGCGGCTGTTTTGACGGATTCCGGTGAAATCGGATCCGTGCAGGTCTTTATCTTGTCCCAAGTCCGGACAGAAGTGACCCAACGAGGAGAAAATCCCACATGAAGCGTCCTATGAAGATCGCCCTGATCGGCGGCGGTGTGCTGGTTGTGCTTTGGATCGCGGCGCTGGTCGCCCTGTCTTTCCTGTTTCCCCCGGCGAAGGTGAAGGCGATCGTCCTCGATCGCGCGGGAAAGATCCTGCATCGCGAGATATCCCTCGGATCGGCGAGCTTGCGCGTGTTTCCGTTCCCCGGCGTTTCGTTGCGGGAGTTTTCGGTGGCCAACAATCCCGACAGTGGCTTCTCCAAGGAGCCGTTGGTTTCGCTCAAGTCGTTGGACGTGAAACTTTCGCTGATGAGCGTGCTGAAGTTCTCGCCGGTGGTGAAGGAAATCGTCCTGCGCGAACCGCGCATCCGCTTGGAGATCCTGGCCGATGGGCGCACGTCGTTGGACGGTCTGGGCGGGCCCAAGGACACCGCGACGCCGAAGACGGATTCCGTCAAGGCGTTGGAACTTCCATTTCCGCTTTCCGTGGAGCGCTTCGCGATCGAAAACGGTTCGGTGGCGTACGTCGACCTGAAAGGGAAACGCGAGATCGTGCTGGGAAGCATCGAACAGGCCGCGTCGTTCTCCACCGACAAGTCGCTTGAAAACGCCGAGACGAAAGGCGACCTGACAATTTCCGACATCTCGGTTTCGGGCGAAGGGCTGCCCGTGCGAAAAGGCGGCATCAAGCTGCATGTGACCCACGACATCGCCTTGAACCTGCCCGGCGCGAAGGTGGACATCCGCGAGGTCAAGGCCAAGCTGCAGGATGTGGGCGTGCGGCTTTCTGGCAAAGCCTCCAACATCCTGGTGGTTCCCGACATCGACCTGGCCTTCGGGACCGACGGGCCGCTGGATCTGAAGAAGCTGTTGGCCGAAGTGCCCAAGGACCTGAATCCGGCGCTCTCCAAGCTCGCCTTCGAGGGTGTGGTGGAGGCCGACTTCCGCGCCAAGGGCAAGGTCTCGCCAAATTCCGTCCCGTTGGTGGACGGATCCATCCATGTACGCGGTTTCGGCGCTTCGGTGGCTGGATTGCCCGCCAAGCTCTCGGATGTGAAATCGGCCATCCACGTGGTGGCGACGCAATCCGTCGTGATCGACAGCACCTCGTGGCTGTTGAACGCCGCGCCCGGATCGTTGGAGCTGGCGGTGGATAGCCTGCCGATGCCGCCCAACCTGAAGCGCAAGCCCGTGCTGCGCCACCTGCTGGCGCAAGGAAAAGTGGATCTGGAAGCCTTCGCGCAGGTGTTCGCTCCGCTGGTTCCGGTGCTCGACAGCCTCAAGCCATCGGGTACGCTGGGATGGAAGGTGGCTGGCAATGGTCGGTTGGATCCCGCCAACCCGGCGGGCTTGCAGATCCAGGGCGACGCGACCATGGAGCAGGTGTCGGCGCACTTGACAGGAATTGACGATCGTCCGGTGGTCAACGGGACGGCGAACCTGGCCAACGCATCGATGGGCGCCAAGATCGCCCTGAAGATGGGGTCCACCGATCTTTCGGTGGACGCCAAGGTGGCCGATTGGCTCGCGCTTGTGCTGCCCAAGCTGGCCGAGGGCAAGATCACTTCGGTGCAGGTGGCCGCGAAGTCGAAGTTCATCGATGTCGACAAATTCCTACCGCCACCCGACACCAATCCCAAGGCTCCGTCGGAGCTCCCGGAAGAGCTGCCCGAGCTTCCGGCGGTGAACCTGACCGCCACCTTCGATGCGGATCTCATCCAGGCGATGGGCTTGAAGGTGACCAGGGTTTCGGCCAAGACCACCCTTTCCGGCGGACAATTTTTGGAGAC
>JBDKGS010000372.1:0-3792 GCA_039798065.1 Fibrobacterota bacterium | reverse complement strand
CGGCAAATCCGAGCTGGAAGCCTTCGCCAAGATCCTCGTGAAGCACGATGTCTACGTGATCTCCGACGAGATCTACGAGCACATCCTGTACGATGGACGCAAGCCGATCTCCATCGCTTCGCTGGGGGCCGAGATCGCAGCCTTGACACTAATTGTCAACGGTGTTTCCAAAGCCTACGCAATGACCGGTTGGCGCGTTGGTTACTTCGCGGGCCCCGCTCCCATCGCCAAGGCCATTGGCGCATTGCAGAGCCAAGCGACCCATCACCCCGCCAACGTTTCGCAATATGCAGCCGTGGCAGCCCTCAATGGCGGGCTCGATTTCGTCCACAAGATGGGCGAAGAGTTCGATCGCCGGCGCAAGTTCGTGGTGGAATCGCTGCGCGCCATTCCTGGCGTGAACGCTCCGATGCCCGAAGGCGCTTTCTACGCGCTGCCCGAAGTTTCCAGCTTCTACGGCAAACAGACCCCCAAGGGCAAGTTGATCGCTGGGTCCTTGGATCTTTGCGCCTACCTGCTTTCCGACGAGCTGCTGGCCGTGGTTCCCGGTGCCGCGTTCGGAGACGATCGCTGCATCCGTCTTTCGTACGCGACCTCCATGGACAATCTGCGCAAGGCGATGGATCGATTGCGGCACGGATTGCTGGCGTTGAGCTGATGCCCAATTCCCCGGCGCACATCGGGCGTTATCTCCTGGAAGAGGAGATCGGACGCGGCGGAGCGGGCACCGTATGGCGCGCCCGCGATCCGTTGTTGCAGCGCGAAGTGGCGATCAAGCTGCTGAGCGGACCCATGCTCGGGGAGAACCGCGACGACACCCAGCGATTCCTTGCCGAAGCGCGGGCCATTGCGCGGTTGGTGCACCAGAACATCGTGGTTCTGTACGACTATGGCACGGAAGACCGTCGCCATTGGTTGGCCATGCAGTACGTGAAAGGGCGTTCGCTGGCAAAAATCGTCAGCAAGGACGGACCACTCTCCGCGGCACGCACGGTGGAGATCGCTCGACAGATTCTGCGCGCATTGCGCTATTCGCACGGTCAGCATCTGCTGCACCGCGACGTGAAGAGCTCCAACATCCTCATCGACGAAGACACCGGCATGGCGTTGCTGGGCGATTTCGGGATCGCGCTCATGCAGGATTCCGAGCGGCTCACGACCGAGGGGGTGGCTTTGGGGACCCCCGAGTACATGTCGCCCGAGCAGTGCCAAGGAATGCCGTTGGACGAGCGTTCCGACATCTATTCGATGGGCGTGGTTCTGTACGAATGTCTTGCTGGCAAGCCGCCGTTCTTGGCCGAAGCACCGTTGGCGATCGCCTACAAACACGTTCATGAACAAGCGCCGCCCATCCAACGTTCGGAGCTGCCTCCCGCCTTGATGTCCATTCTTCGCAAGTCGTTGGCCAAGAAGAAGGAAGATCGCTATTCGTCGGCCGAGCAGATGCTCGAGGCCTTGGATCAGCTGGGCGAACGCAACCGCTCCCCATCCAGTGGGCTTCCGGTCCTTCCCGCCGAAACCAATCTGCGCACCGGGCGCGACCGGCGCTTGGTCGACCGTCGCCGGGTGGAAGATCGTCGCCGCGAATCGCGTCGTGGAGAAGATCCGGATTCCGAATCCGGAGTTGGTGGCGTATCCCACAAATCGCTGCTCTGGATTGCCCTAGGGGTGCTGGCCTTGGTCCTGGCCACATTCCTGTTGGTCGCCTGGTTTGTCCTCTTCAAGTCCTGAGGGCGACTCCCGCAAGAAATGGGGAGGATATGGCGAGGACCTTGCCGCCGCCCTGCTGCGCTCGCGTGGTCTTTGCATCATCGACAGAAATTGGCGCCATGGACGCGGCGAGTTGGATCTGGTCTGCCGGGATGCGGACGGCACGGTCGTGTTCGTGGAAGTGAAAAGTTCGCGAGGCCGTTGGGCCGGTGATCCCGGCGAGTGGATCACGCCCACCAAGCAAAGGCAGGTCGCCAAAGTCGCGCTGGCCTGGCTGGTTCGCCACGGGGCGACGGACTCGAACGTGCGGTTCGACGCCGTCCTTCTGCGATTGGGACAGGAAGCCGAGCACGTTGTCGACGCCTTCCGCCCGGAGTTTGGCGGGTTTTAAACACCGGTTTCAGAGTCCGAAGAGCAGTGCGGATGGTCAATTCCACTTCTCAACAATTTCCGAACAAAACCCGACAATTCGGCCGTCTTGAGGTTTGGAAAGCTGAAAATTGCAACCCATTGCCATTTGGCCTGGCGTATGCAATGATCCATAAACGGATCGGAAATTGGCAAATGGAGGTCATAACTCCGATCTTGGAAACGGAAACCACAACCTTCGCGGAGGTGCACGATGCACAACACGACCATGGCATTCGCGGTCAACGAGACCGGAATCAGCGTTCCTTTGGAACAAGCCATCACGCTGCGGGTCTACGACCACCAGTCGGGGGAGTGGATCGTTTCACGCGAGTGGAGTATCAACGATCTCCGTACCACGATTTCCGAGTCGCTCAGCGACGCGGTGCGGTCCTTGGCGGCATTTCTCCAGGGCTGCATCACGCTGGTGGTTGGCGAGGTCCCAGAAGCCTTGCGTGCCGAATTGGAGCGTTTGGGGATCGATGTGTGGGAGTTGCGCGGCGAGCCCATGGAGCTTGCCGAAATCATCTGCCACGAAGAAGACGGACTGGAAAACTTGGCGGCCTGACAAACAGGGATCGCAATGATCCCTGTAGTTTGGTGATCAGCGCTCCGTGAGCGTGCCCCGCGTGACACCCAATTGGTTCACCGCGTTGAGCTCTTTCCACAACCCCCTGCCTTCGATCCGTCCGGACAACAAATCGCCGTATTGGCGCAGCGTGTCGGCGACCTGGGCCGGTGTCTCGTCCAGGAACTCGATGCGGAAACGACGGATTCCGGCGTTGGCAAATTCTGTCGCGAATTCGGCGCCGGTCTGGGCGCGGGCGTTGAAAACCGTGTTTCGGCAACCTGCGTCGGCCTTCACCGGGTGCGCCATGCCGGTGTGGTCCTTCAGCCGCACTTCGTGCGATTCGCAGGGACGTCCGCAGTCCCTGAAGTCCTTGCCGGTGGACAGGAACGCGCAGAACACGCAGTGCTCCATGTGGAACATGGGCATGTGCTGGTGCAAGGTGAGTTCAAGCTTGGACGGATCGGTGGACCGCGCCAGGTCCAGGATTTGTTGGGCGGTGAGGTCGTAGGAGCAGGTCAGTCCTTCCAGACGGAATCTGTCCAAGAACCATTCGGCTGTAAGGCCGTTGGCCACGTTGAGCGAAAAATCGCCGCGAAGCCGCGTCTTCCCTTGGAAATAGGAGAGATGGTCCCACGCTCGGGCCAGCACACCGTCGGCGCCACCGGCTTCCACCTGATGCAGGATCCAGTCTTCGCCGGCCTTGGCGATGCGAGGCGGCGCCGCCCAGATTTCGCGACCGGGTGCCAGTTCCCGCCACTTGGCGATTGCCGCCGGATAGCGTTTGGGAAATTCGAGTTCCAGGTAGAGCGTTTCCACTCCCAGCCTTGCGGCCGCTTCCATCTGCTCTTCGTTGCGCACCAGCACAACGATCTCCGGATGCGATGCCGTCCGAGGCGCTGGAACAGATTTTGTCTTGATCGCCGTCGTGTCGGAAATTGTCCACTGTTGGGGACGACGACGGATTTCCGACAAGGCATCCACCGCCTTGCGGCGCAAATCGTTGAGCGCGCTCACGGGAACCATCACGTCGCTGTCGATGTCGGTGTCCAGCTGCGCCAGGAAGAACGGCGATCCGCCCATCCGTCCCAGCTGCGCT
This sequence comes from Fibrobacterota bacterium, assembly GCA_039798065.1. GTDB lineage: Bacteria > Fibrobacterota > Fibrobacteria > UBA5070 > UBA5070 > UBA5070. The sequence continues at coordinate 7 of JBDKGS010000372.1, read as the reverse complement.
TCCAGGT
>JBDKGS010000371.1:0-3803 GCA_039798065.1 Fibrobacterota bacterium | reverse complement strand
CGAAGAACAACAGCAGGACCAGGGCCAGGACGGCCAACGGGTGAGGAATCGGTGCCCCCCACGAGGGCATCAACAACCCATAGAATACAGCGGCGGCCACCGTGTACAAGCCCACCCACGGAATCGCGCGTCCGACAATTTCCGTCAGAGGCGATTCGCTCGCTTTCCAGCCGCGTGGCAGCATGCTTCCCGCCGCCAGCATGAGCGCCATCTGCAGGAACATGGGGAACAGGCCGGGTGCGAAGTTGGCCAGGTAGTCGAAGAAGGGATTGCTGAAGGGCCTCGGGTCGGTGCGCAGCGGCATCGCCATTTCCTTGGCCTGCGACAAGGCCAGACCACCCGCGACCAGCCGTCCCGCGACCAGGCGCGCTCCCTCGGTGGCCACGATGGTGGCCATGGCCGAATACAATTGGTTTGCGGCCATGGGGTTGGTGGCGTCGCGCCAGAACACCACATTGGCGGTACGCCCCAGTCGAACGGCCTGGTCCATCCCATCGGGGAGGATGGCCGCGGCGCGGAATCGTCCTTGACGGAATCCGGCATGGACTTCGGCCAGGTCGGAAACGGTTTCGATGCGCATTTGCGGTGCGGCGGACAGATCGCGAACGATGGTGCGCGACAAGGCCGAATGGTCCTGGTCCAGCACGGCCACCGGCATCGCTCGGACAGTTCTTGACGTGTACACGGCGAGGCACAGCGCCGTGGCCACCAGAGGCGCGAAGGCCAGTGCAAAGCGCATCGGCGTGGCGCGCCAACGTCGCAACTCCTGCCACGCCCAACCCAGCAGGCTCATGTTTTCAATTTCCCGCCGAGAAACGCACGGTCATGCCGGGGAGCAATCCAGCAACGGGCTGTTCGGGAGTCAGGCGCACTTCGAAGGAGCGAAGGTCGGCGTCGCCCTTGCGGGCGGTGGAACGCCAGGTCGCGAAGTCGCCCATGGAGGTCATCCAGGTGACCCGCAAAGGCACGGTCACTCCAAGGGCGGGAATAGTCCCTTGCACCACGCTCTTGAGAGCGAAGGGCTTGAGCTGGTCTTCGCGCACCGGGAGCGACACCCACACTTCTTCGGGCCGAATCAAGACAAGAATTGGCGCACCGGCTCCCATGATCTCGCCGGCACCCAGGTAGCGTTTTTGCACGATGCCGTCGCACGGCGCCAGCACCACGGTCTCGCGCTGCCACGAACGTGCCTCGGTGAGGGCGTTGGTGGCGCTTTGCACCATGCCTTCGGCGGCTTCGAGCTCCTCGGGGCGCGCGCCGTTCTTGATCATCTCCACGCGCGCGGCGGCGGCCGATTCGTTCTCCTGCGCGGCGCGCCATTTGAACTCGACTTCGTCGGCCTGCTGGCGCGGAATGGCGCTGTCGGCCAACAGCTTGCCCACCCGTTTCCACGTCGCTTCGGCGAGCTTGCGCGCTTCGGTGGCCTGCGAAAGCTGGGTTTGGGCCATGCGCACTTCTTCGTCGCGCGCGCCTTTCCGGGCCATGCGCAAACGGGCTCCCGCGCTCTTGGCGGCGCCTGCGGCCTGCTCCACCTTGGCGAACACTTCGGGGCTGCCCAGCACGGCCAGCGTATCGCCCATCTTCACGCGGTCGCCTTCCGACACGCGCACTTGCGCCAAGCGGCCGGCCAGTTTGGCCGACACCAGCACTTCGCGACCGTCGGCCATGCCGATCAGATCCGGCCCCTGTTGAGGCTTGCAGCCACTGACAAGAATTGACGCGCCAGCTGCGCAGACGAGTAGCGGTTTGGCGAGCTTCATTTTCGTGCTCCGTTCCAGAGGTTGACAAATTCCGAGGTGCGGCCGCTGGCCCAGAGAATCTCCTGCGTGGAGATCCAGGCGTCGCCGGCGGCGGCCAGGCGATCGAGATCGGCTTTCTGCATCGAAAGCCAGGCGTCGACCACTTCCAGCGAAGTCGCTAGGCCTTGTTCGAAGCGCATTCCCGTCACTCGGTGGTTCTCGCGGGCCAGTTCGGCATGGGCCGAAAGGTTCGCGAAGCGCGTGCGCGATTGGCGAAAGGTCAGAACTTGTCGTTTGGCTTGCGCAAGCAAAGCGGATTCGGCTTCCTTGCTCAAGTTCGCCAGTTCCACTTCTGTGGAGCGGGCCGCTTGGCGTCCGTACCAGTCGGCGCCGCCGCGAAACAGCGTGATGGTTCCTTTCACGCCGACGACCCAGCAAGGTGCCAAGGCCGCCTTGGCGGCGTCCTGGTTGAGCTCGTACTTGCCGAAGGCGCCGATTTCTGGGAGGAAGTCGGCGTTCTTGACCGCCACCGCCTTGTGCGCCACGTCCTGCTGGGCGGCCAACGAACGGATCAGCGGGCTGTTCTTGCCGATTTCCGTCACGATGTCGGCGATGTCGAAATTTGTCTGTGCTGGGGGCGGGAGCGAGTCGGATGGCACGATGGTCTCGTCCTGTCCGGCCATCTGCGCCAGCGTGAGGGAAATGCTTTCGAGCTTGGCGCTGTCGTCGGAAAGCGAGGTGCGGGCGTCGGCCAGCGCCATCTCGGCACGCAGCAATGCGGCTCGGTCGGCCATCCCTTGGGTCACCATGGTCCTGGCGCGGTCGCGATGGTGTTGGATGGCGTCGATGGCCTCGTTGCGCAGCGCGATGCTGGAGCGCAACAGGGCTCCTTGCAGGTACAGTTTGGTGAAGTCGCGGCGCAGGTCGTTTTTCTGGCGGTCCAGGTCCGATCCCGCCGCGCGTTCGCGCGCCGCGGCAACCCGCTCGGCTGCCAGAATCCGTCCACCGTGGAACAGGGGCTGGTAGGCCGTCACCGAGGCGTCCCAGTCGTCCTGCTCCTTGGAGGTCTTGACAAAATGCGGCAACGCGGCGTCGAGCTGCGACGCTGCGGCGTTCTTCACAGCCAATTGAGAGGCGACGGGAATGGTCGGGCTGGCGGGATTCTTCATGGCGTAGTCGAGCTTGGCCAGCGAGACCGCGTCGCCCGTCTGGAGTTGCACCATGGCGTCGCGGATGGGGTCCAGGTCCAGCACGATGTCGCGATCCAGGTGCATGTATCCCGCGTCCAGCTTCACCACCGGCAGGAAGTTCGCGAAGGTCGCCTTGTGCTGGTCGGAGGCGGTTGTCAATTTCTGTGTCTGCGCCTTGAGGCCGTTGTTCCCGGATTCCAATCGATCCAATCCGACGGAAAGCGTCATGGGTTCGGCATGGACAATTCCTGTCGCAGCGAGGATCGCCAACGCCAATGGACGTGGATTCATGATCCGATCCTCTCGGAAGCGGCGAGGATGCTCGCCATGGCCATGTTCATGGTGTGCTCGCGGACCAACGTGGGGGACATCGCGCCCGAAAGCCATGATTCGAGCGCCGATCTCACGCCCCCGAAGAGGAAGGCTTGCGAGAGGCGCATGGCGTCGGTGGACGATTTCGAGCGGCGGCGACCGGAAGCGGCAAGGATCTCGCGGAAGGCCGATTCGCCCAGATCCAGGCATTTGCGGTGCATGGCCAATGCCTCGGTCGCCTGCGAGTCCAAGAAGCGCTGGTGCTCGCGCAGATAGACGCGGGCGAGATCGGGCGATTCGACCAAGCGATCGAAGAACAGGCCCAACTGGTCGTTGATGCGCAAGAGCGGATCGTCCTGTTGCAGGGTTTGCATGTCCTTGGCCAGGTTTTCCCAAAAGCGGCCGAAGACGCATTGGAGAATGTGCTCCTTCCCTTCGAAATAGAGGTAGATGGAGCCCGTTCCCACCCCTGCCGAAGCGGCGATGGCCGACACCTGCGCCTTGTCGAAGCCTTCCTGTGCGAACACGCGGACGGCCGCGTTCAGGATTTCGTTGGCCTTGT
>JBDKGS010000370.1:0-3803 GCA_039798065.1 Fibrobacterota bacterium | reverse complement strand
TCGAGGATGGGCACGAGTTTGCCGTCGCTCTTGAGGTCGGACCCGAGCACACCCGAGCCGTCTTCACGGACTTCCAGAAGCACTGCGGCGGCACCGTCACCGAACAACACGCAGGTGTTGCGGTCGGAGAAGTCGAGGATTCGCGAGTTCAATTCGGGACAGACCAACGCGACGCGTTTGCATTGACCCGAAGTGATGTAGTTGGCACCGACATTCAACGCCACGATGAAACCCGTGCAAGCCGCGGTGACATCGAAGCCAAACGCGTTGGAGGCCTTCACCTTCTCTTGGATCACGCACGCCGTGGCGGGGTACGAATTGAAATCCGGAGTGGAGGTGGCGCAGATGATGGCGTCCAAGCTGTCGGCGGTCCAACCGGCGCGGTTCAGCGCGTCTTGGAGGGCTTCGGCGCCGACATCGGAGGTCTTGCGTGGGTCGTCCTTGGAGATGAACCAACGACGCTCGATCCCGGAACGGGAACGAATCCATTCGTCGTTGGTATCGACACCCATGGCGACCAAGGCATCGTTTTCCACGAGATCGCCGAAACGGGCTTGCCCCACTTCGACGATCCCGGCGGTCAGTTTCACGCCGTCTGCTCCAGTCGCTCGATATCTTCGGCGATCTTGCGATGCACCTGGGATTCGGCCATCTGGCGGGCGATCAGAATGCCGGTGCAGTACGCGCGAGGCGTCGAGCGGCCGTGCATGATCACCGAAGTGCCGTCGAGCCCCAAGAGCAGGCCGCCAGCGGAGTTTTCGTAATTGAAGCTCTCGAAAATGGCGTCGAATTCGGGCCCCACAACCGCTTTGCGGAAGTTGTGGACCAGGAACTCGCCCATGCCTTCGATAAACTTCAGGACCACATTGCCCGTGAACCCCGGCGTGACCAAGACATCGAATCCCCCTTTGAGGATGTCGTGCCCTTCCACATTGCCGATGAAGTTCAAATGGCTGGCTTTCAGAAGCTTGTAGGTCTCGGCGACCGTCTCCAGCCCCTTGTGTTCTTCTTCACCCATGTTGAGCAAAGCAACCTTGGGGGAATCGACGCCAAGCACCTTCTGGGCGTAGATGGATCCGCAAACGGCGAATTGCAGAAGCTGCGCCGGCTTTTCGTCGACGTTGGCTCCCGAATCGACCATCACCACCTTGTTGGTGGTGGTGGGAATCACCGTAGCCACCGTGGGGCGGCTGATCTTGCCTGCTCGTCCCAGAATCATGAGGCTTGCCGCCATCATGGCTCCGGTGTTGCCTGGGCTGGCCGATGCATGCACGAGCCCCTTCTTCTGCAAGGCCACACAGACGGCCAAAGAAGAGTCAGGCTTGGTCTTGAGGGCCACCGTGGGTGTGTCGGACATTTCCACCACCTGGGTGGTGTGAACGACTTCCAACGGCAATCCTTCGCCGCCACACTCGGTGATGAGACCACGCAAGGTGGGCTCGTCGCCGGTGAGGACAACGGTCAGAGGACCTGGTGCAGATCGGAGTGCGGCAATAGCGCCTTCGACCGCGGCTTTGGGGCCGAGGTCGCCACCCATGGCGTCAAGAGCAACGCGGACCATAAAGCCCTCGGTTTCTTAATACTCGACGGGCTGGTGAATCTCGCGTCCGGCGTAGTAGCCGCACTTCGAGCACACACGGTGGGACTGCTTGGGCTGTCCGCAGTGGTCGCACTTGATCAGGCCCTTGGCGGCGATCGTGTAGTGGGTGCGGCGCTTGTCGCGACGCTGAGCCGAATGCTTACGCTTGGGTACGGCCATGGTAATGGTCCTTTCAAGAACGGTAAAGAGGGTGGAAAAGTAATCATCCAATCGATTTAGGCAACCGGAGTTGATGAATCCTTTTGGAGCATAACCCGGTGTGGATACGGAAGTTCGATGCCCTCGGCACGGAACCGTTGGTCCAGAAGCTTGATGAATTCGTGCTTGAGCAGGAACTGGTCGCCATATTCGCGAGCTCGCAGCCCCACGTTGAACGCCACTCCGGCATCGGAAAAATTTGTGAAACGAGCCACCGGAACATGAGTGGCAACCGCCCCTTCCACGGTTTGTTGCACCTGGAGGCCGATTTCGGCGACCACGAATTCCACCTTCGCGAGGTCGGTCCCGAACGGCACGATCCAGCTCACACCCACCGCGATCTCGCGATCCGGATAGTGGTGATTGGTGACCACGGCGTTGGCGACCCGCGAGTTGGGCACCAACACCAAGTTGTTGCTGGTGCTGCGAATCGTGGTTGTGCGCCAATTGATGTCGACCACGAAACCTTCTTCGGCGGTGTCCAGTTTGACGAAGTCGCCGGGGTTGATGGTGCGGCTTGCCAAAATCTGGATGCCGGAAAAAAGATTTGCCAGCGTGGGCTGCAGCGCCAGGGCTGTTGCCAAGCCGCCCACTCCCAACGCGGTGAGGATGGGCGCGATGGAGATCCCCACCGATTGCAGCGCGATGAGGATGCCCAGCGCGAACACCACGACCCGGGTGAGCGAATGGAAGATGGTCATGGACGGGACCACGCCTTCCACGGTGCGGGTGGAAAGCTTCACGAACCCCACGGCCAAACGCGCGGCAAAAACTGTCGCGACAAGAATTGCCGCGACGACGGTTCCCTTTTGCAGCCACGCGGCGACGGCGCTGGAAATTTCCCAATGGAAAAAGGCCAGGTGCAACCCGATGAGGCCGCCAATCCATTTCGCAAGCCCTTCGATCGCCTCGATGACGATGTTGTCGCCTTCCCAGGTGGTGCGCTCCGCGATGGCCTTGAGGCGGCCGACGACAAGCCGTTCGATCAACGCCCCGGATACCCAGCCAACCAGCACCGAGATGGCAGGCCAAACCAGCCGCTGGAGCCAGACCAAATCAATGTCGTTCGAAGAAAAGAAGCTCATACGCCCACCTTTGCAGCCAAATGGCTGGAAGACAAAAAGCCCTCCCACCGGGGTACGGCGGAAGGGCTCGGAAGCTCAGAAAAGAAGAATTACTTCTTCAGGCCCAAAGCGACGAAAGCGCCCTGCTTGGCGATGGTGCGCAGGCCGTTGGCCGACACGCGAGCAACCACCCACTTGCCCAGCTCGGGCACGAAGATGCGCTTCTTATGGACGTTGGCGCGCTGAACCATCTTGGTGTGGTTGTTGGCATGCGAAACAATATTTCCGACAAGCCGGCTCTTTCCGGTGACGTCGCACTTGTGGCTCATAGGATTCTCCGTTGGTGCTTTTGAGGATCGGGAATGGTAGAAAATCTCCCATGCTTCGACAAGTCAACGATTTAGGCATGATCGACTTTTACCCCACTTGCCGGACCGCGCAGAAATTTCCATCTTCTAGAAACCCTGCTCAAATGTGCCCAAGCTTTTTCCACCGATTGCTTCCAAACCCCGCCAAGGACAACTCACCATGCTCGATACCGTCACAATGGACTGCGCTGTCTCGCCGGATGTCGTCGATGCGCCGGATTGGATCCCTCGCACGCTTGCGGAGGCCCAAAGTGCCTGGGAAGAGCTGAGTCGGAGGAACATGGAGATCCGCAAACGTTTCCAGGACGCACACCGCAAAGGCGTGCTCCTTCGCAGCACAGCCATGCTCGAGGCTTGGCAGTCGTAAAGCCCCTTTTTGGCCGCTAGTTCTGGATTTGGAGCCGCCCGAGTATTCAGGTACTCGAATTGGACTTCACTGTTGCGGCCTGGGTCAACAAGAGGTTGAGCTGCCCCATGAGGTGGCGAAATCCCTCCACGACATCGGGCTCGAACTCCTTGCCGCTCGTAAGATTGTCGCAGTAGTAGGCCCCAACAACCCGGCCATTCATTTGG
>JBDKGS010000369.1:0-3805 GCA_039798065.1 Fibrobacterota bacterium | reverse complement strand
TACGCATCGAGCTTCCAAGAAGGAAACGCCGTGCTTCTTCAGATTCCGGTCGGCCTTGACCGCGTCCCATTCGAACTCCATGGCATGTATATACAATGAGTTTACGAAATTCGCAGTCGGCAAGTGGTGGAAGCACCGTAGGTACCTTTCTTCGCCATGGATTCGCCGCAACCCCACCACCGAGAATCTGCTTCGTCACGCCCTGGTAGCCGATTGCTCCTGTTGGTGCCCATCGTCGCAATCCTGCTCGCCGGGTGCGGGCTTTCCACGCGCGCATTGTTCCCTGCGCGCAAGCTCGATCCGCGCGTGAAGCTCAATGCCGATCCCGCGTCACGAGAATTGGTGATCCGCACGTCCGATGGCGTGGACCTTAGCGGGCTGTACTTCGACAACGGAGGCAAAAGCCTGATCTTGTATTTCCATGGCAACGCCGGGGCTCTCGATTCGTGGCAGGGGATCAATCGTCAGCTGAAGCGGTTCGGTGCGAATCTTCTGATGATCGACTACCGCGGCTACGGCAAGAGCGGCGGCAAGATCACCGAAGAGGGGCTGTTCCTGGATGCACAAGCCACCCATAGGGCGGCGGGCGAGTTGGGGTTCGCCGACACGTCGATCGTGGTGTATGGGCGATCGATCGGGACAGGAATTGCCGTCGACTTGGCGAAATCGAAACGGTTCAGGGGATTGATCCTGGAATCGCCGTACTCGAGCATTCGCAAGATGGTGTACCGGGAGTACTGGTTCCTGCTGCCGTACTTCTACTTCCCCTACAGCCTCAACAGCTGCTCAAAGGCCGAATCCATCCTCACCCCCACCTTGATCCTCCATGGAACCGCCGACCAGGTGATCCCCTACAAGTATGGACGGGAATTGTCGCGTTGCTTCGATTCGACGGTGGTTCGGTTCGTGAGCCTCGAAGGTGGAACCCACAACGATTTGGCGTACTACCCACGGTATTGGAGCGCGGTGGATTCGTTCCTGAGAGCACGGTAAGGACGATCAAGCTGCCGGTGGAACCGTGCTTGGATGGACGCCTCGCGCCAGAAGCTCTCGACCCCTCATTCTGACAGGAATTGACGCATCGCGAACATCCAGGTGGCGTCAGCGCCCCAGCGGAATCAGGCGCAGGAGTTCGACATCGGCGGAATCTGCGGGGTCGTGCGAAGCGCTAGCCTTCTCGAGGATGGTCGTGTACGGGGTGTTCGCCCACGGGCTTCTGCGCAAGCGCTCGGCGAATTCCGACACGCATTCGGTGAAGAGAAGACGCTTGGAAGCCGAAGCGGCCGAAGTGCCGACCTGGGATCGGGTGATCGACGCGGACTGGACAAGATTTGTCTTTCCGTCGGCGCTCTTGTAGCGCAGCCGCACTTCGCCCAACGCGCCATCGCCGGGTTTCAGGGCGAGTTCGTACAGAGCCGTCACGGTGTGGCCCGATCCGACCTCGCCGCCGTCGGTGGTGTCCTTGTCGAAGGCCGTGTCGGCGATGGCCCGGTTTTCGTACCCGATCAACCGATACCGCGCCACCCGATTGGAATCGAAGGCGACTTGGATCTTGAGGTCCCGCGCGATGAGCGTCATGGTCTGGGCGAGCTTGATCCCCAGAACGCGCTCGGCTTCGAGTTTCGAATCGAGGTAGTAGTAGTTGCCGTTGCCACGGTCGGCCAGGGCCTCCATGAGTTCGGCGTTGTAGTTGCCCGATCCGACTCCCAGGGTGGTGATGGTGGTGCCCGCGTCGGTATGTTCCTTGATCAACGTCAGGATTCCATCGGCATCGGTGGTGCCCACGTTGGCGTCGCCGTCGGACACCACGACCACGCGGTTGGTGCCTCCCGAGATCTTGCGCTTGTCGTTCAGCTGGTAGCCCAGGCGCATGCCCGCGGCCATGTTGGTGCTGCCGTCGGCCCTCAGCTCCGAGATGATCGCCTTGAGGGAAGCCTTGTTCTTTTCCTTGAGCGTCACGGGTTCCAACAACGTGCGCGGCCTGTAGTCGTACAGCGCGATGGAAAGGATGTCGTTCTCGCGCATGTTGTCGACCAAGGTGTTGAGGATGGTCTTCACGAAATCCATGCGGGTGTCCATCGATCCCGATACGTCAACAAGAAATGTCAAGTTCCACGGAGCCTTTGTGACCGCGGAATCGATCTTCCCTTGGATCCCCACGCGCAGCACGTGCAGGCTGTCGCCGCGCCAAAGCGACGGGGCCGCCTCCAATTCGATTCCGAAGACGGACGATGACGGATTCTGGTAATCCTGCTTGAAGTAGTTGATGAACTCTTCGGGGCGGACCGCCGTCGAATCGATGGAGCCGTCCTCCTGCAATTTGCGGCGCACGAAGGTGTACGAGCCGTTGTCGACATCGGCACCGAAGGTGGAAAGCGAGTCCTGGGCCGGATCGACCCAGCCGACCAGCGGGTTGTTCGAGTGGCGCTCCGTTCCCTCGTAGGAATCCCAGGAGGGCAACATTGGAGGGGGTGGAAGCGTGGAAGGCGAGGTCGAGTTCATGCAGCCTGCCAACAAGACGGGCGCACCAAGCAGAATGGAAAAGCGAAGGTCGGATGTGCGTCTCATGGGCGGAGTGTCCTGGTGACGGGAATTGTCTGAATCTTATCGGGCCTGTTCTTTCGAGGCGTTGGAACCGCTGGCCCGAAATCGCGGACAAAAAAATACCTCGCAGCGAGGCTGCGAGGTGGAATATCTGCGACCTGGCTGCAAGGTGCCAGGCCCGACTTTGCGCGAAGCTTACTTGGCGGCGTCCTTCGCTGCCTTGCGTTCGGCCTTCTTGGCTTCGCGAGCGGCCTTGCGGTCGGCGCGTTCCTGGGCGCGCTTGGCCTTCAACGCTTGGCGTTCGGCTTTCTGCGATTCCTTGAGGGTGCCCATCTTGGCCTTCAGTTCGGCTTTCTTGGTGCTGTCGCCATTGGCGGCTTTCATCTCGGCGCGCAATGCCTGGCGTTCGGCCTTGTTCTCGCTGTGCATCGCCTGGTTTTCGGCCTTGTGGGCGGTGTGGATGGAGTCCTGGCGAGGGGACATGGTCTTGGTCGAGTCGGAAGCCGAAGCGGCGAAGGGGAGGGCCAGGGCTGCGGTGAGGGCAAGGAGGAGCTTGGTGTTCATGAAGATCTCTCTGGTGTTCGTGTGTTGATTGGATGGGTGGGGTGAGCGTTGAAGGCACTTTGGGGCACAAGGGCTCCTGCGCCGTGACAAGAATTGGATTGTGCAATCCCCGTGCCGAAGTTGCAATGGGTGGTTGTGGCTCGCCTTGAGCGGAACAGCGTTGGAAAAAGCGGAACGGAGAGTTCCGGTCGCGGCCGAATTCATCGGAAACACCCAAAAAGAAAACCCCGCCCGGAGGTTCTCCGAACGGGGCAGAATCACAGCTGACAACCTCCGTCGATCGATCAGATCCGCAGGCCGAGTCCCAAATTCAACCTGACGTACATGGAGCCCGAGCCGGGAAGCCAGCCGAGTTCGCCGCTCAACGGAAAGCCCAACAACTGGCCGCTTTGGACCGTGTATCCCGCACGGAATCCCAGCAGCCGCGTCGCGATCTGTCCCGGGTCGTCGCCGTGTTCCACGCCGTAGAACTTGCCGGAGTAGGAGACTTCGTCAAGAATTGTCACCATGTTGATCATCGCGTCGGCGTAGAATGCCGAGTGGTAGAACTTGGCCACCTGGTACTTGCTGCCGTTGTCGTTGCGGGTGAACTCGATCATCGTGCCCTGGCGGTACTCGCGTGAAACGCCGAAGTAGGCCATCAGATTGTTTTCATTCGTCCATCCATTGGTGGTGTCGGCACCTTTGACGCTGCCAA
>JBDKGS010000368.1:0-3829 GCA_039798065.1 Fibrobacterota bacterium | reverse complement strand
CGTTGCACAGCTTGTGGATGTTCCCGATGTACTCGCTGGGCGTGAAGATCTGCGCCTTGATCCACGGCTCGGCGATCGAGTCGATCGCGTTGGGGGAAGGCAGCTGCGAAGGGTTGTCGACCAGCACCACTTCGCCGTCGGTTTTTGTCACGTGGTATTCCACGCCCGGAGCGGTGGTGATGATGTTCATGTTGAACTCGCGGTCCAACCGTTCCTGCACCACTTCCATGTGCAAGAGACCCAAGAATCCGCATCGGAAACCGAAGCCCAAGGCACCCGACGTTTCTGGAACGAACGAGATGGCGCTGTCGTTGAGCTGGAGCTTTTCCAGCGACTCGCGCAGTTCCGAATAGTCGTCCGGGTCGATGGGGTACAGACCCGCGAACACCATGGGCTTGACTTCGCGGTAGCCGGGAAGCGGCTCGGCCGCGGGACGCGCCATGTCGGTGAGGGTGTCACCGGTTTTGATGTCCGACAAATTCCGGACGTTGCCCACCAGGTAGCCCACTTCGCCCGCCGAAATTTCGTCGCAAGGAATGCGGGTGCGAGTGAGGATGCCGATTTCGATGGCTTCGTATTCGCCCCCGCTGCGCATGTAGCGAAGCTTCATGCCCTTCTTGAGGGTGCCTTCGACCACGCGCACGTAGGCGATGCCGCCACGGTAGCTGTCGTACACCGAGTCGAACACGAAGGCGCGCAACGGCAGTTCGCGTTCGGCTTTGGGCTCCGGGAAGAACTCGACGATTTTTTCCAGCAGCTCGTTGATGCCAATTCCTGCCTTCGCAGAAACTCGGGGGATCATGTCGGGATCGAACCCCATCATGTCTCCCACCTGCTTGGCGAACATCTCGGGCTGCGCCGAGGGCAAGTCGATCTTGTTCAGGATGGGCAGGATCTCGAGGTCCGCGCCCATGGCCAAATACAGGTTCGAGATGGTCTGCGCCTGCATGCCTTGCGTGGCGTCGACGACAAGAATTGCCCCTTCGCAGGCGCGCAACGAACGCGAGACTTCGTAGGTGAAGTCCACGTGTCCTGGCGTGTCGATCAAGTTCAGATAGTAGACCTCGCCCTTGTATTCGTACTCCAGACGAATGGCCTTGGACTTGATCGTGATGCCGCGTTCGCGCTCCAGATCCATGCTGTCCAGCAGCTGGGCTTGCATGTCGCGCTTTTGCACCGTACCGGTGTTTTCGAGCAATCGGTCAGCCAGAGTCGACTTGCCGTGGTCGATGTGGGCGATGATGCAAAAGTTGCGGATCCGCTTGGCTTCGGGTCTGATCATAAGGGCGGCAAAGATAGCTTAGACCATCCCCCACTGTTCGCTTGCTCCAACCCACCCCCCGCCCGCCCTACCAGGGCGGGAGCCAGTTCACCCGCCCCTCCCTGTCACCGCTGCGGCAATCACGAAACAGACGGGTCACCCGAATGGGTGACAAGGAGGGAGAGAGTAAGTGCGCGCCACTCTTTCGAACTCCCCTTTGGCGCGAATGAAGAGGCCGCTTTCCTCAGGGCCCGGCGCTTCTCGGCTCCCGCCATGGGAACCCAAACCGTCGATTATTCGGCGACCAGAAGTTGTCCGCGTTTGGCGCCCGAAACTCCGCGCCACTGGTACCAGTACACTGCGGGACGAACCCTGCGGTTTTCGCGGTTCTTGAGATCCCACTCGACCTGCCTCTGACCCGGTGCCGCGTACAATTCGCGAACCAGCGCTCCATCGGCAGCGAAGATGTCCAGGCGTTCGGATCCCGTGGCACCTGCGATGGGAAACGAGATTGGCGCACCCTTTCGCGATGGATTGGGCCGCGGAGCCTGCGATGCCGCCGAAGGCGCCGACCCGCTCGCCCAAAGAATCCGGACTGGATGGCTCAAATCCAGAGCCCCCAATTGAACTACCCCGGCTCCTTCCTCGGTCGTGACCGATGCAGGAATCCAAACACCATCCCCCGACCCGATGTACGCGCTTCCTACACCGGTCCCCGGCCAACGCAGAGTGGCATTGGCAAGCGTCAAGACGCGATCGGCATCTTCCAACACCAGGACATGCGAATTGGTACTTGCCACCACGTTTGCAGCAAAAGGGTCTTTGTTGGCGGAGGGCTTCCAAATGTCCAGATGAAGAAGCGGTGTGACCTGTGCCTCCGCGAGGGCGTCTCCCTTCAGCACCGGACCATCGGCCGAGGTCCAGGAAAAGGTTTGCCCCAAGTGCGATGCCGTCCTCGTGGGTGCGGCAATGGATCTGCGGAAGGAGGTGCTGTTTTCGCTGCGCCCCACCGCCCGCAAGGCGACCGGATTCCCTGGATTGGCAAAACCCCAAACATTGCGGGCCAACTCCGACGCAGCCCACCGAACCGATCCGTCGTACCAAGCAACTTGAGTCCCACCGACACCGCTCCAGGCTCGTCCCATTTCCACGCCTTCGTCGGGAATCCAGACTTGCACACGATCTTCCGTTGCCGGAACGGTATCGATCAGGATCTGTACGGCGCCCAGCTCCAAAGGCAGGCTGTCGTATTCAGAAGAGTGGGTCTGCAAAACGCCTGTCAGAGTGGGAAATTGCGACGCATCGGGGAAACCGGAAAACCCCGTGGGGCGCCATCCGGAGCGCTTTCCCGTCAAGGCCAGCTTGAGCGATTGACGCGCCAATTCAGACTCGAAGCTACCCGTCCTACCCGAAGAATCTCGGTAGTTCGGCAGAATTTGTCGCATCGTCGAAAGGAACGTCGGCCGCGCCGCAAGAGTCGCCTTGCGAGACTCCCACAGCCCTTTCAACACATCCAATCCCAAATCGGCCACGACGGTTCGAACGAACCAACCTTGCGCGTAGGCATCGTCGCGCTCGCAATAGGGAAAGCCCGGCAGCAGATCGATCTTCGACAATCGTTTGCTGAACTGGAGGTAATCCACGCTCTGGGGCACCAGGCGACTTTCCATGGCGACCGCCGATGCCTCGAAGAAGCCATGCTCCGACACGGCACGTTCGTAGTTGAATTGGACCGCGTGGTAGAGCTCGTGCGCGCAAGTGGCCATCACAGCTTCGCGCCACTGGGTGGAATATTTCATGTACAGTGGTTTGGAGTCGAGGTCCTTGTTGTACCACCAGCCCACGCTCCCGACCCCACCGAGATAATCACGGTCGAAATTCACGATGTTCGCGGCCAGCATCAACAGGCTGCGCCCCTCGTTGCCCATCGGATAGGCCACCCCGAAATAGGCGGTATTGGTTTCACCCAATGCCTCGGCAACGTTGCAGAATTCCACGGGGTATCTGCCCCCGGCATCGGTTTGAGCCCACAGATAGCTTTGCGAAAAGGAGAGCGGCGCCAAATACCCAAGGGTATCGACGTATGTCTTCCACGCCGACTCCAATTGGATCGCCGTCACCCGCACCAATTCTGGAATGCTGTCGCCGACGATGGGGTTGGCGGGTGTTCCCATGATCCGATGGGAAGAGGTTGGATCGGTGGTCCACCAGAATACGAAGTGGTCCGTTCGGTACGATTGAACGCTCACGGCCGACTGCCGGGCAGCCAACGACCTGGAAGAAGCCGGGGAGATTTTCGCGCTCTCCGACAGGAAGGGCAAAGCGCAGCGCCGAACTTCACCCGAGACCAACGCGAGGAGTGTCGTAAGTAGAATCACGTCTACATCTTACTAAGATCCATCGCAGTTCCGCACCCATTGGGGGCCCCGCAACCAACACAGGGTCACTACATTGAAGACATGATTGGGGTCTTCGATTCGGGATTCGGAGGTCTGACCGTATTGGGTGCGCTGACCGAGCGCCTTCCGCGGCACGATTTCCTGTACTTGGCGGACAGCGCCAGAGCTC
>JBDKGS010000367.1:0-3903 GCA_039798065.1 Fibrobacterota bacterium | reverse complement strand
CGCAGACCGGACAGCGGCCGTTGCCGCCATTGAACTGGAACCTGCGCCGATCCCACCCTTTGGCCTTGGCCTCCGGAACCGCGGCGAAGAACTCGCGGATGTTCTCCCACACGCCGCAGTAGCTGGCTGGGGTGGATCGCGGCGTGGTCCCGATGGGACTCTGGTCGACCAGCACCACTTCCTGGATCGCGTCGCCGACGGAAATCGTCTTGAGGCCGGGAATCTTCTTCTTTCCGTCCTTGACCGCTTCCAGCGCTGGGACCAGAAGATCCAGGGCCAAGGTGCTCTTGCCGGAACCCGACACGCCGGCGATCCCCACCAGGCGTCCCATGGGGATGTCGACATCGATGTTCTTGAGGTTGTGCTTGTCGGCGTTGCGGATCTGGATCACGTCCGTCTTCAACACAGGAAGCGTCTTGCGATCGATGCTTTTCCTACCCGACAAATATTGGGCGGTACGGCTGGTGGGATGTTTTTCCACTTCGGCCAACGGTCCGGCCACCATGACTTCGCCACCCTCTTCGCCGGCACCCGGACCCATGTCGACGATCCAGTCGGCGGCGCGGATCATCTCGGGGTCGTGCTCGACCACCACCACGGTGTTGCCGAGGTCGCGCATGCGCTTCAGGGTCTCGACAAGTTTTGCCGTGTCGCTCTGGTGCAGGCCCGTGGTGGGCTCGTCGAGCACGTACATCACGCCCTCCAGGCCCGATCCGATCTGGCTCGCGAGGCGGATACGTTGGGCTTCGCCACCCGATAGGGTGTTACCCGAGCGATCCAGCGAGAGGTATCCCACGCCCACGCTCGAAAGGAAGGAGAGACGCCCCTTCAATTCGCGCACCACCGGAACGGCGATCTCGGCGGCACCCCCTTTGAGCTTGAGGCCGTTCACGAACGCCAACGCCTCGTCGACGGTACTCTTGACAAATTCCGGCAATCGCTTGCCGGCAACCCTGACCGCCGCGGTCTCGGGCCGCAGACGTTCGCCATGGCACACCGGACATGGCTTGGACTTGCTGCCACCCAGACCTTCGCAGGCGGGGCAGGCGCCGAAGTGGCTGTTGAACGAGAAGTGCTTGGGTTCCCAAGGCTCCTTCTGCCAGAATCCGGTCTTGGGGTTCAGCGGGTTCGTTCCGGTCCACAGCTCGCCGCCGTCCCACTTGAACAGGCAGATTCCGTGCGCTTCGTCGCGGGCCTTGAGCACTGCTTCCATCAGGCGCTTGCGCTCGCCGGTCCGCGCCTTCAACCGATCGACGCGCACGAACACGCGCACCCCGTCCTTGGGAGCGGTGGGCTTGCGCAGATCGATTTCCTTGCCACCCGCTTCGGCGACTTCGAAACCCAGCTCCAAAAGCTGCTCGGCAACGCGAGGCAGTTGCGACGATTCGGCCAGGAACAGCGGGAGTCCGGATCCGGGAAGATGCAGCGGCGCCCAAACCGACAGAATTTGACCATCCGCGGCCTTGAGCGCGGCGTCGACCGCCTCGGCGGCGCTCCACGGCTTGAGGACATCGCCCGACACCGGGTCGTGCTGGATGCCGCCTCGGCACCACAACAGGCGCAGGTAGTCGTAGATCTCGGTCAGGGTGGCCACGGTGGAACGCGGCGAACGCGATGCCGTTTTCTGGTCGATGGCGATGGCGGGCGAAAGCCCTTCGATCGAATCGGCCTCGCCGCGATCCAAACGCCCCAGGAAGCGGCGTGCGTAGGTGGAGAGCGATTCCACGAAACGTCGTTGGCCTTCCGCGAACAGCGTATCAAAGGCCAGGCTCGTCTTGCCCGATCCACTGGGACCGGTCACCACAGTGAACGAATGGCGCGGGATGCGCACCGAAACGTTCTTGAGGTTGTGCTTCACCGCACCGCGCACGCGGATGTCGAGATCCGGCCCTTCGACTCCGCTCAGGGACCGGACCGTTGGCTCCGAGGCTTGCAGCTGGGTCAGATCCAGCCGTTGGGTGAGCGGAGTCGAACCCACGGATGGAATCACTGGAATGCCGTTGTTCAAATTCCGTCCAGCCTCGAGGGCCTGCGCCAAATAGGGTGCGGTCGGCGACTTCTTCGATTTGGCCACCTGCTCCGGCGTGCCTTCGGCGCAAAGCAACCCACCTGCCGCACCACCTTCGGGCCCCAGATCCAACACCCAGTCCGCAGCGCGCACAAGATCCAGGTTGTGTTCCACCACCATCACCGTATTGCCGCGTTCCACCAGCTCCTGGAGAGCGACCACCAAGCGCGACACGTCCTGGAAATGCAGGCCCGTGGTCGGTTCGTCCAACAAGTACAGCGTGCGTCCGGTCGACGGTTTCTGCAGCTCCGTGGCCAGCTTGATGCGCTGGGCTTCGCCGCCGGAAAGCGTCGTGGAGGGCTGCCCGATCTTCACATAACCAAGCCCGATATCCTGCAACGTCTTGAGGCCGCGGGCAATTTTCGGTACCGCCTGGAAGAAGTCCAACGCCTCGTCGATGGTCATCTCCAACACGTCGGAAATTGTCTTCCCCTTGAAGTGCACTTCCAGGGTGGGCGGATTGAAGCGCTTGCCACCGCACTCCTCGCACTCCACCTGCACGTTGGCCAGAAGCTGCATCTCCACGTCCTTGGAGCCCGCGCCTTCGCACTCCTCGCAGCGACCACCCGCCACGTTGAACGAGAACCGCCCCGACTTGTAGCCGCGGGCCTTCGACTCGGGAAGGGCCGCGAACAGGTTGCGGATCTCGTCGAACACGCCGGTGTAGGTGGCGGGGTTCGAGCGCGGCGTCCGCCCGATGGGCGCCTGGTCGATCTCGATCACCTTGTCGAGATGCTCCAATCCTTCGATGGAGCCGTGCTCCCCCACCTCGCGCTCGGCGCCTTGCAACTTGTTCGCCAAGGCTGGTCCCAGGATATGATCCAGGAAGGTGCTCTTGCCAGATCCTGACACACCCGCCAAGGCCACGAACCTTCCCAAGGGCAGCGAAAGATCCACGTTCTTGAGGTTGTGCGCCTTGCAACCTTTCACAGTCAAACGCGGCACGTCCTTGCCGCAGGGTCTGCGCGTCTCGGGCATCGGGACACCTGCACGCCCCGACAGGAATTGACCCGTCGGCGAACCTGGCGTATCGACAAGATCCGTCCAGCGCCCCTGCCCTACGATCGTCCCGCCCAGACTTCCCGCACCGGGCCCGATGTCCACCACATGGTCGGCTTCCTGCATGGTCTCCTGGTCGTGTTCCACCACCAGCACCGAGTTGCCACGGTCGCGCAGACGTCGAAGCGTGTCCAGCAGACGTTTGTTGTCACGTGGATGGAGCCCAATGGACGGTTCGTCCAGCACGTACAAGACGCCCTGCAACCCCGATCCCACCTGGGCCGCCAGCCGGATGCGCTGCGCCTCGCCGCCCGAAAGCGTGGCCGCCGACCGGTCCAGCGAGAGATACCCCAGACCCACGGCCTCCAGGAAAAAGATCCGCTCGCGGATCTCGCGGAAGATCTCGCGTCCCACCTTGAGCTCGAACTCGGTGGGCTTCACCTCGCGGAAGAACTTGGCCAGCTCGGTGATGGTCATCCCTGTCAATTCATGGATGCCGGTCTTGCGGAATTTGACCGTGCGGCTCACCACGCCCAGGCGCGTGCCTTTGCACGAAGGGCAGATGGCCGATCTCTGGAAGCGCTCCAACAAGCGGATGTTCCACTGGTCGTACAGTTCCTGTAGGACAGGAATTGCTCCGCGCAAACCGCGCTCGGGAACGCCGTCGCGCAAAATGGCTCGTCGGCCTGCTGCAGGAATGTCCTTCCACGGCGTATCGAGCTTGAACCCGTTGCGTGCCGCGATGGCCTTGAGTTCGCGCGGGCCCCAATCGCTGAACATCAGCGTGCCCTTGTCGGTGATGGCCGTCAGCGCGCGCTGCTCCAACGACTTGTTGC
>JBDKGS010000366.1:0-3909 GCA_039798065.1 Fibrobacterota bacterium | reverse complement strand
ATAGAGGAGCACACGCGATGGGTGTTATCAATTTTCACGAAAACTGGCGTTCGTTGAAGTTGCCTCAGGATGTCGTCGACCTTCTGGGCCGCGCTCGCGCGATCCATGTTCCCAATCGCCGTGAAGATCTCCTTGATTGGGCTCTCGGTCGTGAAATCGGCTCGACCGATTGGACCGTCGGCAATCGTGAAGACCTGGGCACCTACACCGTGGCCTACGAAATTCCCGGCAAGGGCCGCGTGATCGAAGCCAACGTGGTCAAGGCGCTCAACGGCGTGTCGGTCAACTACCCCGACCTTTCCATGCGCCGCCGCGATCCCAACGCCATGGTGATCGCCGACGACCAGCCCACCGACAAGCCCACCTATGTGGAGCGCTTCGGCAAGTCGTTCGACGAAACCCGCAAGGAAACATTCGAGTGGCTCGCGCAGCGCGAACTCATCGTTCTCCCGTTCTATTCGGGTCCCGACGAACTCGACTACGGCTCGCTTTTGATTTGCCCTCGCAATGCAGGCTTCTTTGCCGGCATGTTGGCCGACCTTCAGGGCTTCATTCCAGGCAACCAGGTTCCCGACAACTTCACGGTCAAGGGTGCCGTTGTTTTCGTGGCTCCGCCGTTCCGTCACACCCACTTCGCCAACAAGCAGGTGGTGGTGCACAACCGCAACGCCGATTACCAGGAAATCTTCTCGTACAACTTGTATCCCGGTCCTTCTGCCAAGAAGGGCATCTACTCCACCCTGATCGACAAGGGCGAGAAGGAAAAGTGGGTCACCAACCACTGCTCGGCGGTGATGGTCGAAACCCCTTACGACAACATCGTTTCGTTCATGCACGAAGGTGCATCGGGCGGCGGCAAGTCGGAAATGTTGGAAAACATCCATCGTCAGCCCGACGGCCGTTTGATGCTGGGCGTGCACGTCCAGACCGGTGAAAAGCGCTACTTGACGCTCCCCACCGCTTGCAAATTGTTCCCTTCCATGGACGACATGGGTGTGGCGCATCCCAAGTACAACACCGGCAAGACGCGTCTGCATGTGGCCGACGCCGAAGCCGGCTGGTTCGTGCGCACCGACATGATCACCAACTACGGCACCGATCCTCATCTCGAGGAAATGTGCCTGAATTCCAAGATCCCGCTTCTGTACCTGAACCACTTCGTGGCTCCGGGCGGCATGGCGCTGGTCTGGGAACACACCGAAGACGCTCCGGGCAAGCCCTGCCCCAATCCTCGCGTGGTCATCCCCCGCGATCTCATCCACGGCATCCACACCGGACCGGTGGAAGTCAACGTGCGCTCCTTTGGCGTTCGCTGCCCTCCCACCCACAAACAGGCCCCCAGCTACGGCATCATGGGCTTGTTCCATGTGATTCCTCCGTCGCTGGCATGGCTCTGGCGCCTGGTTGCCCCTCGCGGCCACGCCAATCCGTCCATTGTCGACGTGACCGGCGGCATGGGTTCCGAAGGCGTGGGTTCGTACTGGCCATTCTGCACGGGTCGCCGTGTGGACCAGGCCAACTTGCTGCTGGAGCAGATCCGCTCCACTCCCGACACCCGCAACATCCTGATTCCCAACCAGCACATCGGCGCCTGGAAGATTTCGTTCATGAGCTCCTGGCTCACACGCGAATACCTGGCTCGTCGCGGCGGCGCTCGTTTCCGCCCCGACCAGTTGGTGGCCGCACGCTGCCCGCTGTTGGGTTATGCTCCTTGGCACATGCAGATCGAAGGCACCATGATCCCGCGCTGGTTCCTCCAGCCCGAGACCCAGCCCGAAGTCGGCGAAGAAGTGTACGACAAGGGCGCCGAAATCCTGCTCAACTTCTTCAAGCAGGAACTGCCCCAGTTCAACGTGGCTGGTCTTGACCCCATGGGCAAGCAGATCATCGAGTGCTGCATGGACAACGGCACGCTCGACCAGTACAACGCTTTCATGCCCGGCGGCGTCTAAGCTCCGTCAGACGAAGATTGTGTACACGAAGGTCCGTCCCCAACTGGGGGCGGACCTTTTTTGTTGTTCTACCGATCATGCCCACTTTCTATCGAACATGCCAACCGAACGCTTCGAACCGACCATATCTTCAACATCATTGGCGACAACTCCCTGCGCCTGGAAACGATCGGAACTCACCGTGCACATTGGATTTCTTTCGCTATTGCTGACGGGGGTCACTTTCGCCGGTCCGTTGCGATTCAGCCCGGACACGGTCTGTGCTGGTTACACCACGACTTGCATGACCGGGACCACGGTGGTGAAGAACGTCTCCAAAGACACGGCGATCTTCGATGTCCGATACATGATCTCTCCCACCGATTCCAAATCGGAGCTAGCCATCCTGGAGTCCAGATTTGGGTTGCTCCGCTGGGACCCCGACTACGCCCGCGATTCAAGCCGAAAATTGTCGAACGGCTTCCTTCAAACCTTCCGATCCAACAGCCGACAGATGAAACTCGCCCCGGGCGACACTTCCAAACTAGGCCAATTCATGTTCGGCTCCTGCCTATTGTGCGTCGGCATGGGCAGCGCTAGCGCCCTGCCATCGCTGGGCCACGGCGAAATGGTCTCGCTGGTGATCGGGTCCGCGCAGACAGGATTTGACACCCTCCGCGTCAAGGTGAACACCTGGACCACAGGCGCGATCGCCGACCGCCCCTCTCAACCGGGCATTCCCAAACCAAACGGATCCTACAAGGCGAATGGCCGACCGACCGATGGGAGCTCAACAGGCATCGTGCTGGGCCCCGATGGTTCCAAACCTCGGTTGCGGGAATCGTCGCGGCGCACGAAAACGGCCATCCCCTAAATCCGAATCCGTTCGGAGATGGACAAATTCCGTCGGGACCTGGATCCGATGATGCCGATGGCGCGCCAAGCACCTTGTGCACCATCGCCAGGCCCACGGCCCCCCTTACTTGTCTGACTTCCGATTTCCGCCGAGAGGCACAGCCAGATCGTCGCCTTTGGCGAGGTTTCGCGCACTTCCGAACTCCCTACCCAGCGCATCGTGACCGTGTCCGACCGGTTTTTGACGAAGACCTCCCAGTCGATTTTTGACTCCCACTCCGGAAACAGGAAGGATCGGTTTGCCAAGGCTGTCCACCGCGAGCACCGCCTCGAAATCCCGGCCTTTGATGGCTTTGAGGGCGTTCAGCTCGTCGTCGGGCATCCGGTCGTCGGGAGCGCCGGTGATGAACCAGTTCGAACCGTTGTCGGCAACGATCAATCCGTACTTCTTCATGGCCACGATCACGGTCTTGGCGGCGGGCGGGTACCCTGCAGTATCGAAACTCGCCTTCAAACGGAAGCGCTCCCCCATGGCAGGCGCGTTCAGGCTGGTGGTGGAACCCGCTTGGTGGCGGGCGGGCCAGATGTACTCCTTGCGGGACGTGGAGACGGTCATGCGGATGGCATGATCGATGACCCCGCGACGGATTTCGTCATAGCGGACAAGTCCTGGCAACACGGGCAATCCCGCCGCATCGGCGGATGTCCAGGTTTCGGGCCGCAGCGCATTGCTGGCGATGTCGAACTTTGCCCCCGAGCCCGCCTTCCATGAATTCGATTGCGGATGCGCATCCCACATTTCGTACAGCAACTTTGCGGACGTATCCACCACCAGAACATGTCGGTCACCGGTGGAAGCGCTCCCCCCTTCGATCGGCGCATCGAGCGGAACGGGATACGGACCCGGATCACTCTCGTCGGCATAATCGAAGCTCACCGGCAATTTTGCCTGGGCGCTTCCCACGAGCATGTAGGGAATCCCCCAAGGCGCTCCGTCGTATTGCGTGCCGAAGTCGGGATGAAGCGCCGTGGATGCCCCCACGGAGTTGACCAGATTGGCCGAATTGGGATGGACAGGAAATGTCGAGACATCGAAATGCCAAGGATTGTCGGCCGGAAACAA
>JBDKGS010000365.1:0-3921 GCA_039798065.1 Fibrobacterota bacterium | reverse complement strand
CGACCGCCTGCTGGTGGGTATCGAACGGACGAAGCGTTCCAACCAGACATTGTTCGCTGCTGGTCGATGGTGTCCGCACCTTCCTGGTGGGCTGCGCGATACAAGCCCCATTGCGACAGAATTTGACCGTGTCGGGAGCGTAGGCGACGCGGATGGGACCGGGAACCCCGAAGGTCTGGACTTCCACCATCGGCAGTCGATCGATCCGCCGGTATCGCCTCACGTTCTTGCAGGGGGACGCGGAGGCCGAATCCATCTTCACCATGGGAATGTCCCAAACCACGCGCGCCAGGGAAGCCCGCCCTTCGGCAAAAGGAACCAGACTGTCGAAGTTGGGATAGGCGCAAGCCATGCTCCCGGCAAATTCCGTCACCAGCCATGTCGCCGAGTCCTGGACCACAACCGTGGCCGATACCGGCGAAGGATCGTTCGAAAAAGGAATCCAGATGCCGGCAGGAACAGGACGATCCTCGGGACGCAAGGACATCCTGATATCGGCGTCCGAAGTGTCGGAAGCGGCGAAGGTCGCCGCCGCGACAAGAAACGGAAAAGGAGAAAAGCGAGAAATCACGGGAATACCTCCGGTCGAGGGATGACATCGGGGGGGGCAGGGAGCCTCCTTCGATGCGACCTCCAAACGATATCACCGGCCGGAGGGCTTCGACACCCCGAACCATGGCTGCGGTTGAACTCGCGTACTCGTGCCGAGACCACACGCCTTCCGCACTTCCTATCCTTGGTACCGATGCATCGAATCGAACCCGATCGGACCATTCGTCCGACGCTTGGACGGAATCCGTCATGGGACTGATCCGCCTGCTGCTTGCCTTGTCGGTGGTGCTCGACCATTCCGGCCCGATCTTCGGCTTCCAGCTGCTGGGCGGCGAGCTGGCGGTGCTGTCGTTCTACGCCATTTCCGGCTTCTACATGGCCATGATCCTGGAAGGCCCCTACGCCGGCAAGTCCTTCCTGTTCTTCCGCAACCGCTTCCTGCGCCTGTTCCCCATGTACTGGACGATCCTGGTCGGCACCGTCGCGGCATCCGGCGCCTTGTGGCTTTGGACATCGGGTGCGCGCCCAGGGCTCCTGTTCGCCTGGCGGGACCAGGTTGGCGGACTCGGCTTCGTCGCTTGGACGTTGGTGGTGGTCTCCACGCTGTTCCTGTTTCTCCAGGACGCCTTGTTCTTCGTGGGACAAAATCCGTCTGGACCGGGCGTTTCGTTCGTCGCCGATTTCCGTCAATCGAACGCCCCGCTCTCCAACTTCCTCCCCGTCGCGCCGTCGTGGAGCCTGGCGTTGGAGCTCTACTTCTATCTGCTGGCCCCATGGATCGTGCGGTGGCGAACGCGCTTCATCGCCGTGGCCGCATCCGCTTGCGCCTGCATTTGGCTCGCGTTGGCGCACATGGGACTGGACTTCGATCCGTGGACATACCGGTTCTTTCCTTCGGCGGCGGGATTCTTCCTCGCCGGAACCCTCGCCTGGAAGCTCGGAAAACGCTGGAACGCGGATGTTCTGCCAAAATCCGTCAAATGGGCCGTTTGGCTGGGGGTCTTGCTCTTCGTGGTGCTTCACGGCCCGGGCACCGGCTGGCGCATGCTCCTGTTCGCAGGATCGATCGCCGCGACACTTCCTGTCCTATTCTCGCTTTCGCGCGGCTGGAAATGGGACCGCCTGGTGGGCGACATCTCGTTTCCTCTCTACCTGGTGCATCTGCCTGTGCTCATGGCAGCGGCAAAGCTTCCGCAGTGGGGCCGGGTCGCCTTGGCGATCGCGGTGGCGGCAAGCCTGCAATGGCTGGTGGGAACGCGCATCGAACGGATTCGGGATCGGAAACGCCCAACCGCCTGAAGCCAAGGCTTCGGAGGGAGGATTACTTGCCGAAACGATTGACGGAACCTGTCAAACCGCCTGCCGGCCCTCGCGGGAACGCATGCGGCCGGTACCGAACAAGGGATGCACCATCTGCAACAACGTGACCCCGGCTAGGCTGTCGCGGATGGCGTTGTTGATCACGCCCCAGTTCACGCGCGTCGGACAGCTGGCGCTGATTCCGCACTCCGCGCCGCCAGTGTGTTCGTGGCATTCGGTGATGGCGATCGGTCCATCCACAGCTTCGATGATCTCTTCGAGCGTGATGGCGTTGGCGCCCCGCCCCAGCTGGTAGCCGCCGTTGACTCCTCGCACGCTGGTGAGGAGCTTTCCGCGCTGGAGCAGCTTGAGGGTCTTGTTGACCATGGGTACGGACAAGCCCGTTCGGGCCGCCAAATCGGACGTGGAGAACAGAGCCGATGCCCCAGCCCTTGCGAACTGGGTCATCAGAAGAATCCCGTAATCGGCCTGTTTGGTCAGTCGGATCATCTAGGCGATGAAAATAGAACTCTTTTGGTTCTGTATCGCAGGAACCGCGTCCAACCTATGGATTCATGGGGGCCCGTGGAGCAAATCCATGAGCCCCCGTATTCTGTCAAAAAGAAACCGGCTTAGTTTGCCTTGGGGGTGATCAGCAAAGTGCGACCATCGGCGGCGCTGGCAACCTTTGCAAGGAACGCACCATCGATCGCGTTGGCCTTGACACCGTCGACTTCGCGAGCGAGAACCACGCTCTTGGCTTCGCCCTGGACCGGAGTGATCGTCACCAGCAGGCGACCGTCATCGAGCTTGCGACCATGTAAGACAGTTCCATCGGCGGTCTTCTGATCGAAAGTCTTGACGTCGTTGGCAGCCATTGGGCTGGAACCTGTCCAAAATTCGATCAAATTGAAGATCGCCACGTCGGCAAGCGCACCGACACCGTAGACTGGAATGACGGTCATGAGAACCGTCACAAGCGATTTGAGGTACTTGTTGCCGATCGTGCCATTCGCCTGATAGAGTTTCTTTGTGAGACCGAACGATCCGTAGCAACCGGAAAGTGTCGAACCGACGGCCAGAAGGGCGGCCAGGACAGCGACGGTACGAACGTGACGGAATTTGAACATGGAATCTCCTGAAGTAGATGCGTAGCGGGAGTTGTTTTTCTCCTCACATCAGGTAAACATCCAAAGTTCTGGCCGACCAGGCAAATTTTGCGCGAGAGGACTCCACCCGTCATTTTCTGGTTCGCATCGAAATTCTTGCCTCCGTTTTCAGACAATGGTACCGTTCGAGGGTCACCACCGTATCCAGGGCTGCAACTACCTGCCGAAACCCGTCATACCAGGAGCATCTCATGAAGGCCCTCAAACCCCTACGCAAACCACTTCGCAGCTTGGGCTTCACTCTCATCGAAATGATCGGCGTGCTGGCCATCATCGCCATCCTGGTGGCTGCCGTGGCGCCCCGCATCTTCGATGCCATCAGCGACTCCAAGATCACCGCCGCCACCACATCGATCAAATCGTTCCAATCGGCAGTGGCCAAGTACTACGCCGACGTGGGCTCGCTCTACCCGTTGGCCACGGCCACTGGAGTTCCGACCGCTTCGACGAACGGTGTGACCGGTGCGGCTTACGCGGGATCGCTCCCCGACGCGATGATCCTTTCCAGCAGCGCGGCACCCGCCTCTACAGGCACTGGGTTGTGGCGAAAATTCCGCGGCCCCTACGCCGACGGATTCACCACGGGCAACCCTCCGATCGGGACGTCCATGACCGTCTCCGCCGAACCATCGAACGCAGCGGCCCTCACGGCCCTCACGGCGAACTTTTCCTTGGCCAACAACGCGACGTCCATTTTTCCGGCCGGCACCCAGTTGGTGTACGCGACCTTCGCGGGAGTCACATCCAAGGAGTTCGACAAGATCGACGCGATCCTCGACGATGGAATCGGCGCCACGGCCGCGAACCGACAGGTTTGGGGTCGAGTCAAATGGAACCCCGCCACGGGCAACCTGATGGTCTACATCGCCCACAAGTAATCGGGATCCAAAGGCGAACAACA
>JBDKGS010000364.1:0-3932 GCA_039798065.1 Fibrobacterota bacterium | reverse complement strand
GAGCTTGTTCTGGGGCCTTTGGCCCCGAGAAGAACTCGAATTTTCGTTGGCCTCGGTCTTTTCCATCCATCTCAGTCGGTTTCTGTCCGCAGACTACAGGTACACCGTCAAGAGAAGCCTGGAGGAAGGCGCGCTGCATCGCTACCCCTACATCCACCAGGTCCTGCTCCGGCTCTCCTTCGGAAGCTGACCCCGGCATTCCGCATAGAAGTCATTTTCTGTCATATGTGGATTCCGCAGGAAATCGCCGTCCGAAACCAGGCGGCACCTGGGCAAAAAACGACAGACGGCGGAATTAGGATGTTGCTATCGAGAGCATTCGCTGGATCGGACAGAATATGACACGCAGACGACACCGAAATCGGAATGGACGCGACCGGATTCCTCCGGTTGGAGTCTTCCACGCCGCCGCCTCCAACCGCTGGATCCCCCGCTAGGATCCCACCGGCCGCGCTGGATTCGCGCATCGCGACCTGCCGCGCCGCGCGTCGAACACTGGATGCATCGCCACGCAAATCCCTGCGCTCGGCGACAGGCACCCCGCAATTATGACAGATCATGTCAATTCGGATCGGACGACAGGATGCTCACCAAAGCGAATTCGTTGAAAGGCTATTCATTGAACGGCCTGGATGGGACGCTCGGAACGGTGGAGGAATTCCACTTCGACGACCTGCACTGGACCATCCGCTACCTGGTCGCGGAAACCGGCGACTGGTTGTCCGATCGAAAAGTCCTGATCTCCCCCTACGCGCTCAATTTCGTGGACAACGACAAGCGATCCGTATCGGTGGACCTCACCTGGAAGCAGATCGAAGAAAGCCCGCGCCTCGAGGACAAAGAACCCCTCACGCGGGAATTCGAGGAGTCGTACCACGCGCATTTCGGTTGGCCCGGATACTGGGACGGCCCTTACACCTGGGGCGCTCTCCCCTACCTGCTTTTGCAGGCGGGTAAAAAGGCCTACACCGCGCTGTCGCCAAAGCGACCGAAGGATCCACACCTTCGCAGCACCGCCGACATGACAGGGCTTATCGTTCACGCCATCGACGGCGAGATCGGACGCATCGTCGACTTCATCATCGACGACAATTCCTGGTCCATCCGCTATTTGATCGTCGACAGCGGCCCATGGTGGCACGGAAGGCGAATCCTTATCTCGCCGAAATGGCTCGATCGAATCGATTGGAACGAATCGAAGGCCTTCCTGAAATTCTCCCGCGACACCATCCGTTCCGCACCCGAATACGTCGAAGTCCCGCTGGTCTCCCGTGAATACGAAAACCGCCTGCACGACCATTACCTGCGCAAGGGCTACTGGATCGAGGAGGACGATGACGGGATCGAAGGAAAGAAAACGTCCTTCTAGTCCGGGATCGAGCCAACACCCACCGGACAAACCCGCACCGAACGGAACTCCCATTGGATAACCAGAATTCGTCAAGAACGGCGAAAACGGCGGCGAATCTCCCGGCAGCGGAAAATCCCGGTCAAGAACGCCTCGCGGAACCGTCCATCGGAAACGGGTACACCTGTTCCTTGCATCCGAAGGTCGAGCAGGACCACCCGGGGCCGTGTCCCGAATGCGGCAGACCTCTCGCAGCCGTGGGGTACCGGGAAATCCGGAACATTCCCGAGCTTAGGGACATGTCCCGACGTTTACGGATCGGGTTCGCCCTGACATTGCCGGTTTTTGTCCTTGCGATTCTCCATTGGTGTCCGGGGGTCGGGAGGTTCGAATGGGTGGACGGCGACGTTTCGAGATGGATCCAATTCCTCTGCACCACGGCCGTTGTATGGTGGTCAGGTTGGCCGTTGTTCGTGCGTGGATTGCGTTCCATCACAAGCCGACGATTGGACATGTTCACGCTGGTCTCGTTGGGCGTCGGGGCAGCCTACATGTTCAGCGCATCGGCTATGCTCGCTCCCGGCGTCTTTCCGAACGCCGTGATCGATGGCGGACGGATTGCCATCTATTTCCAAGCCGCGGCGCTGATCGTCGCCCTGGTGCTGCTCGGACAAGTTTTGGAATTGCGGGCTCGAAACCTCACCACGAATGCGATTGCGACCCTGCTGAAACTTGAACCTCCCAAAGCGAGGCGAGTCACGGCGGGCGAGGATCAGGAAGTACCCATCGATCTCGTGCTTGCCGGTGATCGATTGCGGGTTCTGCCCGGAGCGAATGTACCCGTGGACGGCTGCGTCGTCGAGGGCGCCTCCGACATCGACGAATCCATGGTGACTGGAGAATCGCTGCCCCTGGAGAAGACCTTGGGCGACCAGGTGATCGGCGGCACAGTCAACGGAGCAGGGAGCTTCGTGATGCGCGCCGAACGGGTGGGCCACGACACGATGCTTTCACAAATCGTGGAGATGGTGGTGCAGGCCCAACGCAGCGAGGCTCCGTTCCAGGGGCTCGCCGACCGGGTTTCGGCCTTTTTCGTTCCCGTGGTGTTGGCTGTTTCCATCCTCACGTTCTACGTGTGGATGTGGATTGGACCCGAACCCCGGGTCGCGTTCGCGCTTTTCAACGCGGTGGCAGTTCTTGTCATTGCATGCCCTGGCGCAATCGGATTGGCGACCCCTCTCTCGATCAAGTTCGCGATCGGAAGGGGTGCGCAGGAGGGGGTTCTTGTCAAGAACGCAAAAACCCTCAACACCCTGGAGAAGATCACCGCGGTCGTCCTGGACATGACGGGAACCCTCACCAAGGGCAAGCCGGAAATTGTCGACGTCCTTCCTGCATCCGGCTTGGAAGTGAATGAATTCCTCAGGTTGGCGGCATCCCTCGAACTGTCCAGCGACCACCCCTTGGCGTCTGCGATCGTGAAATGCGCCAAGAATCGAGGAATCGCACTCGAATCCGCCACGGAATTCCGCGCTTTCACCGCGGCCGGGGTTTCTGGAAAGGTCGGCGGAAGATCCGTCATGATCGGAAAGCCGGAATTCCTGCGTACCGGAAAAATCGAAGGTTTGGATCCCTTCGTCGCCTGGGCGGTCGGACTGCAGGAAAACGGAAAGATCGTTTTGTTCGTGTCGATCGACGGCCAACCCGCCGGAATCCTGGGTCTGGTCGATCCGATCAAACCCACCGCGGCGAAGGCGGTTGCCGAACTGCAGGGAATGGGTCTCAAGGTGGCCATGGTCACGGGCGAGAATATCCGCACCGCAATGGTGGTTGCCCGCCAATTGGGAATCGGTTTCGTCGAGGCCGGGATGGAACCTGCCGACAAGGTCGCGTTTGTCAAAAAATGGCGAATGGATGGACAGCATGTAGCTCTGGCTGGTGACGGACTCAACGACGCGCCGGCATTGAGTGAAGCCGACATAGGCATGGCCATGGGAACCGGAACCGAATTGGCAATGCCCAGTTGTTGCATAACCCTTGTGAAGGGCGATCTGCGAGGAATCCCGAAGGCGATCTCGCTGGGGCGAGCCACCATGTGGAATATCCGACAGAATCTGTTTTTCGCCCTCTTGTACAACGCATTGGGAATCCCGTTGGCGGCAGGGATCCTCTATCCCGATTTCGGCATCCTTCTCAGCCCGATCATCGCCGCCGCTCCCATGACATTGGGATCCCTGTCGGTGATCGGAAACGCACTTCGCCTGAAAAGCACCAGGCTGTGATCACCGGTCGCCCCCTTTCCAATTCCCGGAACTCTCCTGCTGGGAATCGCCAGGAGCGAAACGCCATGCATCGCAGCCGCAAAACGCCTGCGGGTCTGATTTTGGCTGCGTCCATGGCGCTCGTGGGATGCACGGATCCCCAAGCGCATCCGTCAATCCAAAGTAGACAGATTTTGGCAACCTCTGCGGCGTACGCCCCGCTCGCCGCGGGCTGGCCGATCGGCGAAACGCCAAGAACGGCGAAAGGGCTCGTCCCCACCGTCTACGCAAGCGGATTGGACCATCCGGGAGAACTTTTCATG
>JBDKGS010000363.1:0-3944 GCA_039798065.1 Fibrobacterota bacterium | reverse complement strand
GGAATTTGTCCGACCGCTACGACCTTCCCTTCCGCGGATCCGACGTGCTGGCCACCGTGGGCGCGACCGGCGCGTTGGACGTGCTCCTGAAAACGCTCCTGCGCCACGACGCGCAGGCCGAAGGCCCTGACGAAGTCCTGGTGATCGCGCCGTTCTTCGTCGAGTACCTGAACCTGGTCGCCGCCAACGGCGGCAAGGCCGTGGTGGTCCCCAGCACCGACCGGTTCCAGCTGGACATCGACGCCCTCGAAAAGGCCGTGACGCCGCGCACACGCGCCATCATCGTCAATTCGCCAAACAATCCCACCGGGGCCATTTACTGCGAGGAGAGCCTCCGGAAATTGTCGGAAATGCTCGAAACCAGGAGTCGCGAAATTGGACAACGGATCGTGGTCGTCGAGGACGCCGTGTACGAGAGCCTCGTCTTCACACCCGAACCCGCCCCCTCGATGGTGCCGCACTATCCGTACCTGGTGCGCGTGAATTCGTACTCCAAGTCCCTCGGCATCGCCGGCGAGCGCCTGGGCCACCTCACGGTCCATCCCGGATTCGGCACCGCCCAAGAGCGGTCGGAATTCGTCGCGGCCATGAAGCTGAACATGCGCATCCGCGTGGTGCATGCACCGCTCTTGCAACACCGCGTGGTGGCCAAGCTCCCGCAGCAAGGCCTCACCGACGTGGACGCCTACCGCCGCAACGTGGAACGCCTGCACTTGACGCTTTCCTCCCTAGGCTTCGGGGTCGATCGTCCGCAAGGAACCTTCTACCTGTGGGCCACGTTGCCTGCGCACGTTGGATCCGAACTGGAATTCAGAGACGTCGCGCAGTCGGGTGCGGCTCCGCTCCTGTACCTGCCCGGCATCCTGTTCGGCGGCGACGCCTACTCGAGATGCGTGCGCTTTTGCACTTGCGTTCCCTACGAAGAGATCGAGCGGGCCTGCGCGCGCCTCCACGAAATCTTCGCACAATCCTTCTCCGCTTCGGTCGCCAACGCATGAAATCGAATTCGCTTCCCGAGAACATCGCCATCGTGGGCATGGGCTGCATTTTTCCCGACGCCCACAACCCGGACGAATTCTGGCAAAACGTCCTGGACAAGAAGGTTTCCATCGCCAAGGTGGTTCCCGAACACTTCGACGTGGCCGCCTTGTTCCGCCCCGAGGTGATTTCCCACACAGACAAGAAGGGGATGTCCTACACCGACCTGTTCGCGAGCGTGAAAGGCTTCGCGTTCGACGGCCGCAAGTACCGCATCCCCCCCACCATCGCCGACCACATGGACGACAACCAGAAGGTCGCGGTGGCCACCGCCGAGCAGGCCTTGGCGGGCGTATCCCTGGATGGCGTGGACCGCGAGCGCATCTCCGTGTTCATGGGAAGCTCCATGATCGGCGAGAAGCACCATCGCTTCCTGATCCGGACGGATTTCGACAAGTTCGAACACCATCTGCGATCCAACCAATTTTTGTCATCGCGCCTGGACGCGGCGGGAATGGACGCGCTGGTGTCCGATCTGCGGGGGATCCTGGCAGCCAATACCCAGGGTGTCACCGAAGACAGCGCTCCCGGCGTGTTGCCCAACATCATCGCCGCGCGCATCGCGTCGGTGTTCGATTTCCACGGCCACGCCTATGTGATCGACGCGGCCTGCGCCTCGGGGTTGGCCGCCATCATCGCAGGAGTGCAGCACCTGGTGTCCGGCGAATCGGACGTGGTCGTGTGCGGCGCCGCCGACATGCTCATGGGCGAGATCGGCCACGTGTACTTCTCTGGGATCAACGCGCTTTCGCCCGACGGATCGTTCCCCTTCGACGAACGCGCCAACGGCTTCGTGACCGGACAGGGCGGCGGCGTTCTGGTTCTCAAGCGCCTTTCCGACGCATTGCGATCCAACGACCCCATCCTGGCTGTGATCGCGGGCTACGGCCAGACCAGCGACGGCAAAGGGAAAGCCATCGCGGCACCGAATTCCGTCTGGCAATCCAAGACCATCCGCAACGCCATCGAGATGGCCGGATTCGCTCCCGAAACCATCGAGCTGGTGGAAGCCCACGGCACCTCCACCAAGGTGGGCGACGCAAGCGAAATCGAAGCCATGAAGTCCTGCTTCCGCGAGCTGGGTGCCACGTCGAAGAACTTCTGCGCGGTGGGTTCCGCCAAATCGAACATCGGTCACCTCAAGTCGGCGGCCGGCATCCCCGGTATCGTGAAGACCATCCAGGCCCTGCGCCACAAGACGCTGCCTCCTTCCGCCAATTGCCTGAAGGTCAGCTCCAAGCTCGGCATCGAAGATTCGCCGTTTTTTGTCAACACCGAAGCGCGCCCATGGCAGGAGAAGAACCACCCCCGACGCGCCGGGGTGAGCGCCTTCGGATTCGGCGGCGCCAACTACCACATCGCCCTGGAAGAATTCCGGCCCTCCGTCCATTCCTTGGCCGCGCACCCCGCGGTCCAGGCCAAGATCGCCGTGGAGGCCTCCGCGGTCGTGGTCGGATCGCATCTGGCGCTGTTCTCCGGCGCTTCGCGCGAAGAGCTGGCAGGCCGCATCCAATCGTTCTCGGAGACAATCGCCGACGATTCCCGCAATCTGCAGGACGCCGCTCTCGAATATTCCAACCTCGCCGACGCTTCCCACGCATTCCGCCTGGGTGTGGTCTTCTCCGATCGGACCGACTTCGCGGCCAAGATCGACCAGTGGCGCACGGCCACCGACGCGGCCATCGCAAAGCTTCTGCGCTCCAAAGGTATCGTGTCCGGCGAAGGCCAAGGACGCACCTTGGGGCAGACGGCATTCCTGCTTCCCGGACAGGGCTCGCAATACGCCGACATGTCCTTGGACCTGGTTCGACATTTTCCGTCCACACGCCGAGTCGCAGCCAAGATCGACGCTTGGTGGAAATCCAGGAACGGCACAAGCGTATCCGACATGCTCTCGTCGCGGGCTCGCGGCAAGGACGCCACCGAAGCGCTTCTGAAGAACACGCGCAACACCCATCCCGCCCTGCTTTTCGGAAATCTGGTCGCGACCGGTCTGCTTGAAGACATGGGGATCAAGCCCGCCTGGATGATCGGACACAGCGCGGGCGAGGTCGTGGCCCTGGGCGCTGCGGGAATCCTCTCGGTAGATCAGACGATTTCCGTCATGGACGCCCGCAGCCGCGCCTTCGTGGAGATGGAAACGAACGACTTCGGCAAGATGGCCGCGGTCCGCTGCGACAGAAATCGTCTGGAGCAGATTTTGTCGGAGTCGGGGCTCGCGGTGGCCATCGCGAACATCAACTCCCCCGACCAACTGATCGTGAGCGGCCCGTCCGGCGCCGTGGAAGCGTTGTATCCCATTCTGGATCGCGAAGGCATCCGCAAGATCGAACTCAACGTCAGCCACGCCTTCCACTCCCCCGTGGTCGCACCCGCGGGCGAACGATTCACGAAGGATCTGGAAAGCCTGGAGGTCCGGTCGGGCCACACCCGCGTGATGGCCAACGAGTCCTGCGCCGAGTACCCCTCCGATGCCCAAGCTGTGCGCTCCATCCTGGCAAGCCAGGTCACCGCACCGGTGGACTTCGTGGGTGGGATCGAAGAGCTGTACAGACAAGGTGTGCGGTTGTTCATCGAGGCGGGTCCCAACTCGGTTTTGGGAAACCTCGCGCAGTCCATCCTGAAGGACCGCGACGCCACTGTGGTTTCCATCGATTACCGAAACACCGACTCGTTGGAGTCCCTCCACAAGGCGTTGGCCACCGTGTTCGCCGAAGGCGTCGCGATCCAGCCGATTCCACCCGTTGGTATCGCACCCGTTGAAGCCGCGTCAACCAGAACTGCGCAAGCCGCGGCAATCGCGCCGGTTTCCGTACGCGCAGAAACAGCCCCCGCGAAGCAATCCGCGACGACGACAAAAATCGTCTACAGCGGCGTCTCGGTGGGATTGCCGGGTTCCTACAAGA
>JBDKGS010000362.1:0-4001 GCA_039798065.1 Fibrobacterota bacterium | reverse complement strand
ACGAACTCGTTCGCGCGGGAATCGGTCTGACTTGGCGCTTCGGTGCTCCCGCGATCATCGCTGCACCAGCCGCCGTGGTGGTATCCACCGTGCGCGAGACGGTGAAGGAAGTCAAGGCCGCGGTGGTAGAGCAAGTGGACTCGGACCGCGACGGCGTGTTCGATCCGATGGACAAGTGCAACGACACGCCGCACGGAGCGAAAGTCGACGGTTCGGGCTGCCCCATCGACACCGACAAGGACGGAATTGTCGACGAGCAGGACAAGTGCGCCAGCACTCCAGCAGGCGTGAAAGTCGACGCTTCAGGCTGCCCGCTCGACACCGACAAGGACGGAATCGCCGACTTCCAGGACAAGTGTGAAAACACTCCGTCGGTCGTTTCGATCGACGCCGCCGGCTGCCCTGTCGATTCCGACAAGGATGGCATCGCGGACTACCAGGACAAGTGCCCCAGCACACCCGTCGGAGTGAAGACCGACAGCACCGGCTGCCAGGAAATCAAGATCGAGAAGGGTGCCAAACTGACCTTGCAGGGGATCCTCTTCAAGTCCGGATCGGCCGAGATCGATTCTTCCAGCGCCCCGTCGCTGGCACAGGCCGCTCGCGCCATCCTGAAGGCTCCTTCGTCCAAGATCGAGATCGCCGGATTCACCGACAACGTGGGCAACGCCAAGAAGAACCAGAATCTGTCTGGCAAGCGTGCCGAAGCCGTCAAGAAGCATCTGGTCAAGCTTGGCGTCTCGGCCAAGCAACTGGCCTCGAAGGGCTACGGCGCCGCCCAGCCAGTCGCCGACAACAAGACCGAAGAAGGTCGCTCGATCAATCGCCGCATCGAATTCCGCGTCAAGTAAACGCGCGATCCCTGAAAACAGAACAGCCTTCCGTGTTTGCGGAAGGCTGTTCTTCAGGAACTTTGGTTTTAGGGCGAACGCTTCAGAAGTCGCGCGAAACCGACAGGCCCAGGTCCAGGCCCCAAGTGTAGACGTCCGCGGAATTGGACACGGAGGTGGCCCCGCTGCCCGCCACGAAATACGAGGAGCGCCAGATTTTGTCGCCGTTCAATCCAAGCTTGAACGCCATTCCGACCTTTTCGCCCAGCCGAACCTCGCCGCCGACCAGTCCTTCGACATGGATGCCGTTGGCGGCCGTCGCTTCGTGCAACTTCCCGATGTAGGTAAGGTCGGATGCCGACAGATGGATGTTCGGATCGTACTGGTTGGCGTACACCAGCGGGATTCCGTGGATGGTGGAATGGTTGTAGCCCGCGGCGGCTTCGTAGAACAGATTGAAGCGATCCGAAACCTTCTTGATCTTGCGGAATCGGGCCGTCACCAGGAATTGCTCCAGGAACAATTCCGACAACGAAGCGCTGTATGTGCTGGCGGGATGCTCATCCAGCATGGCGTATCCGAATCCGGCGCCGAACTGGTTCCCGCAAGGGCCTTTGTACCACAACACGGCTTGGTAGATGGGACCGCTGGCAATGGGGTTCACGTTGGAAGTATCGCCGGACCGATCGACCAGCACCACTTTGAATTGGCGCGTAAGACGATCTTCCTCTTCCAGGAGATCGCCGGCTCTCCAGCCGTAGCGGATTTCGCCTTCAAGACTCCATGTTCCGTTGCGATGGCATCGCGCGGAATCGATGGGCTTCATCGTGGTTTGGGCGGGCTTGAGCAACGTGTCCGGCCTGGAGATGGCGCTATCCCGTCTTGGCAGCACCGTGTCCTGGCTAGGCACGACGCTGTCCGGCTTTGCGACCGCGATCGAACTGTCCGTTTTTGGTGGTTCAACCACAGCAGCGCTCACCGGCACGGGAGCACTGACAGGAGCCGCGGCCATGGCCGTGGTGTCGGTGCGCACGGCGGTCGAATCGGTGGTTTGTGCGAATGCCGCGCCACAACCGAGGGCGAGGAGGGCGGCAGTGAAACGAAGCAGAATCGGTTCCATAGTTGCTAAAACTTAGGGTGTACGCAGCTGTTGCAGCGCCAAATTCGAAAGCGCTCGAAAATCTTGAACGCAAATTTGGCACCTTGAGCGACCAGTTCCACCGACAACACGCGCAAACGCCGTTGACCTGTTGGTCACCAGCCCGCATCAAGACATCCAAGCTCAAAGAATCGATAGGATCTCGATTTTCTGGTCCCGAAACAAGGCGAAATCGCCAACCCCCAAGCCCTTCAGCGCCTTTCCCATAGGGGCCGCAAGCGACATGGTCTGGTACTCCATGCAATCCAGTTCCACCTGTCCCATGCTCTGCGAAACGAAGAACAGCCCGTTGGTGGTTCGGACCACCGATCCCGTTCGCACCTTGTCGTGGGCTTGGGTAACGTCGATGCGTTCCAACCGGTCTTGAAGATCCTGCGCTTCGTAGAGCTGCAAAGCGCGCATGTCCGATTGCATCCGCATCATTTCGCGGCCGGTCTCGTACTTGTCGCCCGCCGAACTCTTGGTTTCGGAGAAAGACGCTTCGCGCGCTTCCTCAAGGCTTGCCGAAATCTGCTTCACGCGTTCGCGCACCGTTTCCAGGCACGCATCCAGCAGCCGTTTTTTGTCTTCGAGCGATGAGACCACTCTTGGAAGTTAATCCCTTTGAACGGGCCTGCTCGATTTCTCAATTATCCAGCGCGGCGTTGCGCGTATGCTCCGCGAAGTGCCCCCAATCCATACCCGTTCAAAATCACGAAAGTCCAGTATCCCCATGAAGAAGATCCTCCCCCTCCTGCCGCTGATCTCCCTGGTCGGTTGCGCCTCCATGAGCTCCTACCAGGAAGCGCGCGTGCTCGAACCCGGCAAGGCGCAGACTGGCCTGGCCTACACCGGCTACACCGACGACTACAAGCGCCGGGGCTTCGCGGATTCCACAGGCATCCAGGCTCCTCTGATCGAATGGGCCGCCCGCGTGGGCGTCTGGAAGAACATCGACATCGGTGCGAAGTTCACCTTCATCGGCGCCATGTCGGGCGACGTCAAGTACCAGATCCTGGGCGAAGACGGCGTCGAAGGCGCCACTTCCCAGTTCCAGCTGAGCTCGGGTCTGAAGGTCTCCTACGCGAACCTGTTGCGTCCTTCCGCCCTGGACACCATCGACGACCAGAAGGCAACGGTGACCGACATCACCATTCCCGTCTACGCCACCTACGAGCCCCTCTCCTGGGTCGGCCTCACCCTGGCTCCCCAATTCAGCTACCGCATCAGCGACAACGACAAATACTACCCCGCCGGAGTCATCGCCGGAGCCAGTGCCGATCTCCGTCTGGGCAAGCGCTACGGAATCATGGGCGAGTTCGGCTACCACAAGCACCTGTCCGAGGATTTCTCGCAGATGAACTACGGCGCGATGTTCTACGCGCCCATCGAACTGGGCGACCTCGTCCAGATGTTCTTCTAAGACGGATTTCGTCCAAAGTTTCGATCCGCCCCGTCCGCGCTCCGTGGACGGGGTTTTTTGTTCTCCTCGGGTCTGATACCCCGCAGCTTGCTGCGGGGTGGTTTATTGTTGTCCGCTCGCTTGCAACAGGGCTACTTCGCGCCCTTCTTGGGTTCTCGCCCCTTCGCCAGCAGGTACTCGTAGGCGCGGACAAGATCCGTCTCCAGCGGGCCGCCCTTCACATAGCCTCCGTCCCAGGACGCGACCGTTCCGTCGGGCCGAACCGCTCCGTGGGCCACGCTCGAATCCTTCGCCGAAACCATGAAGCACGTCCAGCTTTCGCAAAGCCCCTTGTCCCATTTCTTCTTCCCGAACTCCACCAGCGGGACAGGATCCGTCCACGCCGAAACCGAGAGCCGGAGCGAATCGCGGTAGACCGCGTAACCGGTGTGGTTGGCCGTGGTGTTGTCCGAACGCCACTGCGCGTCGGTGCGCTTCCAGACTTCGTCGCAACGCCCGGCCCCTGTGCCGCACCAGACGACATCCGTCAGCCAATGGCGCGAATCCTCGCGCAGGATCGAGACCTTCACCTTGCGATCGATCAGCCACACGCCGATCTTGTCGCCCGTGG
>JBDKGS010000361.1:0-4031 GCA_039798065.1 Fibrobacterota bacterium | reverse complement strand
ACCCTCCGCGACTGGACAGGATCCGTCATGCTGGACGGCCGCGACGTGCGCCGCTGGCCCAGACCCGAACTGGCCTGCCGCATGGCCTATCTGCCGCAATTCCGACCCGTCACGGTGCCTTTGGCCGTGGAGGATCTGGTGACCATGGGACGATTTCCGCATCTGGGCGCCTGGCGACCGCTGCGGAAGATCGATCGGGACGCCGTGGGCGAAGCCATGGAGCGCATGGAGATCCATCACCTCAAGGGACGCGACGCCACCACGCTGTCGGGCGGCGAATTGCAACGCACCTACCTGGCCCGGTGCCTGGCGCAAGGCTCGCCCCTGCTGCTGCTGGACGAACCTCTGACAGGTCTTGACATCGGGCACCAACTGGCCCTGCTGGGCATTTTGGAGGGCCTTGCCGCGGAAGGCAAGACCATCCTGTGGTCGGTGCACGACCTGCGCCTGGCTGCCGAGCACGCCCGCGAAGCTTGGCTGCTTGACAATGGCTGTCTTACCCGCCAAGGCCCCATCGACGAGGTCCTGGCTTCGCCCGAAGCGAGCACGGCGTTCGGTGTGCGCACGAGCCGTTCCGACGACGGCTCGTGGCGGTTCGCTCAGGCCTGACTCTTTTCCCTTTCGATCCCCAGCGCGGCTTCGCATTCCCGCAAGGCATCGACATATTCCGGCAAGCGGTTGATGGGAAGCAGCCGGTCGGCCAACAATACGCGAGCGCTTTCCGGCTTCTCCAGTTGCCGCAACAGGATCGTGGACGATTGCCAAAGCGCCTGTTCATCGGCGGGATCGATGGACAGAAGCTGTTCATACTTGAGCAATGCCTGCTCCCATTCCTCCAGCACACCCAGCGAAAGCGCCCACAGGTGCAGGGCCGCGGCGCGATGCGCTCCGACCGAAAGCAGCCTCAGCTTCTGGTTGCATTTTTCGAGCAAAACCACGGCGCGTCGATCCTGGCCATCGGCGCAGAAATCGATGGCTGTGGCGATGTCGGCTTCGATCTGGGCTAGTTCTGGATCCTGGTATGGATGGTTCATGTTGCGGGAAAATCTACCTCTGTACCGGATGGCCATCTTTCGAACCGCCCTTCGTGGCGCCTTGCTGACGTTTTCAAGCCTATGGGCAGCCAACTCCGACCAGCTCCAGTGGTTCGCCGTCTCGGTGCCCGGCAACCCCGCGATGCACCGATCGGACGCGGGAATGTTGGGCCAGGACGAAAGCCCATCGGTGCTGCTTGATTTGTGCGCGCGCGGCGGTTCGTACACGGGCATCGACCTGCTCTACCAGACGAACGAAGCTTC
Organism: Fibrobacterota bacterium; assembly: GCA_039798065.1. Taxonomy (GTDB): domain Bacteria; phylum Fibrobacterota; class Fibrobacteria; order UBA5070; family UBA5070; genus UBA5070. The sequence goes on along the minus strand of JBDKGS010000361.1, from coordinate 2,733 downwards.
GGTCGGTTCGTACCGGTGGAAACAGCCAGCAGTGGATTTCCAGCTGGAAACCGCCGTGGAGGCGCTGCCAGGACTCGTCTTCGGACTCGACGCTGTCGACCACCATCCGAAGACCACCGCGACGGACGGCTCGGCGAAATCCGAACTCTTCGATCCTCAAGGCGGATTGCGCGTGGGCGGCGGATTCGATCTGCTGCGGTCGTGGCGACAAAAATCGTCATGGCGATGGGTCGTGGCCGGTTGGCTTCCGGTCTTCAGCCAGACGCGCGAATGGGAACTTCGCACCGGCCTGATCTTCGCTCGCAAATTGCGACTGGATGCCTCCGCGGTCTGGTCGACCCCCGGTATCGCGGCGCGATGGACAGTTCCTGTCGACAGCGTGGCGCCCCAGGACACCTTGTGGTGGCGCTCCAACCAGTCGCGCTACGCCTTGCGGATCGGCGGCTCTCCGATTCCCTCCCTATCTCTGCAGGCATGGGGCGGAACGCGACGCCTGCGCGACCCGGGACAAGGTGCCGAGCCGTCGTGGCGAAACCGGGGCGAAGCCTGGTTCGTGGGCTCGCAATCGAGCCTCGCGACCGGCCCTCTGAGCTGGGAACTGGAAACGCGCGCGGAAAAAGGCGACCAGGCAGTGGTCTTCGACGGAACGTCGGCGTTCGCTGCACGCGTAGACTCGGGAATCCTTCGCTCATCGACGGATTTTTCCGCCGGATCGGCTCGCTTGCAATCCAAGGCGACCCTGGCAAAATCTGTCGATGTCGGAGTGGAGCTCTCGGGCGCGTGGATGGATCTCGAAAACGCCTCCGTCTCGGGCGACGCACCGCCCCCGGTGCCGACGATCTCGGGAAGGTGGTCGTCCACCCGGCGCGTTTCCACCGTCGTTGCGGTTTCCGTTCATCTCCCGTGGGCGACCCTCGAACCCCGTCTGGGCATCCAATGGAGCGCCCGCGACGGCCAATCCATCCCGATCTGGCAGGAATTGATGCCCTTCGAAACCGGTCGAGCCTGGTCCATGCCCGTAGGACTTGGCATCGCCCGCCACGGCTCCATGAATGGCAAGATCGCCTACGTGGTTTCCGGAAACATCAACATGTCCGGAACAACCGGTCCCGATCTCGGGCTGCGGCACCACCTGGAAATGAAGCAGGGGTTCTGATTGTTTGGACGAGATTGATGTATCCCAGTGGGATACATCAATTCCCTCCGATGTCCATTTCTTGCTTATCTGAAACACATGCGTAAACCATTATCCCAGTCAGGATCGACTCGTTTTCGATTTGGCTCGCCCGTTCCATTTGGTCCTTAGGAGGCTTGACTTGACCCCGTTACTCCAAACCGTGCTCCTTGTGATTGGTTCGGCGACCACGAATGCTCCGGCCCTCGATTCCACCTGCGGGATTGGCTGGAAGACTCTCGACCTCGCCGTTGGCACGACTTCCAAAGGCCACCTGCTCGCCATCCGCGATTTGAACGGGGTCCTCAAAACCATGGAATGGGATTCCTCCATCGGCAAGTGGAGCGCCTGGAGTCCGCTGCCTTCCCAACCCCTAGCCAACGGCGCTCCGTGGATCCAATCCCCCACCTACGTCGCCGGGCTCGGCTCCACCAACAACATCTTCGCCCTCGACAGCACACCCGGCAAGATCCGACTCAGCCAATGGACCCGCTCGGCCGATGGAACCGTTCGGACCACCCTCGGAATCGGCCAATCCGACAGCCTCCATTACCGTCCCGTGTGCGCCCACATGGGCCCCAACGGGCAACAGGCCTTGTTCGGGGTCTTTCGCGACAGTTCGCTGCGGATGCGCGTCTGGGACTCCCTGGGCAGCTCATGGGGCCCCTGGTCCAGCTTGGCCCTCAAGTCGGCCTACGCCCCGACCGCCAACCAGGTCGGGCCCAACGATGTGAATGTGTTCGCGACCCTTCCCGACGGTTCGATCAAACAGAAGTGGTGGACCGCCGGCGCCTGGTCGGCATGGGGCATCCCCGCCAACTCGGGCGCGATCTCCGAGCCGTCTTCCGTGAACCTCGACGCGACCGACCATTTCCTGTTCTCCTTCGACTCGATCCACAAACCCCAAGTGCGCTACTGGAATGGAGCCTACTGGACAAGCTGGTCGCGACTGACATTTCCTGTCAGCCGGGATCTTAGCCCGGTGGTGGTCGGCCCTGGCGCCATCCTTCTCTACGGCCTGGATTCCTCCAACCAGATCGTCCGGATCGGCTGGAGGAAGGTCGGCGGATGGAGCGCTCCCGAAACCCTCGGCCAGGGCTCCTGCAAACCAGTCCGCCCCCGGGACAGCCGAATCCTTTCCGCGGCACGAACACCTGCGGGAGTCATGCTCGCCATTCGCGGCTGGAACGACTCGATCTACACCATGAACCTGGGATTTGGACAGAATCCGTCGAATTGCTGGTCCGCCTTGCCCGGGCAGCCACGGCCGCTTTCGAACCCCTGGTTGCAAGCGGCCTGGGGCGGCACCAACAGGCTGGTCGCGCTGGGCGATTCGAACGGAACCCCGCGCATCTTCCAATGGACACACCAGCACGGTGCGTTCCAGTCCACGACCGGCATCGGGGAATCCGACAGCGTCCTTGCGCTGGCCAGCGGAAACCTCGACAGCACCGGGCGCCAAGCCTTGTTCGCTTGGTTCCAGGACAGTTCGGTGCGCATGCGCACACGGGATTCGGCGGGCGGCGCCTGGGGAGCCTGGAAATCTCTTGGACAGAAAT
>JBDKGS010000360.1:0-4031 GCA_039798065.1 Fibrobacterota bacterium | reverse complement strand
CTGGTGCGGCCCCGGTGACAGAATCTGCACCGGGCATTGCTTGTGAAACGATTTCCACGCCGGATTGGCGAGACAGCTGGGAGACGACTTCGTCGATGCGACGCTTGCGCTCGGTTTCGGCCATGCGTAAACGGATCAGTTCGGAGCATTCCTGGAACGAACGGACCGACCCCACGGCGGCTTTGGTCTGGACCAGCAGAAGCCCCCAACCATCGGGCAACTGGACCGGAGGACTGATTTGTCCTTCCTGCAGGGAAAACAGCACTTCGGCCATGGCGGGAGGCAATTCGGAACGTTTCCAAAATCGCTGCGCTTCGGCCGCGGCGGACGGATCGGGATTCAGACGCTGCGCTTCGGCCGCGAAATTCGCGGGCGTGAGCGCCATGCGCATGGCCGCGGCGGTGGGCTGGTCGGTCAAGCGGATCTTTCGGAAACCGACTTCCGGCTCCTGGCGAAGGAATTCCTGTTGGTTCTCTTCGTAGTACTTGCGAAGCGCCGCTTCCGGGACTTCGGCAAGCGTGTCCAAAATCCTGTCCATCAGAAATTGCCCAAGCACTTCGTCGGTCTTTTCGCGGATGCGACGACGGACATCGAGATTGTCGTCGTATTCCAACCGACGGGCTTCCTTGGCCAGCAGCTTGGAGCGGATCCAGCGACGAGTCAGGTCCAGGTACACTTCGTTGCCGGCATGGCTTGCGAACTCGGGTGGAACCATGGCCTGCAACTGGTCGCGGGTCAGGACTTCCTTGTCCACGCGTGCCACGACCACGCCTTCGGGCTTGGAACATGAAACCGAAACCAGGGTGCTTCCGAGAACGGCCAGGGCGACGAGCCCGCGATGAATCTTCATGGTTGCTGCTCAAGATAGGAAGTGGCCATGTCGACCACGGCACCGACCCAAACTTCGTCGGAGTTGACGCATCGGGCCAGTGAAAATTGCTTGCCGCCAGAGGCGAGGAACGTCGCCTTCAATCCCATCCCGACCTCCTCGAGAGTCTCCAGGCAATCGGCCACGAATGCAGGGGTCGAGACCACCAATTTTTGGCATCCCGCCAACGCCAGATCCTTCGCCACCTGCTCCGTGGACGGACCGATCCACGCGTCGCGACCAAGCCTCGACTGGAAGGAAACCGACCAGGATCCATCGGCCAACCTCAGATTCGCCGCCAACGCCCAAGCGGTGGCATGGCACTGGGCCTTGTAGCAACGGTGGTTGGCTTCGGTCAGACCTGCGCAACAGCCATCGGTCAGACACTTGCCGGTGGCATCGGCCTTGCGGATGTGTCGTTCCGGAACCCCGTGGAAGGAGAACAAGACGTGCTCGTCGGGTTCGCGGGTCAGAAGGGGGGCAATCAAATCGGACTGGGCACCGATGAATCCAGGGTCGACAGGAAATGGCGGTAGAACCCGGCGCTTGGAGGGCGAATGGCGCATCCGCTTGGCGACCCGCCAAAGCTCCTCCACCGTCGATCCCGATGTCACCGGCGCGTACTGCGGATACAATGGCAGGAGCAGGATCATGTCGCAACCCGCGTCCACCAGCTCCTTCAACGCAGTCTCCAGCGAGGGTTTGCCGTATCGCATCCCCATCGCGACCTTCCAACCATCGCCCAAGCGATCTGAGACAGCTTCTGTCAATCGACGCGTGTTCACCACCAGCGGCGATCCTTCGGGGGTCCAGACCTTGGAGTAGGCGTGGGCGCTTTTGTGCGACCTGAACGGGGCGATGATGCCGCGCACGATGAGCTGTCGCATGATCCACGGCATGTCCAATACCCGTGGGTCGGTCAGAAATTGTTTGAGGTAGGGCCTGACCGCCGCTGCCGTCGGGGCGTCGGGGGATCCCAGGTTCGAAAGGAGCAATCCGTTTTTTGACGACATGTTGTGTCGACAATGGTACCAAGTTCTGTCGGTCCGCGCCCAGCGACAATCGCGCAAGCAGCGGGAAAATGAACTAGAATCGTTTTCCATGGACCGGGAACCATCACCTTTGCGCGCTTTTTCGGTGGCCAGCGCGGTGGCGCTCATCTTGTTCGGTGCCTGGCGAAGCTGGAAAGCCTACCAGGAAACACAAGCCGAGCGCGACGGGGTCCGCCGCGACAAGCTCATGTGGCGCATCGACAGCCTGTATCCGGCCGAGGTGGACAGTTTCTGTAAACGAGGTTACCCCGACTCCCTGGTGCACCGCGACGGACTCGCCTGGTACGCCTCGCGAACCGGTCTGCCGTTGCGGGTGCGAGGACGCGACGAGGGTTGGGATTGGGGTTGCTACGGCACCCCCGATTCCGGCATCGTGGTCTTCCTTGCCTTGGATTCCGGTTGCGCAACAGGTGGCCAAGGTGGACTGTGGAATCATTCCTGCAGGGTGCAGCGCCAGACCTGGGACCTCGTGCGCAAAACGGGATCCGGCACCCACTCGAGTTCGCATTCCAGATCCCTTTGGACATTTCCCGGGGACGACAAGATCTGTCCCGCCTTGCGCCGTCCCGATCCTCCGCCCGACAGCATCGGCTTGGAGAAGTGCCGGTGAACAAGGACGGATTCCGTCCCCCACCTGATCGCTTCCGATCGATCTTTCCCTACGCCCTGCTCTGGTCGCGATTGGCGATCTCACCCGTATTCCCGCTTGTCGCTTGGCTCGTCGCGTCTCCGTGGGCAGGTCGCGTTCTGGCTCTTCTTCTTCTCTGGGCGGTGGTCAGCGACATTTTCGACGGCATCCTGGCGCGTCGTTGGGGAGTCAGCACCACCGCGATGCGGCGCTGGGATTCCAATGTGGACACGGTGTTCTGGCTCGCCGCCATCGGCACGCTGGTCGCGTCGCACCACGCTTGGTTTCTGCCCAAATGGCCATGGCTCGCGCTGGTGCTTGCGTTGGAGGCACTCACCTACATCGTTTCCTGGGTCCGCTTCCACAAGGAACCCGCCACCCACAGCCTGGCCGCCAAATTCTGGTCGCTCCTTCTTTTCGCTCTTCTGGTGGAATGCTCCCTGACCGGAACAGGTGACATTTTCTGGTACCCTTGCCTCGCGGGTGCCATTCTGGTGCGCCTGGAGGTGATCGCCATCCTCCTGATCCTTCGCGAATGGGCCAGCGACGTTCCCCACTTCAAGGCGGCGCTGACGCTGCGCCACGGCCAGACAATCCAACGCAACAAATGGCTCAACGGCTGAATAAGCCGCAGTCCATTCCTTGCACCTCCGGTCCGGACCAGCTCCGGGATTCAGCCTCGATGACTAATTCCGATCTGGCACGCTTTTCCTTGTTGTATTCCCTCATGTTCCGACTGATCGAACATTCGAATACAAACCCGATCTGGAGGCGTCTGGTCCCCTCGACCCTGGCTATGGCCATTCTGAGTTGCTCCTTCACTTTCTCCGGATGCAGCGTCGTAGGGGCTGGCCTCGGACATCTCGCCGACTTGAACGCCGCCGAAACATGCCGGGACAAGCGATTCGATGTGACCTTGGCTTCGGGGCGTCGACTCCAGGACGCCTCCGTCCTTCCCGATGCCAACGCCCCCAATCACAGCTCGAGATTGCGCCGGCTGGTGCCTCCTGAATTCGATACGGTGGTATCGAATCCGGAGATTACGCACAAGGAGCTGAGACACGGCAACGATGGCCGCAGGATCGCCTTCTGGCTTGGTTTCGGAATCGATGCATGTGCCGTTCTTTGGTACCTCGTGGCTGTAACGAGCACAAAGATCGCCAACCAGGGTGATTGACCCATTTCACGAGACAAAATCCGACACCCAAGTTCGGCATCTCCTGCTTCGCCCCTGCGCACCCAATCAGCCACAACGCATTCCCATCCGGAACCACATGAATCCCTCCCGATCCGCATTGACTCTCGTGCTCGTCTTCGGCCTCATGTTCCAATCGTGCAGCGTCACCTTGCCGGTGGCCGGGCACTTCGCCGACAAGGCGGTGGCGAAAAAACGAGCCCCGGCGTCCAAGAGCCACAAATGGCTGTACACCGGATTGGTCGCCGGAGTGGCGATCGACGCCACCATTGCCATCCTGTTCATCAA
>JBDKGS010000359.1:0-4045 GCA_039798065.1 Fibrobacterota bacterium | reverse complement strand
CATCGGCGACCCGCGCAGCCGACTCCAGGGTCAGGTTCCTGTCGCCGGAAAGCACGCGCGGAAGGTATGTATGGCTGGAAAATCCGCACTTGCGCGCCAGCCAGCGCAGGGAAAAACTCTTGCGCGTCGCACGCAGATCCGCGATGGCGTCGGTCAGGTATTTTCTGTGGTCGCTGTAGGCGAAAACATCCGGCATGTCCTTCATTGTCCCACCCTGCGATGCATCGATGCACGCTAGCTTGCAGCGTCGGCATTTCGGCGAGCATCCTTCCAATGCTAGCCCCGCCAGGGGGGGGGGCGTTCTCGTGTTCCGCCTCCGGAAGCAAAATGCGGTCCCCGGAGGGAACGATCGAGCAAGCTTCGAAACCCCTGTTCTTGGGTCCGCAAGGCATGCGGGGACATGGTTGTCAACGCTCTTTGGTCGGACCCGGGTGCGAGAATGTCATCCGACTCTTTAATTTCATCGCTCGTCCTCCACTCACCGTTTCAGGGGAAGCCACCGCACATGCATGGACGTTTTTTGCCAGGCCTGTTGCGATTTCTCGGGTTGTTCGTCGTGTCGAGCGCGATGGAATCGGTGGCCTGTCGCGACGCGGTGGTTCCCGGCGGCGATTGGAAAGACGATCGCGGCAAGGTGGTGGCGGCCACCGAGGGTGGAATCATCCAGGTCGACGGAATCTGGTACCTGTGGGGCATGGACCGCTCGGCCAACAACAGCGCCTTCGTCGGGATCAACCTGTACAAGTCGACGGATCTTGTCCATTGGACCTTCGTGAAGCAGATCCTGCGGCACGATTCCGATCCGCTGTTGGACAAGAACGCCGTGGTGGAGCGCGCCAAGATCTTGCGCAATCCCCGCACCGGGAAATACGTGATGTGGATGCACTACGAGGGCCACAACGCCTACAGCGTGGCAGAGGTGGCGTGGGCGACATCCGACAGGATCGACGGCGATTTCAAGTTCCAAGGCCACTACAGACCCATGGATCTGGACAGCCGAGACCTCAACGTCTACCAGGACGACGACGGCAAGGCGTATTTGATCTGCACCACCAAAGGAAACCAGAACGTGTCGCTGTTCGAGCTCGACACGTCCTACACCAAAATCGTCTCCGAGATCTACAGGGGTTCGGCATCCAACGACATGGAGTGCGAGGGGCACGCGATCGTGAAATCGGCGGGCACCTACTACTGGATGATGTCGTGGTGCAGTGGTTGGGACTTCAACGACAACCGGTATTTCACGGCCAAATCGCTGGCGGGTCCGTGGTCGGCGGGAAAAGGAGTCGCGCCTTCGGGCACGCACACCTACGAGTCGCAAGTTGGCTGGGCTTTTCCCATGCCGGGAAACGATGGGACGAATTTTGTCTACATGGGCGATCGCTGGTCGGTCAGCGATTTTTCGCTTTCGCGGCTGGTGATGCTCCCTTTCACGATCACCGATGGAGCGCTTTCCGTCCAGTGGTTCGATCGTTGGTACCCAAATGCCGATTCGGGCTGGCAACGCGGGGAGCCGATGTTCCCGGAAGGCCTGTACACCCTGCGTTCGCGATCCACCGGCAAGGTTCTGGCCGTGCCATCGAAGGCCTCCGCCGCGAAGACATGGCTGGTGACGGATTCCGGCACGACTTCGCAGCGTTGGAAGCTGGTCGACCTTGGCAATTCCGAATACGCCTTCGAATCGGCGCTCTCGGGTTTGCGCCTGGAGATCAACGGCGCTTCGCGCGACACGGGTGCGGCCGCTATCCAGTACGCCGCCAACAACGGCATGAACCAGAAGTGGCACCTCGTACGTTCTTCTCAGCAAGCCTGGCGGTTGGTGAACGAAAACACGCTGGGAAAAGTGTTGCAGGTGGCGAGCGGCTCGAAAGCCGAAGGTGCGCAAGCGGTGCTGGGCGCGTACAAATGGGCGGCCCACCAGGAGTGGGAGATCGTGCCGGTGACCAAGTTGGTGGACGGCAAGTCGTATGTGTTCAAGGCGGCCCACAGCGGCAAGGCCTTGACCACCGCCGTTTCGGGAATGGAGCAGTGGACGGATTCTGCCAAGGCGAGCCAGATCTGGGCCGCCAAATCGTTGGGCGGCGGGACGTGGGCGTTTCTCCAGGCCGGAAAACGGTTGGGAGTCCTGGCCGATTCGATCACCGACGGCGCGGCGCTGGGATTGGTGGCCGACACCGGCGCTGGTTCCCAATGGATCGTGGCGGACGACGGATCGGCGAGCTTGCAGATCGTCAACGGTTGTTCGGGCAAGACGTTGGACGTGGACGGTGGCGAGAAGGGGACCGCCGACGGCGCGAAGGTTCAGCAATGGCGAGATTGGGCGACCAAGAATCAACGGTGGACGGCGCGGATGGTGGAGCCCGCGAGTCCGGTCATGACGAAATCTGTCATAAGCTCCCAGGGGTGGTCCTTGGAAGGCCGTCGCCTTCTGATTGCGGATCCCCTTTTATGGAGACGGCTCGAGCTCATCTCGCCGGATGGACGGAAATTGGCGGATCTCCCGTCGGCACATCTCGTGGAGCTTCCGGTCTCGATGCGAGGATTGGTTGGAATTCGGCTCGTGGGCGCATCCTCGAGCGTGTCGGGATTCGTCGCGATTCCTTGAATCGCTTCCAGGCCGACTCTTCCTCGGAATTCGCCTATCGGGTCCGAGATCGCCGGCCTTGGCCATTTCCGGAGCAACGCTCCAATGAGGGGTCGATTCGGCTTCGAAGGGGTGTCCGAAGCTATCGACTCCGCAGCCGGATCAGAGCCTGCTGCCGGCCGCCGGCGCTCAGGAACACGATCTGCTGCGACAGCGAATACGGCATCGGGAAATCGCGAACGTAAGAGCCCGGGTCCATGGTTTCGTCCAGAAGAGTCGCCGTCCTGCGCCCCAGCATGTCGAGCAGCTCGATCTTCACCCGTGTCCGGCCCATGTCGTCGGGAAGACTCCAGGCGATCGCACGACCCGAGGTTCCGAGTGAGAACCTGCGTGACAGAGGGATGTCGCGCGGGGTCGCTCCTGCCATCACCTGGAATTCCCTGGTGGTTTCCGAGCCGACCGCGAATTCCATTCCGCGTGCGGCGGGAAGCCATCGGGATGATTTTTCGTCGCGGATCCAGACATGGAAGGATGTGTCGGAATTTGTCGAGGACAGATCGATGGTCAGCGGGATGCCCTGGCGGATCCCCGATACCCGCACGGTCCATCGGACTCCCGAGTCGGTCGGTGGACGCACATCCGTGAAGAACGGAAGGTCCGTTCCCGCGCCGAGCGGGGCCGGCATGGAAACCTTGAGCGAGGCCGAGGGGCAGGGTGGCAGCGGGAAGTCGAGATTGTTCCATCCGACCTTCGCCGCGGCATCGATTCCCATCCAGATCCTCTGGGCGGTGTCGGCTCCCTGGGAGCCGGTCAACTCGAATCGGAAAAGACCGGCCGAGGCGTGAGTTCGCGGCGCGTAGGCGCCCGAGGCGATCGAGGGAACCAGGATGTCGACCGAACGACCTGTGGAATTGAGTACAGCCACGCCTCCCCAGGCTGGCAGGACGCTGGTGGTGTCGGGAGTGCTCCACGATTGACGGACGGCGTCGAATCGATAGGGACCAAAAATTGTCATGGTGTCCAATCCCGACAATTTTCGGATCTGTCGCCAATCGACGTCGAAGCCCAATGGATTGCCGACCGCGTTCCAGCCGGGACGGAGACGAACCGCGACAGGTTTGGAAACCGGGGGGGTCCATCCGCCGACCACCGACGAAACCAGCCCGACCTTCCGCGTGCGGACCCAGAACGATTTGCCCCAGGCATCGAGGGTATCGGTGGTGGCGACCTCGGCGAAATCGCTGGCCGTGGTGTCGATGGAGAACGCGCGCCAGCGTTTGACGTTGTTGACGCCCCACATCCGCACGAAATTGGCTTGGGCGCTGGCGCGTCCTGTCGTGTACGGGAGGCTCAGCATCTCGTAGCGATCTTCCTGCCGCGCTGTTGGAGCGCGGAGCGTGTCGATCCGCACCACGATGTCCATCTGCTGGCTTCGTGTGGTGTTGCGACCATCTCTGCTTT
>JBDKGS010000358.1:0-4050 GCA_039798065.1 Fibrobacterota bacterium | reverse complement strand
GACCAGTACCGATCCATCGATGTCATGTCGAACGCGGTCCTCGTCACCAACGCGACCTCCATCGTCTTCGAAAACAACACCTTTGCCCACATCGGCAACGAGGGCATCGGATTCATCAACGACGTGACGAATTCAAAAATTGTCGGAAACGTGATCTACGACGTGGGCGGCTCGGCCATCCAGGTGGGCCATCCACAGCACATCTACGAGACGGTGTCGAACGCGCGCGAGAAGTTCACCACGGCGACCAAGGGGATCTGCCGCAACAACCTGATCAAGAACAACCTGATGTACGACATGACCACGATGTACACCGGCCACACCTCGATCTCGGCCTACTTCGTCGACAGCCTGGCCATCGTGCAAAACCACATCGAGAAGCTCAACTACGTGGGCATGAGCATCGGGTGGGGCTGGTGCAATTTCGACTCCATCGCCGTACCGGGCAATCCCACGCGGACCGCCAAGCGCAACATCATCGACAACAACCGGATCTTCGACTGCATGAAGGTCCTCAACGACGGCGGGGCCGTCTACACCCTGGGAAGCCAGCCCGGATCGACCATTTACGGCAACTACGTGAAGGCTTCCACGACCCACTTCCAAGGCGTGCTCCATCCGGACGAAGGAACAGCCTGGTACACCGGCGGCAACATGGTCTTCGAAGTCACGCCCGGCCAAGACAACGCCGAAATCAACGACTGGGGCCGCAAGCACGACAACCACTACGACAACATCTACACCACCTCGTCGGCCATCACCACCGGCGGCCCACGCTGCACGATGACGAACATCAAAGTCTACCCTACCGCCAATTGGCCCGCCGAAGCCCAGGCGATCATCAAAAAATCCGGCCTGGAAAGCACCTACGCGGGCCTGTGGGACAAGATGGCGATCGGTATCCCCACATCCGGCGTCCAGGGCCGCGGTACTGCGCAGAACGGGCGTTCCTTCCCATTTTCTGTCATCCCCGACCGTTCGTCGAAAGCCGTCACCTTGCTGAACCCCGACCACTTCACGATGACTCCGTCCTTGTACACCACGAGCGGACGCAGAGTTTATGTCGGCACAACCACGAACGCTGCTCGCCTGGAGATCCCCACCGAATTCGCCACCGGTGTCCAACTCCTGCGCGTCGATGTCGACGGCTCCAGCCTATCGTTCCTCCTGCCGGCTTACTGAGTTCTTCCGGAGTTCGCCTTCGGCAATTTTTGTCACAGGGCTTGCGCCCTGTGAACCGGTATTCACGGGAGCCGCTCCAGCCGCTGCTCCCGTGACCCTCCTCGGCTCCAAAGGTGCAGTGCGGCACCTTTGGAATCCCGCACCCAGGGGAGCGAGTGCTTGCGGATCACCCGCTGGGGTATGCCTCCATCGGCCTGGCTCGGCCGATGGACCGGAGGGTGATCCTCCATGAAACTCGCCCCCCTGGGGACCCCCAACAGTTTTAGGCGGCTCACGCCGCATGTCAGCCTGCAACCTGAGCGAGGCGTCCACAACTCCGCCGTCTTGCCGCAGGCAAGCAGGCGGACGCGCCGACGATAGGAAATGCCCAAATGACGCCACGTCCGCCGCTCCATAAGCGGGTCGCCAGGGCGGCCAGCCCTGGCTGCGCGGGATTCTCAAGGGCCCGCGCATTCGGGCCCTTGAGCCGCGTGAGGGTCACGGGAGAGCCCGGCGGCGTCTCCCGTGAATCCGTGCAGACGGCAGTCTGCAAAACGACAAAATTCGTCGACAGACAGAAAGAAACAAGCGTTAGCCGACCGCAGGGACCGCCAGGCGTGCGCAGCACCGCGCGCGACCGCGCAAGCCCGCAGGGTGGCGACCCACGGGACCGTGGGGAACGCCCAATGAGGGATCCTCCACCGGCCACCGACCCGGCGAGGCTACCTTTGCCCCCGCAATGATCGATTTATCCAGTCTCAAGCTTTCCTTTGGCGGCCGCGACATCTTCCAGGACGTGTCGCTGCGCGTGGAAGACAACGAACGCGTCGCGCTGTTCGGCATCAACGGCGCCGGCAAATCAACTCTTTTGAAAGTGATTTCCGGCCAGCAGAAGCCCGACGCGGGCGAAGTGGCGTTGGGCCGCGGTGAAGTCGTGGGCTACTTGGCGCAAGAGGCGGCCGAAGACACGTCAGAATCTGGCGTGAGCGTGTTCGACTACGCCTGCCGTGCGTTCGAGGCTCTGCAGACGGCGCACACGCGCTGCGAAGAGATCGAACATCGCATGACCGACGGAACCGCCACCGACGAAGACTACGAGGAATACGGCCACTTGCACGATCGCTTGGCCGTTGGCGGGGGATGGAGCTTCGAATCGGATGCGCGGACAGTTCTTGCCGGGCTTGGCTTCAATCAAGAAGAACAAGACCGACCCCTGTCGTCATTTTCTGGCGGCTGGCGCATGCGCGCGGCCCTTGCCCAAGTTCTGCTGCGTCGGCCCAGTGTTCTTCTGCTTGACGAACCCACCAACCACTTGGACCTCGAATCCATCATGTGGTTGGAAAACCACATCAAGGCCATGCCCGCCAGCGTGTTGTTCATCACCCACGACCGGTCGTTTGTCGACAACATCGCCAACCGGATTGTGGAGTTGGAACTGGGCCGCGCCCGCTCGTGGCCGGTCCCCTACGCCAAGTTCCGCGCCGACAAGACGCTTTGGTTGGAAACGCTGAAGAACGCCTACGACCGCCAGCAGAACGATATTGCTCAGGCGGAGCGCTTCATCACGCGCTTCAAGGCCACTTCCAGCAAGAGCTCGGTCGCCATGAGCCGCCAGAAGCAGCTGGATCGCGTGGAACGCATCGAGCTGCCCCCCGAGGTCGACAAGGTTTCCTTGCGCTTCCCTGCCCCGCCGGATGGCGGCGCGTACCCGTTCATTCTGCGCAACGTATCCAAGAGCTACGGCGACCTCAACGTGCTGTCGGGCGTGGAACTGTCCATCTCGCGCGGCGAAAAGGTCGCGTTGGTGGGCGTGAACGGTGCAGGCAAATCCACGTTGCTCCACTTGTTCTCGCAGAAGTTCCCACCCACTTCGGGCGAGCTGGGAATTGGCCATAAGACAGAAATTGGCTTGTTCGCCCAGTACGACGATCTCCCCGACGACGAGCAGGATCGGCATATCGGGGACATCCTGTACGACGCGGCCCCTCGCGGGACGCTGCGCACCAAGGTCCGGACACTTCTTGGTACCTTGCTTTTTTCCGGCGACGATGCCGACAAGCCTTACCGGGTTTTGTCGGGTGGTGAAAAGGCCCGTGTCCGCCTGGGGCTGTTGCTCTTGCGTTCCAACAACTGCCTGCTCTTGGACGAACCCACCAACCACTTGGACCTCGCCACCCGCGAAGCCATGGTCGAAGCCCTGGTCCAATGGCCCGGCACCCTGGTGTTCGTCTCGCACGACCGCTTGTTCACCCGCGCCTTGGCCGGACGGATTTTGGCAGTTGGTGGAGGACGCGTGGTCGACTGGCCCGGCTCCTACGACGAATACCTGGCCATTGCCGGTGACGGCGACGCCCCTGGATTGGCCCACTTGCAAGACTTCGATGCCCGCCGCCGCCAAACCGAGGCCTCCAAAGCGGCTCCGGCCAAAAAAGACGTCAAGCCAGCGGCACCTCCTGCCGCAGCCGCACCAGCAGCTACAAGCAAGCCCATCGACAAGGATCTCCAGAAGGAGATGCGGCGCAAGAAGAATCGATTGGAAGAGCTCGAAGCCCGTTTGACCAAGATCGATGCCCTGCTCGCCGAGTTGGACACCAAAATGGCGGTTCCCGGGTTCTTCGACGACCGCGATGTTTCTTCCAAGGCGCTCGCCGAGCGGGAAAAACTGGTCAAGGAACAGGAAGCTGCCTGGAGCGAAGTGGAAATGCTGGAAGCCTGATTGAATTTAACCATCACCGGAACCGTTGCAAACCGACGATCCCGTGTTAACTTTCCTCCTCCCAAATAGGGACCGGAGAGATGGCCGAGTGGTCGAAGGCGCACGCCTGGAAAGTGTGTGTACGGAAACGTACCAAGAGTTCGAATCTCTTTCTCTCCGCTAAGAACCTCGCA
>JBDKGS010000357.1:0-4055 GCA_039798065.1 Fibrobacterota bacterium | reverse complement strand
GAGAGTCCCAGCTCCGACAAGGCGCCTTCCAGAAGTCCCTTGGCCTTCCACAAGTCGGATTCCGTCTCGGCGCCGGTCCAGGCGCGATCGGCCCACGGGCCGGTCACCAGACCCGCCACACGGTTGGCTTCGCCAATTCCCGTCTTGCGGTGTTCAATAAATGCTTCCGACAGATCGTGTCCGAACACTTTGCCGCATTCGAACAGGCGCACCGAGCGCTCCTGACGGCGTGCGTTGCGAGCGGCGGCCTTCAAAAGGCTCGCCACTGCCAAACGCGGCAGGCAGGCGGTCTCGTCGGACAACGGATTCACCAACGCCACCAACTTGGCGCGCGGGTCCGTTTCTGGCAACTGCAAACGGTCCTGGTCGGCTTGAGCCACTAGGCGCAGCGACAAGGTCTCGCTCAATCCGCGCGACGCGAAGGCGCGGCGGATGCGGCGCGTCCACTTCTCCTTGGCCGGCAGGCGCACGGCGGCCACCGGGAACGAAGGGAACGAGGTGGGGATGTTGTCGTAGCCCACCAAGCGCGCGACCTCTTCCACCAGGTCGGCCTCGCCCGAAATGTCGGGGCGCCATCCGGGGAGCTCCCAGCTCACCGATTCGGCGTCGGCGCCGCTCTCGCGGCAGCCAATTCCTGTCAACAGTTGCTTCACTGTGGCGGAGGGAACATCCATGCCCAAAAGGCTGGGTACGCGCGTGTTGCGCAACTTCACCACCGACTTGGCGGCGGGGTGGTCGGCGTTGGACAAGTCCTGTACTTCGTCGGAAGAGCCGCCGCAGATCGAAAGGATCAACGAGGTCGCGTAGTCCGAAACCGCGCGGGTCGCGAACGGGTCAACGCCGCGCTCGAAGCGGTACGAGCTATCCGATGCGCATTGGGTGCGACGGGCCAAGAAACGCACCGTCGACGGTACGAAACGGGCCGTTTCCAGGAAGATGTCGGTGGTGGTGGCGCTCACGCCCGATTCGGCGCTGCCCATCACACCGCCCAGGCACTGCGGGCCCTCGGTGTCGGCGATTACCAGATCGCCCGCGGCCAGCGACAGATTCCGTCCATCCAGCAAGGTCATCGTCTCGCCGGCCTTGGCACCGCGAACCACGACTTTGCCCCCGCGCAACTTGGCGAGGTCGAAGGCGTGCAAAGGTTGTCCGATTTCCAACAAGACAAAATTCGTGATGTCCACAAGCGCCGAAATGGGACGCAGGCCCACGGTGCGCAGCAGATTCTGCATCCAGGCGGGCGACGAACCGTCCTTCACGCCTTTGATGGTGCGACCCACGTAGCGCGAGCACCCGACTCCCGCCTCGACAGAAACGGGCGTGCAGGCCGGTCCCGACGCGGCAGGCAGCTTCACGCCCTCCAGCGGGTTCTTGAGCGGACGATTCAGGCGCAAGGCGAGTTCGCGCGCCAGGCCCAGATGGCCGGTGGCGTCGGGGCGGTTGGGCGTGACGTTGATCTCGAACATCACGTCGGCCACGCCAGTTGCTTGCGAGAAGACAGAACCTGTCACCAAGGCCTGGTCCAATTCCAGGATGCCATCGTGGCTGGTCCCAAGTCCGAGCTCGTCGTCGGCGCACAGCATGCCCTGCGATTCCATGCCGCGGATCTTGGCAGCCTTGATCTCCAGGCCGCCGGGCATGGTGGTGCCAACGGTTGCCAGCGCCACCTTCAGGCCTGCACGCACGTTGGGCGCGCCGCAGACCACGGGCAGCTCCTGCTTGCCGTCCCAGACCACGCATTGCGACAGCTTGGTCCCTTCCACCTTCTCGCAGGTGCGGACCTCGCCGATGACAACTCCTGGAAGCGCGTTGACCGCGTGCCATTCCTCGACCTCCAGGCCTGCGGCCGTGAGGTGCGAAGCGATCTCTTCGGGAGTCTCGGTGAGGTCCACCAAGCGCTTGAGCCAATTCAAACTTGCTTTCATCCTAAACTCCGCATCTGAACCAGGGGCATCGCATCCCAGTCCGCACAGCATCTTGGCTCGTGCAGTCTCCTCACCGCACCGAACAGGGGTGCGCCTCGTCGCCTGCCAAGCCAACCTGCAGCGCGTTCAGGGCGCGCTGCCTCCCTCTCAAATGCGTCGTTTAGGATCATGGCGTCATCTCCATCGATCTATTCAAAAAGTGTCAGGCCAATCCCTTGAACTGCCGCAGGAAGCGCATGTCGCCGGCGGTCAGAAGGCCGATGTCCTTGATGCCGTGGCGCAACATCGCCATGCGATCCAACCCGAAGCCGAAGGCGAAGCCCTGGAATTCCTCGGGGGCGATCCCGCCGTTGTTCAGCACGTTGGGATGCACCATGCCGCAGCCGCCGATCTCCATCCAGCCGTCGCGGTCCAAGCCCACCGAGCGGCAATCGATGTCCATCTCGGCCGAAGGTTCGGTGAACGGGAAGAAACTGGGGCGGAAGCGCAGGATGGCTCCCTGACCGTACAAGGCGCGGACCATCGTGTAGATGGTGGCCTTGAGATGCGCGAACGAGATTCCCTTGTCCAGCACCAGGCCTTCGACCTGGCAGAACATGGGCGCGTGCGTCGCGTCGGCGTCGCAGCGGTACACCTGTCCGCAGTGCAGCAGGCGGAACGGCGGCTTGCGATCGCGCATGGCGTGGATCTGGTAGTTCGAGGTGTGCGTACGCAGCACCAACGATTCCTTGCCCGTCTCTTTTTGCAGGAAGAACGTGTCCTGCATGTCGCGGGCGGGATGGTCGTCGGGCACGTTCAGCGCACTGAAATTGAACCACTCGGTGTCAATTTCCGGCGCGTCGGCGATCTCGAATCCCATGCCCGTGAACAGGTCCAGGATCTCGTCGCGCAAGGCCACCAGCGGATGCAATGTGCCCGGTTCCGAACGGTCGCCAGGCAACGACAAATCCTGTCGTTCGCTTTCCAAGCGAGCTTTCAGGGCACCCGAGCGCAGTTGTTCCTGGAGGCGATCCAGGGTCGATTCCACTTCCTGTCGCAACGCCTGGACAGCAGCCCCGTAAACGGGCTTTTCGTCGGCGGGCAGCGACCCGAGATGGCGCATGAGACCTGGAATTTCGCCCTTTTTGCCCAAGAAACGAGAACGCAGCTCGACAAGGATTGACTCATCGGCTGCGTTGATCTCGGACGCGAGCGAAGCCCAGGAGGACCGGACTTCGTCTAGCGGATTCATTTATGCGGCCTTCGCGACCTCGGCAACCTTCTGGAAGGCGGCAAAGTCGGTGACGGCGAGATCGGCGAGGATCTTGCGGTCGAGACCGATGTTGGCCTTTTCCAGGGCGGCGATGAAGCGGCTGTACGAGATTCCGCACTGACGAGCTGCTGCGTTGATACGCACAACCCACAAGCGGCGCATCTGGCCCTTCTTGTCGCGACGGTCGCGGTACGAGTACTGGCGAGCGCGGTCAACAGCCATCTTGGCGAGCTTGAACACGTTCTTCTTGCGGCCGAAGTAACCCTTGGCGGCAGCGATGATCTTCTTGCGGCGGTGGCGGGACGGAACCCGCTGTGTTGCTCTGGGCATTTCCTAGTTCCTCTTCAATTCAACGGTAGAAGCGAAATTTACGCGTAAGGGAGCATGTTGACAATGCGGTGCCTGTCGGACGCATCGATGTAGTCGCCCTTGCGCAGGCCGCGCTTGAGCTTCTGGCTCTTGTTCTTCTGCAAGTGGCGCATCTTGGTCTGCTTGCACTTGACTTTGCCGGAGGCCTTCACAACGAAACGCTTCTTCGCGCTGCTGAGAGTCTTCATCTTGGGCATTGTGTCTGTCCTTGTGATTTGGGTTGAAAAGTTTTTGGCTCAGGCCTCGGCGACGGGCGCCGGGGCGGGAGCTGCGACAGGTTTGGGAGCGGCCGGAGCCTGGGGTGGTGCACCTTCGGGTCCGAACTCGGCGCGTTCGCGAGCTGCGGCGGTCTTCTTGCGGCTGGGAGCCAGCAACAAGCCCAAGGCACGACCTTCCATGGAAGGCGACTGCTCGACCACGGCGATCTCCTCGAGATCCTTCACCATCTGGTCCAACAGACGGCGACCGTAGTCCATGTGGGCCATTTCGCGACCGCGGAACAGCACCGA
>JBDKGS010000356.1:0-4072 GCA_039798065.1 Fibrobacterota bacterium | reverse complement strand
ACGCTCGCATGGGCCAGTGGGTGCTGGCCCTGGGCAGTCCCTACATGTTCCGCAACACCGTGACGGCAGGAATTGTCAGCGCCAAGGGTCGCAACCAGATGCAAGGCGACGGCTATTCCGACTACATCCAGACCGACGCTGCGGTGAATCCCGGCAATTCGGGCGGACCGTTGGTGAACCTGAAAGGCCAGGTGATCGGCATCAATTCCAGCATCTGGTCGCGATCGGGCGGATACCAAGGCATCTCCTTCGCCATCCCCATCAACATGGCCAAGCGCATCGCCGAGGATTTGATTCACGACGGCGTGGTTTCGCGCGGTTGGCTTGGACTATCCATCGACGATGTCGATCCTGAACTGGCCGATGCCCTCAACATTCCCGGTCGCAACGGTGCTCGCGTGATGCAAGTGGTCCCCGGCGCTCCTGCGGAAAAGGCTGGTGTGAAATCGGGCGACATCGTGTTGTCGATTTCCGACATCGCGGTGACAGGTTCCGCCGACTTGCGCAACCGTGTGGCAGCCGAGCGCCCGGGTACCAAGATCAAGGTCAAGGTTTTGCGCGATGGCAAGGAACTGGAAATCCCGGTGACGTTGGGCAAGCTGGGCGACGCTCCGGTGGAATCGGTGGAAACCGCCGACGGCGAGGTGGCGCCAGTGGAAGGCATGGACGGCACCTACACGGCGCGCCGATTCGGTCTTACCCTCACCGATCTTTCCGAGAAGGAACGCCTGGAGGCGGCGTTGCCCAAAGGTGCCAAGGGCGCGCTGGTGGTGGCGGTGGCTCCGGGCTCGACTGCTGCCGAAAAAGGCGTCAAGGAGGGCATGCTGATCCTGGAAGTCGGGATCGATCGCAAGGCAAATCCTGTCACCACCGCCCGTGAATGCGCCAAGGTTCTGGCGAAGGTGCCTGCGGGCGGAACCGTCGCACTCAAGGTGCAGCAAAAAGACAGAATTTGGCTGGTGGGTCTGCGGGCCCGCGAGGACAAAAAATGAATATCCTGGGAACCTTCGTCGCCTTCGCGATCGTCGCCTCGATGGCGGGCTGCGCGTCTAAAACCGTCAAACGCGACCCGTATGCCGAGGCGGCGAAACGGAAAAACGCCGAGATCGCGCGGCTGACCAGTCAAATCGATTCGCTGAGCCGTCGAGCCGATGTGGCGTTCCTTAGAGTGCAGATCGACAGTCTCGAGGCGGTCCGAGCCATCGCACAGGCGAGTTTGGGTGGGATCAACGGGGTTGTAGCCGAGGAGCGGAAACGGCAGCAAGACAATTTGAAGGGAGCGGGACTTATCGCTCCGCCGTCAGACTCGGCCATGAACAAGGAGTACCCGATCAAGAGGCCCTGAGCTAGACTCCCGCTTGAAGGGCCAACTGTCGCACCATCTTGCGCCAGGCGCCCACAAGGGGTTTGGGCCCGATGGGCTTGATCCCGGGACCTTGGCCCACGATCCAGCGGGCGGCTTCGTCGGTATCGCCAAACGGAAGCGTGAACACCACCGACCCGTCGCGCATGGGTTTGGTGGTCTGCTCGGGGTGCCATTCGCGTTCCATCACGTAGGACGCCTGCGATGGGTCGGCCACCAGCTCGGCGGTGAAGACTTCGGCGCAAAACGCACCAAGGCAGGTGGGGAGCTTCTTGCGGGCCGGTGGTCGGAAGGTGTCATCCAAGGCCGTGGGTGAAGAAATCCGCGAGAAGGCGAAGCGCTTGATGGACGCGGCCTCGCCGCCGACAGGATTTGTCACTCCTTTGCTTTCCTTGGTCCGCTCGGTGGCTTGCAGGTAGGGCATTCCGTTCCACTCGAACACCGAATGGGGGCATACTTCGCGCAAGCTGGTTTCGCCGTTGGGTTTGCGGTATTCGAACCTCAGCACCCGCCGTTCGCGAATGGCCATCGAAAGGTGCGGGAGTATGGTGCGCGAGAACTTCGCGGTCAGGCGAGGCAACGTCTGGTTCGCCACGCGACCGTGGAGCTCGGCGGGCACGGCCACCACGTCCTTGAGGTCGTATTCCAGTTGTGGGTCGAGCAGAAAATCCATCGAAAGGCGCAGGGCCAAGGCGCCGTCCACGCTCCAGGTCCAAGGGCTCGGGGGATTCCACGAAAGGGTATATCTCCACAGACGGAATCCGTCATCGTACTCGATGGGTGCGCCGAGCTCGCGCAGGTCCTGCGCGTGGCGGTACAGCGCCTTGCGTTCGCAGCCCATTGCGTCCAGGATCTCGTCGGTTTCGCGCCCGGGCAGCCCCTGCGCGAAGGCCGCGGCCAGCAAGTTGTGCAAGGCGGCAAGGCGCGACAGTCTTTCGGCGAGCGGAGAGGGCATGTTCGGGCTCCGATTGTTTGGATGGCAGGATTTGTCCTGATCCGAAAATCTAGCCAACCAGGTGTCCCGCATTCGAGAACAGGACTTCCAAGTCGGTGCTGTCGACGGGAAGCGTCCGTTTCCACCAGCGCGTCAGGTCGGCCTCGGTGGTCCAGGATCCACGTGCTTTCCAAACCCGCGATCGCGAATCCGTGATGCCCTTTAGAAGAACGATCCCTGCAGCACGTGGAATTCGGGCTTCTTGGGCTTTGCCGCGGTGGCAGCGGGCTCCTGCCCGGGTTCTCGCTGCAAGTCCATCGGTTCCAGCACTTCGGGAGTGGGGCGAGCCTTGGACTTGCGCTTGCGCACCGGTTCGATGGGGGAGTCCTGTTCCTCGGTGGCTTCCAACAAATCGACCTGCGCCAAATCCTCCGCGGATTCGTCGTGGGCTTCCTGCGAAATTTCCACCCTCAAAACACGTTCAACCTCGTCCAATTCGTCGTTGGAGCGCTCTGGTTGTTCGCTGGCGCCCTGGGATTCCACTTCTGAAGCGTCCGCATGGGTGGCGGTGATCGAGGTATCCGATGCGCTCTGGACAAAATCCGACGCGTCGGCCTTTTCCACAGCCTCTGCTGCCGGGGTCAATACCGTGTCATCGTTTTTTGTGGATCCTGCCTTAGGGCTGGCCACATTGGACGCTGGTGCGACTTCCTTTTTCTGTGGCAGGGCTAAAACCAGGCGCTGGATATGGGCCGGGAGGCTTTCCACCTTTGGGGGCAAGCCTTTGCCGTCTTTGGAAATCCGCAGGATTCCGTTGCGATCCAGTCGGGTGTATTTCACCTCCTGGATGCCGTAAAAGACCTTTCCGCCGCGCAGATAAACTTCCGATTTTCCAACGAACTTCGATGGCTTTTTCTCGACGGGTGCGGGCCGTGGAATTTTGGTGATCGGGGCTTTTTCCCGCCGAGCCAGCTCCAAGAGCTCTTGGATAAATGCAGTCTCTTTCAGGCGAAGAGCTTGGGCCAGCTGATCGATCAAGTTGTTCTTTTCCTTCTCCTTGATCTTCTCCTGGATCTCGAGAAGGCGATTTTGAAGCTCTTCGATCGAAAGATCGTCAATGGTCTGTGTCATCGGAAAAAGCTCCAAAGGTCAGCCGCGGAAAAAGGGGCGTTCACGTGTGTTCCGGCAAAACACCCACAAACCCGATAAAAAACGATCCCGCAAAAATAGTTCGTCCTGAACCCTATATCCAACCAAGTCAACGGCTTACAGTGCCGTTCCCTGACGACCGGGCAAGCCAAACTACCCCCCCAACGGGGGAGCAGAGCGGTGAGAGGTCTAAGGAGGAGAATGGGAAGACCGACAAGGCACCAGGCATTGCCTAGTGCGGGTTACCTGTCCCTCCGTTGCCCGAGAGGTTCTTTAAACGTTATTTCGCAAATTCATCGACGTTGTCGGTGACCGAAATAACCTCGTCGGAAATGGCTTGAATATCGGTGGATATCGAGTCGAGATCTCCCACGATCACGATCTTTTTCCCCAGCTCATCGCGGATATAAAGAAGCGCGTCCAATAGATCGGCATCCCCATTTACTAAAACAAGCGAGTCGTAATTGTCTTTTTGTGCGTGCTTTATAGCTTGTGTAACGATGGCGATATCAACGCCTTTTTCTACAAAAACAGAGCGTCCACAGCTGTCGCAGGTCTTAGCCTTGGTGTTTTTAATCACCACTTCCAGCTTAGGGCCTGTAACTGTTTTTAACCAACTGTGATAC
>JBDKGS010000355.1:0-4084 GCA_039798065.1 Fibrobacterota bacterium | reverse complement strand
GTCTCCGAATGAACAATTGGCTCCTGGCGAATCTTCGCGTACTGCAGACAAATCCTGTCGTAAGGTTCCTCGCCTCGGTCAAGCTCGCCGTGACCAGCATGGGCGCGTTGGGAATCGTCCTTGCCGCAGGCACCATCGTCGAATCGCGCTACAACGCCGACATGGCCAGGCTGGTGCTCTACGACCAGTGGTATTTCCGGCTGATCCTGGTGTTCCTCTTCCTCAACATCCTCCTGGCGGTGGTGGTGCGTCTTCCGTTGCGTCGCGACCAGTACGCCTTCGGATGCATCCACGCCGGCATGCTCACGCTGCTGGTTGGCGCCCTGACGACGCAGTTGGCCGGCATGGACGGCAGCATGGACATCCCCGAAGGCTCGGCGAGCATGGCCGTGCGGTTGCCGGAAACCGTCGTGCGCACCTATGTCAACGAGCAGTTGGCCGCTGAAAGGCTGGTGCACAGCAGTCTCTGGAGCCGTTCGGGCGATCTTGGCGAAGTGCCAGGCATGCCCGCGCCCGCGCCCCGGATCTTGGAACAGATTCCCTTTTCCCGCACCTACCAGAGGGTGGTCGCCGATTCCCTTGGCGGCCCGGTCCTGGAGCTCGCCTTGCTGACGGGCGCTCCCGAGCCCACCACCATGCGGCTGGGTCTGGACAACCCGCTCGTCTCTTCTCGCGAAGACCTGGGTCTGATGGCCGTGTCCCTGGAGCGCGTCCCGTCGGCGCGATCCTTCCTGGACACCGTCTCGAATCTCCCCGCCGATTTCCGTCTCGTCTGCCGCACCTCGACAGATTCCGTCGTATTGGGACTTCCCGAGCTGGTGGTCGGCCGGAAGTTGCGGGCCGGTCGACTTGGCGTGGAAGTCCTGCAGTTCCTTCCCGACGCGCAGATCGGGGAACGAGGCCTTTCCAACAACTCCGACAAGCTCGCCAATCCCGCCGCGCGGGTGAAGGTGACGCACGGCGACAGCGCCTGGGAGGAGATCCTGTACGGCAAGGTTCCCGAATTCCGTTTTTCGGGCGAACGCCATCCGGAAGTGGTGTGGAAGGTGGTCTTCCAACCCGAAGGCGGAGCTTCGCAGTCGCCGCTTCTGCGCGTGGGCTTCGCCGGCGACACTTTGATGGCCCGCTGCGAAAAGGATGGACGGATTCTGTCCGCATTCAGGCTTCCGTTGGGGAAGGATCTCGCCCTCCCCTTCGGCGTCCTCCACATGTCGGTGGGCGCCTGGGAGCCTCGCGGCGCGCTGCGCGACTCGTGCGTGGAAGTGGATCCGGCTCCGGGCAAGGACCTGCCGCCTCCGGCCATCCGCGTGGGTGAAGGCCCATGGGGCCCTGCCCGCTGGGTGCCACTGGGAGGCGTCTTCACCTGGAACGAACACGGGCTTCGGCGGGCGTTGTCCTACGAAGGTCGACGCGTCGCGCTCCCCTTCGGCATCCGCTTGAACCGCTTCAAGATGGGCACCGATCCGGGCACCAACCAGGCCGCCAGCTACGAGTCCTTCGTGAGCGTGGTCGATTCGGTCGGGACGGTCTTCGATTCGGCCCGCATCGCCATGAACGAACCCCTGAAACACGGCGGTTTCACGTTCTACCAAGCCAGTTTCTCGCAGGAGCAAGGCCGCCCCTCGACCACTGTCCTTTCGGTGAATCGCGATCCCGGACGCGGCCTGAAGTATTTCGGTTCGCTCCTCACGGTCTTGAGCATCGCCTGGTACACTCTCGAACGAAGCCGCCTCAGACGGCGCGGGAAGTCCGAATCATGATCCGCAAAATGAAGACAATTCTTGTCCTCGCTTCCGCCGTCGCAACGTGGGCCGCCGATCCGGTGGTGAGTTTGCCGGAATCCGTCAAGAAGCTCGATCTCTCGGGCGCCGAAGGGATCGCCGTGCTCTCGGGCGGAAGGGTGAAGCCTTTGCTGGTCGCTGCCATCGAAGGCGTGCAGGAGATCCGTGGCCGCGCCGGATTGACCCGCGATCTCGACCCCATGCGCTCCTGGTTTTCGCTGGCCCTCTACGGCGACACGTTGTCCCGCCAGCGGATCGTCTTTTGCGCCAACAAGCCCCTTCGCAAGGAGATCGGGCTGGATGCAGACGGACAGTTCGCGAGCTTCGACGAACTCGCCTCGAACGCCAAGTTGCGCGCCCTCACAGAAGCCGCCGACGCCAAGGATCGACAGAAATTGCGCCTTTCCGGCCTTGAGAAGGCCGCGCGCGAAACCGCTCGCCGGTTGGAGAAGTTCGCCGAAGCGCGCACCGGCACCGGCTGGCGCCTGCTCCCCGGACCTCCTGGCAAGGAAGCCATGTGGAGGCTGCCCCAGGAAATCCCCATGGAGGAGATCGCCTCCCATCGGGGCATGTTGGAACAGGCCGGAGCCGTCCGCAAACTTCTCCTTTCGTTCGCCGCGGGAGACCAGACTTCGTTCGACTCCGCCGCGAGCTCCCTTTCCGAAAACGCGGCCCTGACCGATTCCCTGTCCAGCCTGGGAGGTGGACAATTTCTGCGCACCCGGCCGGTCCACGTGGAAGCCGAGCTCGCGCTGGTGCATCTGCGGCCCTTCCGCTGGGCCTGGATCCTTCTCATGTTCTCGTTCTTGGCGGCATGGATCGCGCAGACCGCTTCGAAGTCCTCGTCGCAAACCTCCAAGCGCGCCACCATCGCGGCCGCATCCTGCGCAATCGCGGCCCTGGTCCTGTTGGTTGGCGGATTCGCCCTGCGCGTGTTCGTCTCGGGTCGCGCCCCGGTCACCAACATGTACGAAACCACCCTCTGGGTGGGTTTCGGGGCCATTCTGTTCGGTTTGCCCATCGCACGGCTCTACCGCTCCCGCGTGGTCTTGGCCGCCGTGGCGGCTGCCGGTTGGGTCGTGTTCCTGTTGGCCGACAACCTCCCCACCGTGCTCGATCCTTCCATCAAGCCGCTGGTTCCCGTGCTCCGGAACAACTTCTGGCTGACCCTCCACGTGCTCACGGTGACAATTTCCTACGCAGCCTTCCTGGTCGCGATGGCCATCGGGAATCTGGGACTGGCGCAGGTCTTCCGCAAGGACTCCGCCGAATTCCAAAAGAACCTGGCTCACTACGCCTACCGCTCCATGCAACTGGGCGTGATCCTTTTGACTTCGGGGATCATCCTGGGAGGCGTCTGGGCCGATTATTCGTGGGGTCGTTTCTGGGGATGGGACCCCAAGGAGACCTGGTCCCTGATCGCGGCGCTGGGCTACCTCATGGTGTTGCACGGACGTTTTTCGGGATGGATCCGTACCTTCGGAACCCTCATGGGTTCGGTCTTGGCGTTCTTCGGTGTGGTGATGGCCTGGTACGGAGTCAACTTCATCCTAGCCTCGGGTCTGCACTCGTACGGATTTTCTGAAGGGGGCGCCGCCGCGATGGGATTGTTCGTCGCGCTCCAAGGGGGATTCGCCGCGGTCTGCGCCGTACGATTCCGCAGGAAGACCCCTTCGTCCCCATGAGTCGGCTCCCCGCCCTCCTCGCTCTCTTGACAGGAACCGTCTTCGCGCAGACCCTTCCGCAGGATCGCCAGAGGACGGGCATGGCCGAAGCGGGATTGCGCGCGTGGAACGTGACGTTGGCGGGATCGGGAAAACCCCACGAAGTGGGTCTGGTGGGCGCCTCCCTTTCCGGGTTCGTCACCGACAACCTTTCGACCGGCGCGATGCTCGCCTTCCTGGACGAAGGGACACCCGCCGACATGTTCTGTCTGAACGGACTGGCCCGCTTCTATTTCTTCCCGATGCAGCGACACACCCCGTGGATGGAACTTCGCGTAGGCGGACTCATCGAACCCACCGGCGGCACCGGGGCAAGCCACCTCGGTGCTTCGATTGGCTACCGGTGGCGTCCCTTGTCGTGGATGGCTCTCGATCTGCAGCTTCTGGGGATCGAGCGCTGGGGATACGACGACCCGTCCGAGGCCTCCAACGGGAACTCGGATTGGTCGTTCCAGAAGAGCATGTTCCTGATGTCGTTTTCCGGCAAGGACGGAATCCGTCTTTGGCCCGCACCGTCCCTACAATTCCTATTCTGAGAACCACCATGCTCGACCTCCCCAGACGCCCA
The DNA here is from genome assembly GCA_039798065.1 of Fibrobacterota bacterium. Lineage (GTDB taxonomy): Bacteria > Fibrobacterota > Fibrobacteria > UBA5070 > UBA5070 > UBA5070. Next base: position 11 of record JBDKGS010000355.1, on the reverse strand, counting down.
CGTCGCAACCG
>JBDKGS010000354.1:0-4232 GCA_039798065.1 Fibrobacterota bacterium | reverse complement strand
GCTTCGCAAGTACGATCGCCCCCGAAGGCACAAGCGGTGTTCCCGCCTCCGACATCTTGAGCAGCATGGTATCGGGAGCGCCGTCCACCGCACCGTAGGTGACGTAGGCCGAGGTGAGTACCGGAGGCACGCCATCCTTCAAGGGGAAGGCCAGCGGATCGACAGGAGCACCTGCCACGTAGCTGATCGAAGTCGCCGATGCGGCACCAGCCGTTCCCGCCGCGAATGTGCTGACAGGAATCGTCACATCGGTCTGGCCCGCCACGATGGAGGCGTAGGCGATGCTGTCCACCGAGACCGTCGCGTTCTGCCAATTGAAGTCGAACCGCGGATTGCCCGTAGGTGCCTTCGAGTAGTACAACCGCACCGCGTCGGCTTTTCCATCGCCGTTGCGATCCAAAACCACACCCGAATCGGGAGCTCGATCGCCACCAACCACCGGCACGTAGGGCGCCGCACCCAATGCCGAGGGAATGCCTCCGTTGACCGCGTTCATGACCGACCGCGAACCCGGAAGCCGGATCTGGTCGCCCACCTGGAGCTTGCCGGACACCACGTCGAAGAGCCAGGTCTTGCTGGCGGGATCGGTGGTCCGCGCATTGGTGAAGGTCAAGGCAACGTCGCCACCCGCGGTCTTCAATACCATCGCATCGAGACTGGGGTACTTGGCGGTCATGGGTTCGGAGTAGGTCACGGTGATCTTGTCGAAACCAGCGCCGTACTCGATCTTGGCCACATCCACGGCGATGGGAGGCACCGAATCGGCCAATTCCACCTGTTCCAATGGGTTGAGACCGGAGATCACTCCGCGGTAGACGTCGAGAATGCCGCTGCCGGTGGGCAGATTGGCGCCGATCGTCGAACCCAGCGGGAACTCGGGAACCAGCGGAATTTCATAGGTGGCAGGTGCGACAGAATCCGTCGCGGCCAGTTTCGCGAACCGCGGAACCGCACCCGTCCAATTCGTGATCGACACGCTGTCGGGACGTTCGGAAGACTTGCGGAAATCACGACGGAACACGATCCTCACGTGGTCGGCTTGGCCGTCGCCATCCTTGTCCAGCATGGCGGCGTTTTTCACGGCCACGATCACTGGCTTGAGAGCCACGATGGCGACGTCAGTGCCGCAAGAAGCGAAGCGAGTGTCGTTTCCAGACACATCAGCAAGCCCCGAAGCGGGTGCGATGGCCAGAACCGACTTTTCGGCGAGCAAACCAGTCGTGTTACCGGTGAGGATGAACCTCAGCGAGGTCGCCGGACCGGGATCACTTGGCAGCATGGTGAATCCGGTGGCGGGAATTTCCACCATGCTCTCGGTGAACAGACGGAAAGGCCATTTGGTGCCCGTGTAGGTCACGGGCTCGCTGAACTGGACGATCAGAGTGTCGGGCAGCGTCACCGGAGACGGATTTTCCACAAGGATGGCGGCGATGGGCCGAGGGCCGATGCCATCGAGGACAGCGACCGAACCCATGAGCACCACCGTGTCGGTAGCAGGCGAGCGGTCGAGCGAAGCCCAAACCTGCAGCTGTGCCGTTGGCGACCATGGTTTGAATTTGGCTTTGGCCGTGGCGGGAAGCACGATCGAGATTCCCGCTCCGGCAGAAATTGTCTTGACCACGCTGGAGTCGAGAACCACGCTGTCGCCGTTGGCGAGAGCGAACTTGAGCTTGTGGATCCGGACACTGGCGCTCAAGGTTTTCACCGCGGCGGCAGGATCGAACACGACCACAACGCTATCTGGCAGACTATCGCAATTGTTGTCCAGGAACACGGCGGTCTTCATGACCGGGGTCGGCGGCTGAGGCGGAATCCGATACGAGATGGGAGTGAAGACGGCGGCTACCCCGTTTCCAACCCAAGGATTGGAAGCGAACACGGAGTCGTTGGTCACGGGAACATCCGAACGAACCCACAGATTGACTTCGCCTGCAACCAACGCCACCGAATCCAGTGGAACGATGGATGTGGCCGAGGCGTACAACTTGGTTCCAAACGCGGAGCGAAGGTTCACGACCGCATTCGACAACGCGTCGGCGGCCTCCACCACGGTCCCGTTCTTGGAGAGGATCAAATGCACCTTCTGGGCGACGGTCACGAAGGTATCGATCTTGGCGCCCGCAGGGATGAAGTACAGCGAAGCCCGAGGCTTGCCCACCTTCATCAGCGCCGAATCGATGACGGTCTTGTTCACGACGTTGGCAAATCCCCAGAACTTCTGGCCTTCCACACCAGCGACCACGTGGAACAGGGCGAGCTTGCCGGTGGCATCGCTCTTGAAGGTCGAGGCCGTAAACGGTGTTGCCGGGAACGGACCCGCAGCGGCGGTCGCGAACCCTTGGTTGGAAATCAACGGGTCGATCCTGGCCGCAACGAGATTCACGTCGGTGACGGTGTCGACGTTGTTGCCGAATTTATCGACCACCTGGAGACTGACGGCTGTGGGGGCCTGGTCCATGATGGTCGCACTGGAATCCAGCGGCAGCGTATGGTCCACATACTGGTAGTCGGCAGGGTTCTGCCAGATCACCCGTTCCGGCAATCCGGGACGAATGTTCAATGCACCCGCACCGGGAACCGGCAGCGTGCCTACCATGCCGGACAAGGCCACGGTGACAGTTCCTGTCTGGGTGAACTGCACTTGGTAGGAACCGACACCTCCGGACAGGCTCTTGCCGATCGTGTCGCCGGGCATCACTTGGGTGCCCGCCGGCAACAGGAACATGTTCTTGTCGGGCGTGGCCGCCAGGACGTCGATCATGGGAATGGACGAATTGTTGTCGGTGCGACGCCCCACGACACGCATGTAGACGGGATCACCGACACGCGCAGAGGAAATGGTGTCGGTGCCGTTTGCCGACTTGGTGAAGTAGACGTCGAGCTTGTACTGGGTCTGACGCCAGATCCAAACACCCACATTGGACTTGGTGGGCTTGCCGTCCACGGTTCCCTTCAGCACCAAATCGAATCGTGCGAAGGAATCGACGGGGGCGGTGGGCAATGTGGCCTTGAAGATTCCACAAGAATTGGCCACAGGTTTGGTCCCGGTGTTGGTCAATTGAACCGGAGCCGGGAATGCCGGCTTGGGAATATCCTGACCTTCCTGCGTCAGAGCGATGGTCCTGTAGTAGCTGGTCAGCTCGAAGTCCAACCCTGTCGCGGTACCAATCGCGTCGACACAGTATTGGAAAGAAACCGTCCTAGCCGTCTTGTCCAGGGTCACGATGAACTGATCCTTCAGCGTGAGCGGAGAGATGATTCCGTCGCCCGCAGAGGAAATGGCTCCACGGTCGGCCGGGGACTGGTCCAGATCCAAGTTGCCTGCCGACGCCCACCCCTTGTCCTTGATGGTGGTATCCACGATGTGCGTGGTCCAGGACGGCTCCAAAAAGCCCACCGCGCCGGGCACGGTGCTCTTGTAGGTGATTTTGCGCGCCCAGTAGTTGTCCTGCTTCATGATATCTACGGGCGTCGTCCCCAAACCCAAAGCCAGCTTGATGTAGCCGCCTTGGTTGAAGAAGTCGATGTTCTGTGAGTTGTAGGCAGCGTAGTCGGTAGCCTTGTAGGTGCCCGTGTAATTGGTTCCTTGGGCCACCTGCCAGCCGTTCCACAACCATTGGTTCTTGACGCCTTGCAAGACCGGTACCGGCTTGTCCCACGTGAGGTAGCAGGGCGACGCCTGATTGGCCGCAGTACAAGCCGCAGCGTCGGTCACCGAACCAGACGATTCGTTCTGGATCTGATAAAGTGAATCCGCTTGACCGACCTCGAAAGTGTTGTTGTAGAGGAAATCCTTCCAGAGCCGAAGGAATTGGCGGGAATCCGAAATCATCCTTCCGTTGATTCCAGAGCGGTTCCATCCGGTGACCAGGTTGTTGTAGAAGTAGTGCTGCACCCCGGGCTTGAAGTAGCTGTTGCCGAAGATGATGGACGAGCCATTGATCGTGTTGTTGTAGATCTTGTGCGGGACGATGCGAACGTCCTTGAGGTACATGAACCCGCCGGTCATGTTGTTGGATTCAGAAGCAGAATCCTTATTCTGCGCGAACTGCGTGTTGTAGTTCTGGTCGCACAGGTTGTAACGCATGGTGGAACCGATGTCCCATTCCATTTCGTCGTAGAAGACATACCAGTTGTTGTGGATGTAATTGCGCTCGATCAGGTGGTCGCCCATTTTGCCGTAACGCGAATAAGGAACGATCGTGCGCTTGTCCAAATCGTTGGGATTGGGT
>JBDKGS010000353.1:0-4241 GCA_039798065.1 Fibrobacterota bacterium | reverse complement strand
GCCGAGGCCGCTGCCAATGCGCAGAGCTTCACGAGCATCAATTTTTGCACGAAGGAAGAGAAGGCCGCCATCGCGCAGGCGTTGGAGGGGTTCAAGTTCAATTCGCCGTACGGCCCGGACCTGAAACGGTGGATCAAGCACGGCATTGGCTTGCACCACGCGGGACTGCTGCCCAAGTACCGGATCCTGATGGAGCGGTTGGCGCAGATGGGTTTGCTCAAGGTGATTTGCGGCACCGATACGCTGGGTGTGGGCGTGAACGTGCCCATTCGCAGCGTGTTGTTCACCAAGTTGTGCAAGTACAACGGCGACAAGACGTCGATTTTGACTTCGCGCGATTTTCACCAGGTGAGCGGACGTGCGGGTCGCAAGGGCTTCGACGACGTGGGTTGGGTGGTGGCGCAGGCCCCCGAGCACATGATCGAGAACTTGCGTTTGGCGGCGAAATCGAACGGGAAGAAATTTGTCAAGCGCCAGCCTCCCGAGAAGGGCTATGTGCCTTGGGACGAGGCCACGTTCAAGAAGCTGATCGATTCGGAGCCGGAGCGGCTGGTGTCAAGATTTGCCGTGGGGCACGGGATGTTGCTGAACGTGCTGTCGCGCAAGACCGATGGCTGCAAGGCGTTGCGGCAGTTGATCAATTCCTGTCACGACGGCGAGAAAACCAAGCAAGCGCACAAGAAGCGGGCTTGGCAGTTGTTCCGACCGCTTGCGGAGCGAGGGATCATCGAGTTCATTGAACCCGAAGCGCCGGGAATGGCGAAGTTGCGGGTGAAGGTGGAATTGGGCGAAGATTTCTCGATGGACCACGAATTGTCTCTGTGGTTGCTGGACACGCTTCCGCTGTTGAATTCGGAGCACCCCGAGTATTCGCTGGACGTGATCACGCTGTGCGAATCCATTCTGGAGAACCCCGAACAGATTCTGCGCAAGCAGCTGGACAAGCTCAAAACCCGGAAAATGGCCGAAATGAAGGCCGATGGCGTGGAGTACGACAAGCGTATCGAAGAGCTGGAAAAGCTCGAATACCCCAAGCCTTTGCGGGAATTTGTCTACGAAACATTCAACGCTTTCTCGGAAAAGCACCCCTGGGTGGGGAACGAGAACATTCGCCCGAAGTCGATCGTGCGTGAAATGTTCGAGACATTCCAGCCATTTTCTGCCTATGTTCGTGAATACGACCTCGAACGCACCGAGGGTCTGCTCCTGCGCCATCTCAACAGCGTCTACAAGGTGCTGTCGAACACGGTGCCGGATTCTGTCAAAACCGACGAAGTGCGCGAATTGGAAACCTACCTGGGCGCGATGATCCGACAGGTCGACTCGAGCCTACTCGATGAATGGGAGAAGATGAAGAACCCAGATTTCTCGCGCGCCGAAACGCAGGAGCTCAAGCCTCCGGGAGCCGAAGACGCCGAGCGCGACATCACCCGCGACACCAAGGCCTTCACCGCCCTGGTGCGCAACCGCATCTTCACCATCCTGCGCTCTCTGGAGCAGGAGCAGTACGATGCTGTGTTGCAGGAATTGTCTCCCGATCCGGAAGCGGCGGGGCAGGTGGTGGATCTGGATGGCGAGCCGTGGACGGCCGCACGCTTGACCGAGCGCATGGAAGCCTACCACGAAGAGCACAAGACCTTCCGCATGGACGCCGAGGGCCGCAACGCCCGCCACACGCTCATCGAGATGGAAGCTTCGATCTGGAAGGTCGAACAGGTTCTGCAGGACTTCGAGGATTTGAACGACTGGTCGCTGCGCTTTGAAGTGGACTTGGCTGCTTCGCGCACCCAGGGCGCACCGGTGCTGAAGTTGAACGGGTTCGATACGCTGGGGTAGCCACCCTGAGTTGTCTCGAGGCTGGTGCAAATCGTATCTTGGAGCCATGGTCGCCCTTCATCCGCAATTCGTGCACGACGCCTCCCACGCGACCACCGCGGTGTTGGTTCCGTGGGAGGAATGGAAGGCCGTGGTCGAAGAACTGGAAGAGCTGGATGCCCTGCGCGCCTACGATGCGGCCAAGGCCGAGCCCCAGGAATTCGTCGACTTCGAAGACGCAGTCAAGGAGCTGGGAGACAAAACCTGACTTGGCGCATCGAAATCCTCCGGTCGGCCCAGAAGTCGCTCGAGAGGATCGATCCAGTTCCTCGCAGAAGATCCGCGACCGTCTGGATGCAAGAAATTGTCGGGCCGCGATGGCTGGCGAATCCGGGTTGGCGACTACCGAATCCTCTACGACATCCAAGATGATGTCTTGTTGATCGCAGTCGTCGATGTCGGACATCGCCGCGAAATCTACCGATGACAAATTCCATGAAACCTCACACACGAATCAGGAACCCATGAATCTCGCTTCCAAACCCGCCCTCGCCGCCTGGATCATCGGTGGCGTGGCGCTCGACCAGGCGACAAAAATTGCCGCACGCGCCATGCTTTTTCCGGGCGAGGCGCACAACTATCTGGGCGGCATCTTCCGCGTGCAACTGGTGCAGAACCACGGCGCGTTCCTGAGCCTGGGGGCCACACTCCCGGAACCCGTCCGCCAAGCCATCTTGCTGGTGGGCGTTGGGATTTTCGTGGCGGCGTTGATCTGGTACGTGTTCTTCTCCAAGACGGCCAACGACGAAACCCGCATGGTGTCGGCCTGGGTGGCGGCAGGCGGATTGGGCAACCTGATCGACCGCGCGTTGTTCCAGGGCGGCGTCACCGACTTCCTGAACCTGGGCATCGGGAACCTGCGCACCGGCATCTTCAACGTGGCCGACATGTACATCACCTTCACCGTGATCTTCCTGTTGTGGGGGTCGTTCCGCAAGCCCAAGGCAGCAAAGCTCTGAGAGAGGTCCGCGAAAGGCTCCGCTTCGATTTCGGGACGTCACCGATCGGACGGATTTTGTTCGCGGTTTCGGAGACCGGCTTGCGTTGGCTTGCCGTGGGCGACGACCTGGCGCAGATGGAGATGGAGCTTCGGGCCAGGTTCCCCAAGTTCATGTTGGTGCGCGACCCGGACGGTATCGCGATGTTCGCCACCGCGCTTGACGGATTTTGGCAGGACGGATCTTGTCCTGCCGACTTGGGGTTGGATCCCATGGGGACGGCGTTCCAGAAATCGGTGTGGACCTTGCTGCGAGAGATTCCACGCGGCGAGACGATCACCTACAGCGAATTGGCGCGACGGGTGGGAAATCCAAAATCGGTGCGTGCGGTGGCACAGGCGTGCGGCGCCAATCCCATCTTGTGCCTGGTCCCGTGCCACCGGGTGATCGGGGCGAATGGCGCGCTCACCGGCTTCCGGGCTGGGATCGAGCGGAAACGGTGGTTGCTGGAGCAGGAGCTCGCAATCTCGACTTGATTCCCGACACGCGAAAGCCGTAGAATGGCGACGTGTCCACTCCAAACCGACTGCTCATCGCCTTGGCATTGCTTGGTTCCTGGTGCTTTGCACAGGACCCTGGCGCCCGCACACGCGACACCCGCGACCCGGCCGACCCAAAGACGCGCCTGGAACGAGGCTACGAGCGTGCCGCGCACGACGCCCTGACGCGGTATTTCTCCGACAACACCTTCCTGGTGCGCGCCCATGTGGAGCTGGAGGACGAAGAGGAGTACGCCGACGCCGAACTCCCTGCGACTGCGCCCTCCATCCAGAATCTGCCCGGCCTGCCTTACCAACCTTTGCAGATGCCCGGCGCTCCTGGCCCGACCACGGCGGTGCAGCTGCGCAACGTGGATCTGGAAGTGCTGGTGGACACCGGCTACACCCAGAAGGATCGGGATTTCATCCAGTATTTGGTGACGCTTGCCGGCAACCTGGACACCGCGCGCGGCGACCTGATCCGCATCAGCCGCGCCTATTTTCCGCGCGACGATCGATCGCTGCGCAAGCAGCAGCCCTGGACGGACGAAAAGCCTGCCACCATTTCGATGGATTCCGTCAAGACCGACACGGTGTCCCTCATGGACACGCCGCTCTCCAAGCTGCTGGGAGAACGATTGCTTTCGCAGCTGCCGCTCATCCTGGTTTGCGTCACGGTGCTGGTGTGCGTGTGGCTTTTGCGCAAACCCGCTTTCGCCGCGCTGCCCAACTCGCTCAAAGGCAGATTCCGTCCTCGCGGACGCCGCGCGGCACCGGACGACGCCACGCCGCCTCCCGTCGCGGTTCGACCTCCGCCGTCACAAAGCCCGGGTTCCGGGCTCGGCTCGGCGACCAAGGACGCCGAGAGCGTTTCGGGCCGATCGTTCCT
>JBDKGS010000352.1:0-4289 GCA_039798065.1 Fibrobacterota bacterium | reverse complement strand
CGGGCGGGCGGGGGGAGGGTTGGATGTGCAGAGCGGAAAATGGGACTCGAACCCACGACCACCTGCTTGGGAAGCAGGAGCTCTACCAACTGAGCTACTTCCGCGATCGGAAATCCAAACCTAACGTAGGTGTAAGAAATTGGCAATGCGTGCCGATGCATTCTAACTTTCCCCCCTTCTGCTAATCTTCCCGGCATTACCGGGGAAAGGGAACATCATGAAGGTCTACACGATCAAAGACGGCTCGCTGACTCCGTTCAAGAACAAGACGATCGCAGTCATCGGCTACGGCTCGCAGGGACACGCCCAGGCCCAGAACCTCCGCGATTCCGGCGTGAACGTCATCGTGGGACAGCGCAAGGGTTCCGACAACTACAAGCTCGCCGTCAAGCACGGCTTCAAGCCCGGCGTGACCTTGTTCACCGCCGCCGAAGCTGCCGCCAAGGCCGACTTCATCCAGATCTTGCTGCCCGACGAAGTCCAGGCCAAGGTCTACGAAACCGACATCCTGCCCAACTTGAAGAAGGGCAAGAGCCTGATCTTCTCGCACGGCTTCAACATCCACTTCAAGTACATCAAGGTCCCCAAGGACGTCGACGTGTTCTTGTCCGCGCCCAAGGGCCCCGGCCACATGGTCCGCGCCGAATTCGAAAAGGGCGGCGGCGTTCCTGGATTGATCGCCATCCACCAGGACGCTTCGGGCAAGGCCCACGCCAAGGCTCTGGCCCACGCCAAGGGCATCGGCTCGCTTCGCGGCGGCGTCTACGAGACCACCTTCAAGGAAGAGACGGAAACCGACCTCTTCGGCGAACAGGTCGTGCTTTGCGGCGGTCTGTCGGAACTCATCAAGGGCGGCTTCAAGACCTTGGTGGACGCTGGCTACGCCCCCGAAATGGCCTACTTCGAATGCGTGCACGAAGTGAAGCTGATCGTCGACCTGATCTACCAGGGCGGCCTCTCCTACATGCGCCACAGCATCTCGAACACGGCAGAATTTGGCGACTACACCACGGGTCCCAAGATCGTGACCGACGCCACCCGCAAGGCCATGAAGAAGGCTTTGACCGACATCCAGAAGGGCACCTTCGCCAAGAACTGGATGGACGAAGTGCACGGAAACGGCATGAAGAACTTCCGCGCCACCCAGCAGTCCGAACGCAAGCTCCAGGTCGAGGAAATCGGCAAGAAGCTGCGCAAGAACATGAAGTGGTTCGAGGCCAAGGAGATCAACTAAGATCTCGCAGTCTTAGGACAAGATCTGACGCCCTAGAGGTTTTGGCCTCTGGGGCGTTTTTGTTTAACGCCCGATTTTCTCCACGCAACGGACGCTGAACCCGAACGGATCCATGGTCCCCAGGCTGGACAGGATGTTGATGCCCATGTCGTCGGCGGCTTCGGGGGCCAGCGACGTGTCGATCTCCGTGGCCGACCACAGGTTCGCGTAGGCGCCCATTCGACCGAATTCCTTCCCGACGACCGGGTGGGATTTCGAGTATTTGGTTTCCACCGCGGAGCTTTCTCCGTAGGGGACTTTGGGCTGGGGGTGCATGGGCATCGGGACGATCCTCATTCCCGCCGGAAGCAGCCTGAACCCGAACCGGTCGTCGGAATGGTCGTCGGGGACGAACTTCGGTCGTGCTGCCGCAGCGGCGGCAGCGGCGTCGGCTTCCGCCTGCGCCAGCGCCAATTTCTTTGCGACACTTTTTGTCGGACGGTCGGAGAGGGGATTGATCCATTTGGACAAAGCCAATGTCGCTTCTTCTGCAATGTTGGGCGTGACCCAACCTTCGGTCGCGGTGAGCCGCGTCAGTGCGTGACCTTCGCCTGCGGAGCGGAGCAGCGAGCGCCACTCGTCGGCGGTGGGCAGGTGCCATCCCTTGGGGCATGCCTTTGCCGCCTCCGAGCCTCGGTACAATCGGCCGTAGATGGCGCAATTGGTGGTGTCGTGGTCGTAGCACCAGGAACTGTCGGTGACGAATTTGACGTTTTCCGCCAGCCACTCCAACGAATCGATCTCGATGGTCTTGTAGTGGCGTCCATCGCGGCCATCGACGACAAGTCCGTAATCGAGACGGACATTCCAGGGAAACTTGGACACACCGGCCACGCATAGACCTGCGAAGGTCAGTAGAAACAGCGGTGAGAATTTCAGGCTGGCCTCCTATTGGGTGTTCGAGTCGACGCGCAACCTCAATGCGGGTGCGGGGTATCAACAATCGGGACGGAATCTGGCTGTTCCCGTTGATAACAGATTTTGTCTTAGCGGCCGATCTTTTCCACGCAACGCACGCTGAAGCCGAACGGATCCATGGTCCCCAGGCTGGAAAGAATGTTGATGCCCACGTCCTGGGCGGCTTCGGGAACGAACGACGTGTCCATGTCGGTGGCCGACCACAGGTACGCGAATGTCGGTGACGAACTTGACGTTTTCTGCCAGCCATTCCAACGAATCGATCTCGATGGTCTTGTAGTGCCGGCCATCGCGGCCATCCACCAACAAACCGTAGTCGAGCCGGACGTTCCAGGGGTATCGGCCCGAGGGCGTCGCCAAGACCGGCGATGTGGCGACCATGCCCAGAAGCAGAAGGGTTTTCAACGGGACCTCCCTGTACGCTGCTTGGTCGCAGGATGGAGGATTTGGGTTTCGTGCGAGGCGAAAAACATGGTGTCAGGGAAGTCACCAATTGGCGAGCGATCCGCCTCGGGTGCGTTGCGGGGCGGTTTGCCGGGCTTTTCGTCCCAACCCGACTTTCGTGGAAACAAGCTTTCACAAAGGGCCGATGTCGTTAGGTTTTAGTCCGTACTCGTTGGGAACCTTCTGTTGGGGGATTGGATGAAAGTCGTCGAGCTGGCAATGGTGTCGATTCTGGGTTTTGCCGCCGTGGCATCCGCGGGCAAGTGGACAAAATCCGGCGAATGGTGGGGCACCTCGATGGGAGGGTACTCCGTCGCCGTGGCACCCAAGAAGGCCGGCAAACTGGTGAAGTTCCAGTACCAGAAATTGGACGTGATCCGTCCTGGCGAAAGCGACGGGGCGTTCTTCTGGCCCGCGCCGCAACATCGCTGGAAGCCAACCGCCAACTGGCCGCCTCCGGCTTCGTTCACGGATTCGGCTTACTCGGTTTCCTTTTCTCCCGACAGTTCCCGGATCTTCATGGTGGGTCCTCCCAACCCCATCACCAAACTGCAGGTGACCAAGCGGTTCGGTTTCGATTCGACCGCGAACGCCTTGGTCCTCACCTACGTCACGACAAATTTCGGTACCGACAGCGCCCGTCATTTCGCGCCGTGGGAGACTTCCCGCGGCTACACCGGAAGCCTTTTGTTCTTCCCGAAAGCGACGAAATTCAAATTCGTGAACCCCACCGGGAGCGGATTGCAGCCTGATCTGGCAATGACCAAGGACGACTCGTTGGGCTGGTACCAGGATGCCGGGACAAAAACCGGCAAGTTCTTCCGCGATGGCGGCGAGGGCTGGTTGGCGCAACTCAAGGACTCGCTCCTGTTCGTGAAGCACTACGTCGATGTCGATTCGACCCGCTTTTCCCCGTGGGAATCGGACGTCGAGATCTACGCGGAAAACGCCTTGATCGAGAACGAATTGACGGGGCCATGGACCGCCATCGCTCCCGGGGATTCGCTGGTCTGGACCACCAAATGGACCTGCGCCATCCTTCCCAAGACGGCCAATCTCCAGGTCGGGTCTGCCGATCTCAAATACGCCGCTCGCGCCTTGGCAAGATCGGCGGCCATGACCTCCATCCGCCGCGTTCCGCGTGCGCTGCTGCCAGCGGGCGCCCGGCCATTGGTCGACGTGCGCGGCAGATTGTTGTCAAAATCCGACAGGGCCTTGCGCGCAGGATCGATCTCCGTCCTTCCCATGCCCTGACGGATTCTGTTCCGCGGGCGGCGTCCGCGCAGGATGCACGCCCCACGCAGTGGAGAAGGGGGAGCCGAGGATCCCGGCGCAGCCGGAGCCGCAGGCGGTGGGGGAAAGCCAGTCCCGAACAAGCGCAGCGCGTCGAAGGACGTTCCCCCGATCATTGCATCGCGATCGAAGATTCAAAGGACGAAGCTGGAAACCCCGTGGCTCTCGATGTCCTTGCGCACGCCGTGGCGCACGCCGTGGGGGATGCGCGCGACGTCCATGTAGGCGTCGAGGTGTTCCGAGGGCGGCTCCATTTCCGTGAGAACATGGAGCGAATCGGTCAGATTGGTGGCGCAGGCCTCGTGGAGCACATATCCGGCGCGTTCCGAGACGGCATCGTCGGCCTGGATGGGAAGTCGGC
>JBDKGS010000351.1:0-4315 GCA_039798065.1 Fibrobacterota bacterium | reverse complement strand
GGAGTCGAGCTGCAACGAGATTTCCAGGGGAATCTGGAAGGAAGCGGGAAACGACGGTGCGGAGCTGTCCTTCGAATCGGCGGGTCGGTAGGCTATGTCCAACCGCCTGGCGGAAAGCGAAGCCGTGGCGGGAATCGCGTAGGCGTTTTCCGATGGAGCCCAACCCAGGGAAACGAGTCGAAGGCGCACCTCGATGGTGGAATTCCACGCTTTGACGGAATCCGCCCTGAAAATTCTCCATCCATCGCGTCGTCCGCCGAACACGCGCCATCGCCATCCGGCGTTCTCGTGCTCGGTGTCGATCCATTGGGCGATGCGATCCTGCGCGATGGACCAACCCACACGAAGAAGGATCGCGAGGCTGGCAAAGGCCGCCAGCAGCGCGATGAACCGCCAGCGAGGTCTTTTCACACCGACTCCGGCGCCGTCCGTCCCCGCCAGAATTCGACAAGCTCCCGGATCATTTCTTCCGGTGCGATCCGGGGAGTCCAGCCCAGGGCGCGAAGTCGGGAATTGTCACCTACCAGCCGGGGGTTTGGCTGGGGAAACACGCGGAGCGGATCTGTCACGATCTCGACGGGGACGCGCGATTGCTTCGCGATCAGGGCGAGCCAATCCGCCACGGTCGAGCAGCGACCGGAACAAACGTTGTAGATGCTGCCGGGTTCACCCCTGACGAGCAAGGCGGTGTAGGCTTCGATCACGTCGCGCACATCGAGGAAATCCCGTTCGGACGACATGTCGCCCACCTTCAATACAGGCGGCTGCAACCCCAGCTCGATACGTGCGATTTGCGCGGCGAACGACGGCAAGACAAAATCTGTCGCTTGTCCGGGGCCGGTGTGGTTGAAGGGTCTCGCGACCACGACCGGGAAATGTTCCGAATAGAGAGGCGCAAGCATTTCCGCTGCGGCTTTCGAAAGGGAATAGGAATCCGCCGGCCGCGGCTGTCGGGATTCCCGCAGCGGCAGATCTTCGGGTTGGACTTTCCCGTAGACCGTCGCCGAGCCCACCAGAAGGACGCGAGGTTTGATCCCGAGCACCTTGCAGGCTTCCAACAGGCGCTGGGTGCCCAGGAAATTCACGTTGTAGACCGCTTCCGGGCGCTGGTTGGAAATGTGCGGCGAGGCCATTCCCGCCAAGTGCACGATTCCCGCTGGACGACTTTTGTCAAGCGCCGCGTACATCGACGAAGGATCTTCGAGATCGAAGACGACTTCCGACACGCCATCGATGGAGGTGCTTCCCATACGTCGGACCGCAGCCCAAGTGGGAATCCCGGCTGCCACCAGAGTTTTCAGGAGCCAGGTTCCCACGAACCCGTTGGCTCCCGTCACCAGAACCGGGCCGTTCAGGCTTTCCATTGTTGCAAGCTGGGAGCCGCCTTGCTCGCCCATGCTTCCATCTGCGCGACCAATTCCTGTCCGCCAGCGGTGGCGGCGAAGTCCACCAGCGGGAGGAACACGGGTGTGTTGAACATCGTGGCGAGGGGGATCGGGCTTTTGCGCGCGAATACCCACGAGATGTAAGGGGCGAGGGCTTTTTGGGCCTGACGTGCGGCGACGCTGTCACCTGCGAAATGCCTGCGATGGACTTCCAGGAAGAGCTTTGCCGCTTCGGGAATGTTCGCGGAGGCCGACACGATTCCCTTGCCACCGAGCTCGAGGATGTCCAGGAACCATCCATCTTCGCCGGAGACCAAAGTGAAGTCGAGAGATGCGGTTTCCCGAGCGATGCGGACGGTGTCGTCGCGGAACTTGCCTGGATCGGCGAAGTTCACCGATTGCTTCAAGCCGAGGATCTTTGGGTTGTGGGCAAGCGCGATGATGGTTTCCGGCTCGATGTAGCTGGCGGTTCTGCCAGGCACGTTGTACATGACAACGGGTGCGCCGGTTTCTTCCACGATGGCTTCGTAGTGGGCTTGGATACCCTCTTGCGGCGGATTGTTGTAGTAGCCCGTCACGCAAAGACACGGTGTTCCTTGGGAAATCTTCTGGATTTCCCCGACCATGTCGATGGTTTCGCGGGTGCAGTTGGATCCAGCGCCGGCGATCACCTTGACGCGACCGGCAACCTTGTCCAGAACGAACTTGATGAATTCCAGATGCTGTTTGGGCGTGACCGTGGGGGATTGACCGGTGGTTGCCGTGGGCACGATTCCATCGACTCCCTGGGCGATCAGATCCTCGATCATCTTCTCCGCTTTTTTGAAGTCGATGCTGTTGCGCAAGTTGCGCTTGCAGTCGGACAACAAAGGGGTAATGAGGGCGACATGCACCCCCACAAGGTCGGATGATCGGAACTCCACACTCATGAACACCTCCAGATCCAAGGAATCTAACATCTTGAGGTGTATATTCCCCGGTTCCATGATCCGTTTGAAAACATCCGAAGAAATTCGGCTCCTGCGCGATTCCGGCAGGCTGGCCGCCCAGACCCTCCGCTATGCGGGAAGCCTTGTCCGCCCGGGCATTTCCACGCTGGAAATCGATGGTCTGGTCCGGGAGTTCATCCTGGATCACGGAGCCTACCCCAGCCCGCTCAACTATCCGGGCCGCCCCACCGATCCTCGCAAGCCGCGCATCGAGCAGGGTTGCTTCCCCTACAGCATCTGCACGTCCATCAACGAAGTTGTGACGCACGGAATCCCGTCGGCAAAGGAGATCCTGCGCGACGGGGACATCGTGAACCTCGACATCACCGTGTGCTTGAAAGGCTACCACGGCGATTGTTCGTCCACCTACTACGTGGGCGAGGTCGCTCCCGAAGTACGCCATCTGGTGGAGACGACCAGAAAATGTCTGGACATGGGCATCGCGGCGGCCAAGGACAACGCGTTCCTCAACGACGTGGGCGCCACCATCCAGGATATCGCCGAAGCCGAAGGCTATTCGGTGGTCCGCGAATACTGCGGTCACGGGATCGGACGCAAGTTCCACGAAGAGCCGCAGGTCTTGCACCACCGCGACAAGCCGGGGCCGCGCTTGCGCAAAGGGATGGTCTTCACCATCGAGCCCATGATCAACCAGGGCGTGTGGAAAACCAAGTTGCTCGACGACGGTTGGACCGCAGTGACAGCCGACGCCAAACTCTCGGCGCAGTTCGAACACACCATCGCCATCACCGATCGCGGAACCGAGATCCTCACGATCTGCGACGACGAAGAGTAGGTCAGAAAATGTCAGACGAGACGAATGTCGTGAAACCAGAATGGGTGCCCCAGGGTGCCGGATCCGAATTCGCATCGTTCGTTTCGCCCGGCGTGGCCGGAGCGCAAAACAGCGCCCCGACGGATTTTGTCCCGCCCGTAGCAAAGGCTCCGGGCCCCGAACAGCTCGCCGAAGGGCTTCTGGCAGGCAATCGGGCCATGCTCGCACGGGCCATCACCATGGTCGAGTCGAACGCTCCCAAGCACCGCGCCATGGCCGACGAACTGGTTCGCATGATCATGCCGCACGCCGGCAAGTCCATCCGCATCGGCATCTCCGGGCCTCCGGGCGTGGGCAAGAGCACGTTCATCGACGCCTGGGGTTGCCGGTTGGTCGAAAAAGGCCACAAGGTCGCCGTGTTGGCCATCGATCCCAGCTCCAGCATCAATCGCGGCTCCATTCTGGGCGACAAGACCCGCATGGAAGCGCTGGTGCGCCTTCCCGAGGCTTTCATCCGCCCCTCGCCCTCGGCGGGCGCTTTGGGTGGCGTGGCGCGCAAGACGCGCGAGAGCATGTTCCTGGTGGAAGCGGCAGGATTTGACGTCGTGCTTGTGGAAACCGTGGGTGTGGGTCAGAGCGAAACCACCGTGCGTTCCATGACCGACCTGTTTCTGCTTCTGCAGTTGGCCGGTTCCGGCGACGATTTGCAGGGCATCAAAAAAGGCATCATGGAGATCGCGGATTTGATCGCGATCACCAAGGCCGATGGCGACAACCGTCAACGTGCAGGACTTGCTCGTGCGGTCCTTCATGGCGCCGTGCTTGGATTGCAGCCGTTCACCAAGGGGTGGAAGCCCCCTGTGGTCACCTGCAGTTCGGTGAACGGCGATGGCCTGGATACCATCTGGAACGAGATCGAGTTGTTCCGCGAACACTGCCTGAAGACGGGAATCCTTGAAACGCGGCGTCACGAGCAGATCCAGGAATGGGTCTGGAGCATGGCCCACGAATCGTTGATCGACGCCTTCTCCAGGTCGGCAGGAGTCGCCGATGCCTGGGTGGGAGCCAAGGCGGGCATCGAACGCGGCGAGCTTTCCGCGCCCGGTGCGTTGCGGTTGGTGCTCGACGCTTTCCGGTTTCCCGTAGACTGAATTTGTCACCCACTG
>JBDKGS010000350.1:0-4366 GCA_039798065.1 Fibrobacterota bacterium | reverse complement strand
CCCGGGCGAGACAATGCGCGATGCACAAACCCATCAGTCCTCGAATCTATTCAGTCCCCCACAGTACCCGCCGAGGTTTGCCACCGATAGTGTTGAACCCCCATGCAAAAACGGAGTCACCAGAGAGCGCACACACAGAAAAGGGATTTCGACGAGCTCGATCCGCCAGCCAGCCTTCCTTCCGCAATCGACCGTTCCATCCCCGCGACCTTAGGCTCACCCGCGACCCAAAACAAAAAAGGCCCAATCGCCGCAAGGCGGAGGGCCAAAACCGAAAATCGAGAGTCAGAATCTGACGAGAGGGATGAGCGATGCAGACGACTCAACACGACCCCGACGGCGTACGTGCTGGGTACGCCGAGGGGGAGTGGGGAGGAGTATGCGCGCTCAGACCCGAGTCAGCACTGGGAGTGGCCGCAAGAGGTGCAATGCATGCACCCCTCTTCACGAATAAACGTCGCTTCTCCGCAATTCGGGCACAGATCGGCGTGGCTCTTGGGCTTGAAGTCCAGTTGCACCTGTGTCGCTACGGCGGCCGGAGCGGTTTCGTCTCCGACAATTTCCGGCGAACGTGCCTTGAGCACTTCGTCGATGGCCAACGCGATGGCGTCGGGCAGCGAACGGACCGTGTTCTTGCCAAACCCGTGCTGGCGAGATCCGCCGATGCCGCCCAGCTGGTTCTGGATTTCGCGCAAGCGCTCCATGGGGGAGAGCGGCGACGAGATGCGTAGCACCAAGGACATGAGGCGGCCCATGGCTTCGCCCAACGCGGTGATGTCGGAGCCGGCCTTGCCTGCGGTCAAGAAGATTTCGAGAGGTTCGCCCTGTTCGTCGTCGTTGACGGTGACAAAAACCGACCCGAGCGGCGAAGGCTTCTGCACGGTCATGCCGCGGCTCACCTTGGGGCGTGGGCGGATCTTGGGCTGGTTCCACAAATTGGCGTTGCCGCTGTGCAGGTCCTTGAGGGCCTTGGCTTCTTTTGCCTCGGCGGTTTCCTTCTCGGCCTCGGCGAGTCCCTTGACGTCTTCCTTCTTGCGATGGAGCACCTGCTCGTCGCGCGAGCCGTCGCGGTAGATGGTGCCGCCCTTGCAGCCCGACTTGTACATGTACTCGTACAGTTCGCGGGTCTGATCCACGGTGTATTCCTGCGGCACGTTGCAGGTCTTGGAAATGGCCGAGTCGATCCAGCGCTGCAGGGCAGCTTGCACCCGCACGTGTTCCATGGGCGTGAGGTCCATGGCGTTGACGAACCATTCGGGCAAGGGCTGTCCGGGGTTCTCGCTTTCCCAATCCTGGGCGACGGCGACTTTCTCTTCGTGCACACCCAGGCGCGACTTGCGGAAGTAGCTCCACGAGAAGTAGGGTTCGACACCGGTGGAGGTGTTGACCATGGTGCCGGTGGTGCCGGTGGGGGCCACGGTGAGCAACGTGACGTTTCGCAGGCCGTTCTTGCGGACCGATTCGCGGACAAATTCCGGCATGGCCTGCATGTAGCCCGACTGCAGGAGCTTGTCGGTGTCCAACAGAGGGAACGAGCCCTTTTCGGCGGCGTACTCGGAGCTGGCGAGATACGACTCGGTGGCGATGAACTGTCCGACCTTGTCGATGAACTCGAGGCTTTCGTCGGAACCGTAGCGCACGCGGCAACGAACGAGCAATTCGGCCAGGCCCATGATGCCCAGTCCCACACGGCGTTCGGCCTGCTGCTGGCGCTGGTTTTCTTCGAAGAAGTACGGGGTGGCGTCGATGACGTTGTCCAGGAAACGCACGGAGAATCGGATGGCCTTGCGCAGGTCGTCCCAGGCGACTTCGGCAGAATCTGTCGCGAAGCGACCCAGGTTGATGGCGCCCAAGTTGCAGATGCCCCAGCCCGGCAGGGGCTGTTCGCCGCAGGGGTTGGTGCAGATCAGCTGGCTGAAGTACCAGCTGTTGGACTGCTTGTTGGCGCGATCGATGAAGAACACGCCCGGTTCGGCCGAAGTCCAGGCCGACTCGATGATGCGGTTCCAGATGGCGCGAGCCTTCACGATCTTGTGCACGATCACGGGGCGTCCGGCGGACTTCCACTTCTCGATGTCGCCGTCCCAATCGCTGTTGTACGAGGGATGCATGGGATCGGGGAAGATCAGAGGCCAATCGGCGTCCTTCTCGACCGCTTCCATGAACGGATCGGTGATACCCACCGAGATGTTTGCGTTGGTGATCTTGCCGGCTTCGCGCTTCGCGTCGATGAAATCCAAAACGTCGGGATGCCAGACGTTGGTGATGAGCATGAGGGCGCCGCGTCGGCTGCCGCCCTGCTCGATCAATCCTGTCACGAAGGAATACAGGCCGCCCCACGAGGTGGAGCCCGAGCTGCGACCGTTCACGCCCTTAACATAGGCGTGGCGGGGACGTAGGCTGGACAGATTGATGCCCACGCCGCCGCCGCGGCTCATGATTTCCATCATCTGGTTCAGCGTCTCGACGATTCCGCGACGGCTGTCCTTGGGCGAGGGGACCACGTAGCAGTTGAAGAATGTCAATTTCTGGTCGGTGCCGGCGGCGTTCAAAATCCGTCCACCCGGAACAAAACGCCATTCGTCCAAAAGCCACTTGAAGTTCTCTTCCCAATCCTGCTTGAGGGCAGGGGTGGCTTCCATGGCCGCGATGCCGCGCGCAACGCGGGCCATCATCTGGTGGGGGTGCGTTTCCAGAGGCTTGTCGACATCTTCCATGCCCTGCTCGGTCATGGTGCCGTCGCGCAGTTCGATCTCGATCCGATCACCCTTGATGGCTTTCACGCTGCCGACTTCGCGCTGGCGGGTCTTCTGGTTGACGCAGACGATGACCATGTCGCCGATGCTCAGCGACTTCTTGGTCATGTCCTTCAACGCGTAACGATCCAGGAAGATCATTTCTCCCAGGTCGTTCAGAAGGGGCTTGGAAGACGTGGTGCGGGAGGCGGATGATTCGGAAGCCACCATGAGAATCCTCGAAAAGCGTTAAGGACAGCAGTGCTAGATCGGAGTCGGTCCACGTGCGCGGGTTGAGCGGCGTGGTTGTAAAGTCTAATAGACAGAATAGGAGTCGAATATTTGGTCGTCAATGGACTTTCTTGGATATCAACACATTGGGGCTAAACACAGCATTGATCAGTTTCAAGTGGGAAAGTTGATCTATTGGTAGGGTGGTGGCCTTTGTGACCCCCTACATCTTGTGTGCAGTGTCAAAAAGTTGTGATCTCTCAGTGAACAAGATTTCCACAAGCTATCCACTGCGAAGGCGGAAGCCGAATGTCATTATTTGCTGAAACAAGAGCTGAATTTCGATTCGTAATGGATTCGGTATTGGTGAATTATTGTCGATTTGTTTTGCCTCTAATTGAATCTGTTGCGAACTGTAAATCGGTTTAGAATTCCGTTATTGAGTCGGTGAAATGGAAGCCAACTCCTTGTCGGGTCACAGTTTCGGAGATCGCCAGCAGTCCTTGCCGTGTCGATTTGGCGTTCGGGGATGCATTTTTACAGATCACTGAATATTGTCAGACCGACGCCGGTTTGACACAGGCACTTCGGAAGGGGAGATTCATGTCCATCGGCATTGGCATCATCGGTGTGGGTACGGTCGGTTCAGGAGTGGTGGAACTCCTGCGAACTCGGACGGCTTCCCTGACCACTGCCACCGGTGTGGAAGTCCATATCGCACGGATCGCGGCTCGTCTGGAAAGCGAAGTCGCTCCCTATGCGGCCGAAGGCATTCCCACCACGCTCGATGTGAACGAATTGCTCGGTGATCCCGATGTGAAAATCGTGGTGGAACTGGCTGGTGGCTACGAGCTGCCCAAGTCCTGGATCAAAAAGGCCCTGGAATCGGGCAAGGCCGTGGTTACCGCCAACAAGGCCATGCTCGCCAAGTACGGAGGCGAGCTCTTCCCTCTTGCCGCCAAGCACGGCACCGAGATCCGTTTCGAAGCCTCGGTGGGTGGGGCCATCCCCATCATTCGCGCCTTGCGTGATGCTTTCGTGGCCTCCGATGCCCGCAGCTTGGCGTGCATCATCAACGGCACGTCCAACTTCATTCTCACGCGCATGGCTGAAGAGGGGATGGGATTCCAGCAGGCACTGGCCGAAGCTCAGGCTTTGGGGTATGCGGAAGCCGACCCCACCTTCGACGTGGAAGGCATCGACGCCGCCCACAAGGTGGCGATTCTGGCGAGTCTGTGCAGCCGCAAGCGCGTGGATTTCCAGAAGATGCATGTGGAAGGAATCACCCGCATCACGGCAGCCGACGTGGCCGGTGCCAAGGAAATGGGCTGTGTGATCCGTCTGCTTGGCCAGGTGGAAGTCCATGAGGACGGCGTGGACGCGCGCGTGCATCCTTGTCT
>JBDKGS010000349.1:0-4387 GCA_039798065.1 Fibrobacterota bacterium | reverse complement strand
CAACAAGGTCCCTCTCATGCCCGGGGTTGGGTTCATGGAATGGATGGCCGAATTCCACACCACCCTGGAAGCCCCGTCCGCGGCGGTGCGATTCGCCGACATTTCCTTCCACGACGCCTTCAAGCTCCATCGCGACCAGGCCCGCGACGCACACATCGCGGCGACGCCCACCCATGTCGCTGGCGAGTGGGACATGCGCATCCATTCGCCGTTCACCTCCAAGATCGGGAACCGCCAGGAACTGCGCGACTATTCCGCGGCGCGGGTTTCGACCGGCTCCTTCCCGGCACCGGAATGGACGAACGACCAAGGCGGGGTCGACGCGGCCACCCGCGTTCCCTATTCACAAATTCTGTCGCACCTGGACACCATCCCCCAGAACGTGGTGTTCGGCCCGCTGTTCCACGATTCACGCCGCACGGGGGCCACCGAGCCCGACGTGATCGTGGAATGGAACCAGCATGGACTGATCGCCCCGTACCGGCTTCCGGCGGCGCAGCTGGACAATCCGCTGTACCCGTTGGACAAATTCCGTCTGAATCCTTGCCTGCTCGATTCCATCCACCAGGCGGGGGTGATCCACTCCATCCTGAACACCGGCCATGTCCATCTCCCGTTCGGAGCCGACGAATTCGTGGTGGTGGGCAAGCAGGATCGCCCCGGCACCTACCAGGTGCGGGTGGTGCTGGTCGACAAGCAGCCCGACAAGCTGTTCTACGACATCGTGTTGCGAGACGAACAGAACCGTCTTTGCGCCTGGGTGAAGCGTTCTGCCTACCACCGGATCAACGCCTGAGATGGCTGGCGAACTCGACACGCTCCGGTCCATCCTGGACGACTGGTCGCACCGCCACGGCTGCGCGGGAGCGATATGTCAAATTCCGTCGGCAGAGGAAGCGTTTTCCCTGTCGGGGCTGAGCGACCGGGAACGCGATCTGCTGGCGGCGCATCGGCATCCGAGACGCCGTCTGGACTGGCTGGGCGGGCGGTACGCCGCCAAGGCGGCGGCGAAGCGATGGGCCACATCCAGGCACCAGGCGCCATCCGAGGCGGAGATCTTGAAGGAAACCTCGGGCAAGCCCATCCTCGCGAATCGGGACGACCTCCACCTCACCATCGCCCATTCGGGCGACTACGCCGTGGCTGTGGTCGGAAATCGCCCGCTGGGCATCGATCTCGAGCGACTCGAGGAAAGGCCCGACAGCCTGGAACGAGCCTTCTTCTCCGCCGAGGAACAGGAATGGGTCGGACAGGATCCGTCCATGCGATCCCGCCGCCGCGACCAGGTCTGGACCCGCAAGGAGGCTGTTTCCAAGCTGCTGGGGAAAGGCGGACAGCTTCTGTTCTCGGGCCTCGCCGTGCTGGACGAAGAGTCGCCTTGGCACCTGGAAACCGCCGCCACCGAAGGCTACACCATCAGCCTCGCGCTCGAGAAGGGGATGTGATGGACGAGGCCAGCTCCAAGTTCGTCGACCGCCTCGTGCAGGAGAAGCTGCTCGAAGAAAAGTTGTCGCGCGTCCACCACGCGCCGGTGGGGGGCATCGAACTCGACGCACCCGACCTGTTCGACGAGATCGCGCCCGCGTTCGGGAACGAACTGCCGGAAATTGTCGAAATGGCGGAAGGTTTCCGCTTTCCGTCTCCGGCTCGCTGCGATCATCCCGAGAACCGCGAATGCCAGGTTCTGGTGCATCGCGCACCGCAAGCGATCGGATCCGTCGTCCTGCTCCACGGCCTTTTCGAGGACAGCCGCGGCATCTACGACTTCCTGATTCGCGGACTTCTCAAACTGGGACTGAACGTCCACCAATCCACGCTGCCCTTCCACTACGACCGCCGCCCCTCCGCTTCGCTGTTCAGCGGCGAATACTTCTGGAGCGCGAACTACCGCCGCACCCGCCGCGGATTCGAACAGGCCGTCCGCGAACTCGATGCTCTCGAGCGGATCGTGAAGGAGCGCGAAGGCGTCGCCCCATTGGTCTGCGGCTTCAGCATGGGCGGCTGCGTCTCCATGTTGCTGGCTTCCATGCGCGACGACCTGGCCGGGGTGATGGCGATCAACCCTCCGGCACGGCTTTCCGGGATCGTGTGGGACTCGCCCCTGTGCGCCACCATCAAGGACGACTACCGCACCGCGGGGTACAGCATGGAACGGCTCGAGCCCGCCTTCCGCGCCTTCGAACCCTACAGCCGACAGATTGTGTCGTTGCCCGCCCAGCGGATCCGCCTGGTGCACGGGATCTACGACCAGGTCACCTCCATCGACCAGTACGAGTCGCTGGCCCTCGCCTGGAAACTGGAAGGCACCCTCGCCTACAAGGCCGGCCACCTCAACACCTTGCGCATGCCCCGGTTGGCCGGCGACATCGCGAACTTCTTCCAAACCGTCGCCATGGCGACAACGGAAACGCCACGAACATGAGCCACGCCTTCCCACCCCCGAAACCATGGAACGCGAAACGACATTGCCAAATCCTGTCGTTCGCCGAATTTTGTCCACCCCGGACCGTTACCAACGAGGAGATCATCGCCTCGCACGGCCACACCATCCCCGCCGCCCTCGTGCGGCGCACGGTGGGCGTGGAAGCGCGTCGCGTCGCCGAAGCCGACCAGGCCGATTCGGACCTCCTTGCGCTGGCTGCCAGGATTTGTCTGGAGAACGCGGCCTTTCCGGTCGACTGCCTGTCCCGCATCTTCTGCAACAAGTTCCTGGGCGACCGCATCCTCCCCCCCACCGCGTCCATCGTGCAGCGCAAGCTGGGCGCCACGGTCGCATTCCCCTGCATGGACATCGACGGCGGATCGAACAGCTTCCTGCAGGCCTTCGAAACGGCGGCCAAGTGCATCGCCATCGGCGACGGCCCCATCCTGTTGGCTTCGGGCGGCATCGCCCACGGCGTGACGAGCCGGACCGACCCCCGCACGGCCTTCCTGTACGGAGACGGCGCGGCGGCCATCCTTCTAGCCCCCTCCGACGAGCAACACATCCTGTCCACCTACTTCTTCTCCAATCCGGAATACCTGGACCTGCATCGCACCCGTCCGTTCGTGGAATTCGCCTCCGTCGACCGCGAAGCTCCGGGAGCCGAAGCGGCCATGCGGGATCAGCTCCAATCCGGCAACTGGAAGGATTCGCTCGAATTCGTGCTGCAAGCCGCCGTGACCACGGTCGGCAACTTGCTCGAGCAAGCGGGAACCACGTTCGAGTCCGTCGACCGATTCCTGGTTTCGGAATCCAACGGTCCGCTCTGGGAAGCGATCCAGAACCACCTCGGCATTCCACGTTCCAAGACCGTATCGCTCCTGCCCCGTCGCGGCAACACCATGTCGGCGAACCTGCCCATGCAGTTCTGCGCCGCGCAGAGCGAGCACCCTCTTCCTTCCGGCGCGACCACCCTCTTCCTCTCGTTCGGGGAAGGGATCAGCGGCGGCGGCATCCTCTACAGACATTGAGATAGGAGACAGAAAATGACGCAAGACGAAATCTTCACGAAGGTGTCCGCCATCCTGACCGAATACCTCCGCCTGGACGAAGGCGAAGTCAAACCGGAAAGCCACATCGTCGACGACATCGGGGCCGATTCGCTGGCCATGGTGGAACTGGGCTTCAAGTTCTCGGAAGCCTTCGGGATCGGGATGCTGGCACCCGACGACGACAACATGGTGATCTCGAACCTGGTCCGCCAGATCGAGGCGGAGATGAACTCCTGAACGCCGACGCCACAGGACGGAATCCGTCCATCGCCGACACGATGATCGGATCGAGCATGGCCTACCCCGTCGGGCGCCCGCTTGGAATCGAGCGCCACGCGCAGTTGCTGGCCACCGGCGTGGGCATCCCCGAGGTCGTGGTCACCAACCAGGACATCATCGACCAGTTCAACCTGATCGCCTCCGACCGCGCCGTGCAGTTTTCGATCGGGATCAAGGAGCGTCGCCACGTCGCGCCGGGAAATCCCCCGTCCAAATACCTGCACGACGCCGCCGCCATGTGCATGGCCAACGCAGGCATCGATCCCGCACGCATCGATCGGATCATCTACGCCCGCCTGGTCGGCGACCACGCCGTCCCCGCCACCGCGCTGAAGGTTCTGGACAAGCTGGGACTTAGGACCGGCATTCCAGTAATGGACGTCTCGGTGGCGTGCAGCGGCTTCCTGCACGCGACGGAAATCGCCCTGGCGTGCATCGAAGCGGGCGACGAACACGTGCTGGTGCTGGCCGGCGACCAGGCCGGAATCGATCGCGACGCCAAGGTCCTCAAGGACACGCGCACCATCTTCCTGAACGGCGACGGATTCGCGGCCGCCCTGTATGGCAAAAGCGAAGCGCCCAGATTCCGCTGCAGCTATTTCTACACCGACAGCTCCATCGGCGAATTCGCCTA
>JBDKGS010000348.1:0-4393 GCA_039798065.1 Fibrobacterota bacterium | reverse complement strand
AATCGAGGCCCCAAAGACGATTGCAGGCCACCAACACCGCGGCGGCATCGCCCGAACCACCGCCCAGACCGGCTCCATAGGGAACCTTCTTGGCAAGATGGAGGCGTGCTCCCAAATCCACTCCAGCTGCGCGCCGTAGCAGATCGGCAGCCTTCCACGCGAGGTTTTCTTCCTGCGCGCCCAAATTGGCGTCGTCGCAAGTCAAGGTCAATCCGTCGGCCAACTCGACTTCCAACTCGTCGCCGTAGTCGATGGCCTGGAACCAGGTCTCCAAAGCGTGGCGGCCATCGGGAAGCAACCCGGTGATTTCCAGCGTCAAATTGATCTTGGATACGGTCCGATAGCGAAGCACTCGACAAATCCTGTCTTAGCGGCGCAGCGCAACCAGCGCGGCTTGCAGGATGGGGGCAACCAGGAAAAGGCTGTCCATTCGATCCAGTACCCCACCGTGACCGGGCAGCAGCCTGGAGCTGTCCTTCACGCCCGCCCAACGCTTGAGTACGCTTTCCAGCAGATCGCCCAGGATTCCCGCGACGCCCAGCAAAACGCCAAGAATCGCGGCGGGCAGCATTTCGAGCCCCAGATAGCTTGGTGCCCACCAGACAGAAAATGCCGTGGTCGCCACCACCGCGGCGACAGCTCCTTCGACGGATTTTCCGGGGCTGAGCTGCGGGCAAAGCTTGTGCTTTCCAAAAGCGCGCCCAAAGAAGTACGCGAAGGTATCGCCTACCCAGCACACGCCCAACGCCCAGATCAGCGCGGAAATGGAACTCCATCCTCCCGAACGCCCGGCGCACAACGACAGCAGGCTTGCGCCCCAGACACCGAAATAGAGCAGTCCGCCCACGGTCTTCGCGATCCAAGGGAAGGCGTCGTCGCGCTCCAGCGTGCGGAACGCGTGGAGGATCACCCACACCACGGCGATGGTGATCGTGAGATCGCGCCATTGCCCGAACATCGCCAGCGGACCTGCCGACGACAACCAGACAAGAATTGCCGCGAAGGTGGGAAGCAAAGTTTCCGGTTCGCGCCCGGCGAGCGGGTACTTCACGCGCAAAATGCGCGCGTATTCCCACATGGCAGCGCCCACGATGAACGACAAGAAACCGGTGCGGTACCAGCCACCCATCCAAAGCAACCACAGAGCGAGAGGTCCGGCGATCACGCCGAAAAGGATGCGGACCGTGTTGTTGGAAAATTTCATGTCAGGCCTCCAGCACTCGCCCGTAGCGCCTCTGACGTCCACCAAAATCCCGGAACGCCTCGTCGAGGTGATCTTCCGAGAAGTCGGGCCAAAGGATGTCGGTGAACCAAAGTTCGGTGTAGGCCAACTGCCACAGCAGGAAGTTGGAGATGCGGTGGTCGCCGCCGGTGCGGATCATCAGATCGGGATCGGGGACGTCGGCCGCGTAGAGCGTGCGACGGAAATTGTCTTCAGTGATCTCTTCCGGGGAAATGCGACCGGCTTGCGCGGCGCGCGCCATGGAGCGAACACCATCCAGGATTTCCTGACGGCCGCCGTAGGACAAGGCGAGATGGAGCTGCAACCCCGTGTTGCCTGAAGTCTGCTCGACTCCCGCCTCGATGGCTTCGCGCGCTTTTTCCGGCATGGCCGAAAGATCGCCGATGGTACGGAGTCGGACGTTGTTCTTGTTCAGGTCTTCCACTTCGCGATTGACCATTTCGATCAACAGCGACATCAACGCACGCACCTCCAAAGGAGGACGCTGCCAGTTCTCGCTGGAGAACGTGTAGAGCGTCAAATGCTCCACGCCGCGTTCTCCGCAGGCGCGAACCAATCGACGCGTCGCATCGGTCCCGGCGCGATGGCCAGCCGTGCGATCCCAGCCGCGCGACTTGGCCCAACGGCCGTTGCCATCCATGATGACCGCGAGATGACGAGGGGCCTTGCTCACGAGACCACCTTCCTCTATACGGTGAGGATTTCCTTTTCCTTGGCCGCGAATACCTTGTCGACCTCGGAGATGTATTTGTCGGTCAGCTTCTGCATGGTTTCCAGGAGCTTCTTTTCCTGGTCTTGCGAGAGGCTTTGTTCCTTGACGGTCTTCTTGATCGTGTCGTTCTCGTCGCGACGGATGTTGCGAACCGCGACACGCGCTTCTTCGGCCAGGCCCTTGCAGACCTTCGCCAGGTCCTTGCGGCGCTCTTCGGTCAGAGGCGGCAAGACCACGCGGATCATGCTACCGTCGGCGCTGGGGTTCAATCCAAGTCCGGAAGCGCGAATGGCCTTGTCGACCGGGCCCACCATGTTCTTTTCCCAAGGCGAAACGCCAAGGGTGCGAGCATCGGGGACCGTGATGGCGGCGACTTGGTTGATGGGGGTGGGCGTCCCGTAATAATCGACCATCACCGCATCGAGCATGGCCGGATTGGCTTGGCCGGTGCGCACCTTCGCGAACTCGCGCGAGAGGTTGTCGATGGCCTTTCTCATGCGTTCTTCAGCGGCGGCGGACATGGGTCACTCCCCCTTGGAATTGACGATGGTGCCGATCTTCGCGCCGTTGACAGCCTTCATGAGGTTGCCTTCTTCGAAGAGATCGAACACCAGGATGGGCATGGAGTTTTCACGGCAAAGCGCGAAGGCCGCCGTATCCATGACCTTGAGCTCGCGATCCAGCACTTCGCGGTAGCTGACCGCTTCGTAGCGCTTGGCGGTGGACACTTTGTTCGGATCGGCATCGTAGATGCCGTCGACCTTGGTGGCCTTCAACAGCACGTCAGCATGAATCTCGATGGCGCGCAGGGCGGCGGCGGAATCCGTCGTGAAGTACGGATTGCCCGTCCCCGCGGCGAACAGCACCACGCGTCCCTTTTCCAGGTGACGGATGGCGCGACGGCGGATGAACGGCTCGGCGATGGAATCCATGCGGATGGCCGTGGTCACGCGGGTCTGCAAACCGGCTTTTTCAAGAGCGTCTTGCAACGCCAAGCAGTTGATCACGGTCGCGAGCATGCCCATATGGTCGCCCGCGACGCGATCGATGCCCTGACCCGAAGCGGTACCGCCTCGGATGATGTTGCCGCCCCCGACCACAATTCCGACCTGGACACCCAGGGCGTGGATCTGAGCCACTTCGCGAGCGACGCGCGAGACAAGCTGCGCGTCGATGCCCGAGCCTTGGCCTGCGGCCAAGGCTTCACCGGAAAGCTTCAGAAGGATGCGCTGGTAGTGCATCCCGTTGCGGATGGGGGCAGCGGTGCTCACAGGGCTTCGCCCAACTGCCAGCGGCTGAAGGAAACGACCTTGATGGTCGCTCCGACTTCCTTACCGACCTGTTCGACGACCTTGCCCACGGTCTGCTTGTTGTCCTTGACGAACAACTGCTCGACAAGAGCCGCTTCCTTCAGGAACTTCTTCACGCGGCCTTCGATGACCATCGAGATCTTGGCTTCGGGCAGACCTTCGTTGGCGGCCTGTTCCTTGTAGATCTCGCGTTCCTTGGCCAGCACGTCTTCCGAGATACCAGCGCTTTCGACGGCCACCGGAGCGGCGGCGGCGATCTGGAGGAGGAGATCCTTCGCCAAAGCGACGATCTTGTCGTTGGAAGCGACGCCGGCATGAGCCAGGGTCACGATCACGCCGATCTTGCCGGGGCCGTGGATATACGATTCCACCGTGGTGCCTTCTTCGACCTGCTTGAGGACGAAGCGACGGACCGAGATGTTCTCGCCGATCTTGCCGACAATATCCGTCGTGGCCTGCTGCACCGTGGCGCTGTGCAGGTACTTGGACGTCGTGGACAGCAGGGTGTCCAGATCGGAAGGATGGGCGGTGAGAACCGTGTTCAACACGCTGGTGGCAAAATTGCCGAAGTCTTCGTTGCGCGCGGTGAAGTCAGTTTCTGCCGAAACTTCAACCAAAGCCACGAAATCACCCTGGCGACCGGCGACGATGCGACCTTCGGTGGCAGCGTGGCTGGAACGCTTCTGGGCAACGGCTTCGCCGCGCTTGCGGAGAAGCTCGACAGCAGCCTGGACGTCGCCGGCGGTTTCTTCGAGGGCCTTCTTGCAGGCCATCATGGAAACACCGGTTTTGTCGCGCAGTTCCTTGACGGCGGAGGCGGTGATGGCGGTCATGCCACCACCTCGGCAGCAGCGACGGTAGCGGCAGGAGCGGCGACCGGGGCAGCGGAAACAGGAGCCGACACACCGGAGATCACGGCGTTGGCGATGGTCGAAGCGATCAGGCGGACGGCCTTGATGGCGTCGTCGTTGGCCGGGATCGGGTAGTCGACCAAGTTGGGATCGGTGTTGGTGTCGACGATGGCGACGGTGGGGATGTTCAAGCGCTTGGCTTCGGCCAGAGCGATCTGCTCGGTCTTGGCGTCGGCGATGAAGACCACGCCGGGAAGGGCGCGCATGTTGCGAATGC
>JBDKGS010000347.1:0-4402 GCA_039798065.1 Fibrobacterota bacterium | reverse complement strand
GCTTCGTCGTGGGCGCGATCCGACCAGAATTTGGCTTGCAGCAAGGACAGCCATTGCTCTTCGTCGGTGATCCAGCGCTGCTGGTAGGCCAGCGTGAGGGCGTCCTTGAGGCCGCGTTCCTGGAATCCGCGCGAGGCCAGCAGCACGCGCAGCAGGCGATGGAAAAGATCGACCGTCCGTGCGAAGCGGAACAGGAGACCATCGCGGGGGCCGGGCGACGACATGTCTTCGACAAGAACAGCGCCGAGCCGATCCAGCGACTCGCGGAAGGCTTCCCAAGGCTTTCCCCAAGGGTGGTAGAACAGCAGGCCTTCCGACTCCACCTGCAGTCGTTGCTCCAGGTTGCACGATTCCAGACGGACCAGGTTGATCCGCAAAAGAGTGGGGCTGTCCTGGACCATCATCAAGAGGCGCGACCAATCCGCATCGGACGTGTCGGGCATGGAGAGTGCGATGTGGACGTCGGATCGATCGTCGTGCTCGCCGCGCGCCCGAGGCCCTACGAGCAAGGCGCGTCGGACGGTTGGAACGTTGGTGAATCTTTGGGCGAGATCCGAGAGAATCGGTGCGACGCCAGAACTTCCAAGGAGCGCCTGGGAATCCATAGCACTCCGCTCGAGTCCGGAGGTAATCCCGGACGCTTGGGTGAGAGTCATTTAAAGAATGTAAGCTCTAGCAACGAAAATGTGTCAATGCCAGATTCAGGAAACCGAATCGCGTTGTATTTTCGGTAAGGGCTCGCATTCCAAAGGGTGCGACGGAAACTGTCGCCTACGGCAGTTGGTTGCCCAACGCCTCTTTTTGGATCGCGCAGAGATTGCCGATTCCCGCCAAGGCGAGGTCCAGCATGCGGTCCAGTTCCGCGCGGCTGTAGGCGCCGTGCTCGGCGGTTCCCTGAACTTCCACCAGACGCCCGTCTTCGAACGCCACCACGTTCATGTCGGTGCCGGCGGCCGAATCTTCCACGTAGCAGAGGTCCAGCATGGGGGTGCCTTCCACAACGCCTACCGACACGGCGGACAACCAGCCTGTCAGAATCTGGCGATCGATTCCTTCGGCGACCTTGAGCTTCTTCAGAGCCAACGCCAGCGCCACGAAGGCTCCGGTGATGGAGGCGGTGCGGGTGCCGCCGTCGGCTTCGATGACGTCGCAGTCCACGATGATCTGGCGTTCGCCCAACGCGACAAGATCCGTGCAAGCTCTGAGGGATCGGCCCACCAGGCGCTGGATCTCCTGGGTGCGGCCCGACGGGCCTTTGCGTTCGCGGTCGACGCGGGTGTTGGTCGAGCGCGGCATCAACGCGTATTCGGCGGTGACCCAGCCTTTGCCTTGTCCCTTGAGCCAGCGAGGGACTTCCTTGTCGATGCTCGCGTTGCAGAGCACGCGGGTCTTTCCGGCGGTGACAAGAACCGACCCTTCTGCCTGCGACACGAAGTCGAGCTGGAGCGAGAAGGGGCGGAGGGATTCGACGGAGCGGTTGTCGGAACGTGTCATGGTGCGACCAAGGTTAGTTCGCTGGCCAAGAACGGTCACCGAGGGGCGCGACCCGTATGGAACGAGCTGCCGGAAAGTCGGTCGGCGTCCACCAAATCCCCTTGCGGGGTCAAGACCCAGCGGGTGCGCTCCCGGTAGGCGCTGTCCGCCAAACTGCTCGATCGATCGGCCAGAGGGGATTCGATGCCCGCGATCGACATCAGGGTGGGCCCCAGGTCCGATGAACGGATCCTGGCGCGAAGATGGGAGCGCAGGTTTGCCAGCAAGTCCGGCCGCAGGCGGTGGAGTTCGGGCGAGATCCAGATCAGGAAGGGGATCTCGACTTCCGCCCGTACCGGATGGGGGCGGCCGTGGTTGGACAGTCCGTTTTCGCCCAAGGCTTCGCCGTGGTCGGACACGTACAGGAATGCGTTGACGCCTGGCGTCGCGCGCAATCTCGACAAAATCTGACTGAGGACGTGGTCGGTGTACAGGATCGAGTTGTCGTAGGCTGCCAGTTCTTGTCGACCATTGAACCGCGCGAAGTCGGCCGGGTAGCGGTTGGCGTAGGCGTGGTGGCTGCCCAAGGTATGGAGCACCACGAGTTTGCGGGGGAAGGAGTCGGCCAGGGCGCTTTCGAGCGCCGGAAGCAGTTCGTGGTCGAAGGGGCGTGTGGCTTTTCCCGGGGTGGTCAGAAATTGGCGGAGATCGGCATCGGCCACGATCTTTCCGGTTCGGGAAGATTCGCGGCCAGCTGGATTCTGGGTCGATATCCACCAGGTCCGGTATCCCGCTTCCCGAAAACACGCCAGGAGCGAGGTGGACGAATCGGAGGCGTAAGGTCGTTCCGGGGTGGAACGGGTCAGAAGCTGTGGAAGAGCGATTTCCGTCAGGTTCGCGCCCGAGGTGGCGTCCGCGAACCGGAGCAAGTCCGGAGATCCTTCAAGATGTGGGGTGGTCGGGCGGCCGTATCCGTAGGCGCTCCAGTTTCCGGCGCGGGAGGTTTCCCCGATCACCAGGACGATGGTACTCCGCGCTCCAAGCGGATTTTCCAGGCGCGCATCCCATCGAAATCCCTTCGCGACAGAATCTGCCCGGTGCTGACGGAATTCGTCAAACGCGAAACCGCCGATCTTGTCCAGTGTTCCCAACGGGAACGTGCTCTGGAAGGCCCGATGGAACGATCGGGAGGAAACGGGCGCATCGGATGCCGCGAGAAGGAGAGTCGCCGCCGCGAGCAAAAGAGAAGCTGTCGCGAGGGTCCGGTTCCTCGTGCCGTGGCGCGGGGCGATGGGCTGAATTCGCGGAAAGGCCAGTGCTGCAGTGATCTGCAAGGCGGGCAGGGCCACGACGACCAGAAGCGGAAGAACAAAGGATCCGGCCACGTCCCGGATTTCCGACGGAGCCGTGTCCAGGAGCGATCGGATCATTCCGGTGGTCGACGGTGCGGCCAGGACCATGATGTGGAAGCATTCGAAAGGCACCAGGACGAAGAGCGGGACGGAAAGCCACTGGAACCAACGCGGCGGCAGTGTCATCCACGCGAACAGGATCAGGGCTATCGAAGCTCCGCAAAGCGCGGCGCGGCACCAGGGTGCGACGTCGACCGCGAGGAACGCGAGGAGAAGGTTGGGCAGCGCGAGGACAAAAAACGTCCAAACGGTCGCTGCGTGGCGAAGCCACTCGCGGCGATCGGTCGGAAACAGTCCGGAGGGACGGACTCGATCGTCGATTGGTGGCCCGGCGAGGTTGGGCATCGAGCCGTGCCGGGCCCTAGGCGGGCGCCACCCAAGCAGGATAGGTTCCGATCACGGACAGTTCGGTGACCATTTCCGACAGATGCTCCAAGGCGCGATCGGTCTTGGCGTCGCCGGCTTTGGTGCGCAGATCGATGAAGAACCGGTACCGCCAGGGCGAGCCGGGAATGGGCCGCGACTCGATGCGGGCCAGGTCGATGTCGCGCAGCGCGAAGGCGCCCATGGCGCGAAACAGGCTGCCGGGACCGGCGTTGTCCAGCGTGAACGCCAGACTGATCTTCGAATCGGTCCCCTTCTTGGGAGATGCCGCCACTTCGCGCGCCGCGATCAGGAAGCGCGTGTAGTTCGAGGGGTCGTCTTCCATGCCTTCGTGCAGAATGGAAAGCCCGTAGGTTTCGGCGGCCAGGCGCGAAGCGATCACCGCCACCCCTTTCGGGCGCGTTTCCGAAATTTGTCGTGCCGAGGCGGCGGTGTCGCCGCGGGTGATGACCGCTTTGGGAAGCATGCGCTTGAGGGTCTGGCGGCACTGGATGATGGGTTGCGGATGCACCAGGACTTCCTTGATGTCGGAAAGCTTGGTGCCAGGAAGTGTCATGAGGCAGTGGTGGACGTGGACCACCGTCTCGGCCACCGCATGGAAGCCTTCTTCGGCGAGGATGTCCCAATTGTCGTGCAGGCTCGCGGTGCCCGCAAGGGTATTCTCCACCGGAAGAGCGGCGCGATCCACTGTTCCCTTCCGCAACGCCTCGTGGACCGACGGGAAGTCGGGAAAACCCACCGCGTCGACCTTCTTGCCGTAGAGCTGGCGGATGGCGATTTCGGAATACGCCCCGGGTTGCCCCTCGTAGGCGATCTTCAATCGTTTGACGGGTTTTGTCGCAGCGGATCTGGTGCTCTTGGCCTTGGGCATAGACCATCGAAAGTAGTCAGTTGTCGCCATCCACGATGCCTGCCTACGTGCTAATAGAATCGTTAGAGGCGAGAGCAGACGCCGCGATCTGAATCCGAAAGCGTCCGCGTCGGGACGCTGAGGGTGAGGATCGCAAGTATGACTCGCCTATATCGATTCTCAGTTCCCGCCTTGTTGCAATCGCCGCAGCTCGTCGCGCAGACGGGCGGCTTCCTCGTAGCGTTCGTCTTCGATCGCCTGCGACAACCTTGACTGGAGCTGT
>JBDKGS010000346.1:0-4453 GCA_039798065.1 Fibrobacterota bacterium | reverse complement strand
CCCGCTTCGTGGGCCTTCTGCAACAGCAGCACCGATCCCAGGTCCTCCAGCACGACTTGACGGATCTTGTCGTCGGAGCCGTGGATTTCGGGCACGTCGAGACCGCAGGCGCGCAGGTGCCGCGATACGGACAGAAAACGGTCGTAGTCCGCGTCCTGCGCGTGGCTCACCAGAAGGATGTGGGTGCGCGTTCCTTGGCCGATGCGCCAGTAGACGCGGCCCGATCCGGCACTTCCGGCCACCGCGACATCGAAGGGCTGGACGTGGCCCAGATCGGACAAAATCCGGTCGATCACCGGAGACAGCACGGGTAGCGCGCGCGTGGTCATTCCAGCACTGGCTTCCAGGAGAGGTCGCCGCCCGGATTGCGAAGAGTGTTGATCAGAATCTGTCCAGCCAGGGCTTCGCCGCCCGGAAACACGACCGAATTTTCGATGCGCGATCCGGCCTCCAGACGACCTCCGAATTCCACCGAACTTCCCGGCCCCACGTAGGCGTCCATGTCCACATCGGCCCCCGCGTCGATCCACCTGTCCATGCCGCGACGCGCGATCTCGGCCTGCACCGCGCGCCCCAGGTCGTCGGGGGTTCCCAGATCGTCCCAGCGGGCGTCCTGCGGGGCTTGCCAGATCCGGATCTTCTTGCCTTGCTCCAGCATGTCGTGCCAAAGCTCCTTGACGCTCCACGGATGGTCGGGATCGCCGCCCAGCGCCTTGGTGCGGTAGAACGCGATGCCGGAAAACGTCCAACGACGGAATCCGTCAGGCAGGGATGCGGGGCCGCGAGGGTGCCCCAGCACGCCGCGGAAGTCGCCTTCGGATTCCACCACCGTGTTCACCCGGGGCAGATCCACCACAACCAGCGTTGCCAACGCGCCGCTCTCCACATGGCTCTTCCATGCGGGCACCAGATCGATGTCGTGGAGGATGTCGCCGTTGTGGACCACGATGTGTTCGGCCTGGATCTCGCCTTCCGCGACCATGCGCGCCAAGGCGGCCCCGGTGTCCAGCAGAACCGGCTCCAGCTGCACATGGTCCAGCGAACGCGCCTCGGCCCACGCCAGAATCTGTTCGGTGAGATGGTGGGCGTTGGCCGATTTGCGCACCGGGCCAAGGCTCTCGCACGCGGCCAGGGCGTGGTCGGCCATGGTCATGCCGCAGATGGGCAACAACGGCTTGGGGCAGAGGTCGGTGAGCGGTCGGAGCCGCTCCCCTTTGCCCGCGCACAGAATCAGGCAATCCAGGCTCGGCACAGTCAATTTCCGTCAGCTTCGCCCGAACGCACCGACGACCAGAAGCTGAGAGCGATGAGCGCGATCCCCACGCCGCCCGAGACCACCTCGGGAATGTGCGCGCCCAAGGCACCCGCGAACAGGATGATCGCCAAGGCGCCAATGGCCCAGAAGGCGCCGTGCTCCAGGTACTTGTACTTGGACAGCGTTCCGGCTTCCACCAGGTGGATGGTGATGGAACGCACGAACATGGCCCCGATTCCCAGTCCCAGCGCGATGAGGAACAGGTTGGAGGTGACCGCGAAGGCGCCGATCACGCCATCGAAGGAGAACGACGCGTCGAGGATTTCCAGGTACAGGAACGCCGCGAATCCGCTGGAGGCCTTGGAGGGCCCACCGTGGCTGCCTTCGCCTGGCTCCTTCGATTCCAGGATGGAGTTGATCGCTTCCACGATCAGGAACACGAACACGCCCGCCACGGCTGCCACCACGAACGACAATCCTTGTCCGTGCGGCACGAAGCGGTACAGACCGAACACCAATGCCAGCGTGGTCACCACCCAGACCGACTCCACGCGTCCGGCCTTGGCCAAGGGCTTTTCGATCCACGAAATCCAGTGCAGCTCTTTTTCTTCGTCCAGGAAGAACTTGGTGAAGACCATCCAGAGGAACGCGCCGCCAAAACCGGCGATCAGGATGTGCTGGTCGATCAGGATCTTCTGGAATTCGCCCGGATTCTTCCAGGTCATCTGGATCACCGTGAGCGCCGAATTGTCGCTGACCGCCCAAACGATGAGCAATGGAAACACGAT
This sequence comes from Fibrobacterota bacterium, assembly GCA_039798065.1. Lineage (GTDB taxonomy): Bacteria > Fibrobacterota > Fibrobacteria > UBA5070 > UBA5070 > UBA5070. The sequence continues at coordinate 2,410 of JBDKGS010000346.1, read as the reverse complement.
GCGCATCCCAAAGACGGCGATCAGCATGCCCACGGTCAGGAACATGCGCCGCCAGAACTGGTTCATGCCTTCCAGGATGCGCGCGTTCACCACCGCGTTGTCGAACGACAATGACGTTTCCAGCGCTCCCAGCATGAGCGCGGTGAACAGGGCGGCCATTCCTCCGCCCAATCCCCCGGGACCGTACCCGATCCAGAAGGCGCAAGCCAGGGCGGCAATGGTAAAGGCGATGCTTCCGCCATAAGACCGGAAGACCGAACGGAGTGTCGACATTTTTTGTCCTATCGAAGGAATGGAGATTCTATGGCGCCAATCGGCGCAGGAGCACGTCGACGGCTTCGTCCATGGACACCGGCAACGGCACGTTCTGGAGCACGCCCTGGGCGCGCAGCCGATGGAACAGCTCGGCGGCAGGAGGCAGCGGAAGTCCGGCTTCTTGCAGGATGTCGGGCTTTTCCAGGATCGCCTGCGGAGAACCGTCGGCGATGATCTCGCCCTGGTCCAGAACGATCACGCGGTCGGCCAGCTGCACGGCGGGCTCGAGCAGGTGGCTGGAGAAGACCACGCCCAGACCGCGCTTGGCCAATTCCTTCAGGATGCGTCCCACCACGCGCACACCGGCGGCGTCGAGCTCGGCCAACGGGTCGTCCATCAGGACCACTCGAGGTTTGCCGATCAGGCAGGATGCAAGGGCGATGCGGCGGCGTTCGCCTACCGACATCTCGTCGAGGTACCAGTGGCGGGAATCGCGCAACCGCACCACGTCCAGCGCTTGGCTCACGCGCTGCGGGATGGCCGCGCCGGTCAAGCCCGAAAGGCGGCAGCCGCGGGCGAGTTCGTCTTCCACGGTGGGACCCACCAGGCTTTTTTCCGACTCGGTGCGCACGAAGGCCACCCATTCGTCGACCTTGTCGCCTGGAAGTTCATCGAGTTCGATGCCCCCCAGACGCACGGAGCCTTCCGATGGCACCAGGAACCCACCGAAAAGTTTCAGAAGAGAGGTCTTGCCGGAGCCGTTGGCACCAGCGACAAGCAGAACTTCTCCAGCCCTCACTTCGGTGCAGATTCCGTATACGGCGGTGTTCCCCGCATCGTAGGCGTACCCCACCCCGTCCGTCTGGAGCAAAACGCTTTGGTCGCTCATGGGTTGTTTCGTGCCTCCCGGCATTGGTTCAGAAGGTAAATTGGACTCACACATAGAGGCAATCGCAAGGGGGAATCGCCACGCTTCTCGTCAAGGTCTGCGGAATCACCGAAATCGCGGGAGTCGATTCCTGCCTGGAACTGGGTGTCGAACACCTGGGTTTCAACTTCGTTCCCACCAGCAAGCGTTACGTTCCGCCCTCGACCGCAAAGCAGCTGGCAGCGCGCTCCGGGAGCCGCGCACGCCTGGTTGGCGTCTTCATGGACCAGCCTCGGGAAACCATCCTCGAGGTGCTGGAATCTGTCCCGCTGGATGCCATCCAACTGCACGGTTCGGAATCACCGGCTTTTTGCAAATCGTTGCCGATTCCTGTCTGGAAGGTGTTCGCGGTTGGCCTTGGCTGGGACCCGACCGTGATTTCCGGATACAACGACGTCTCCACGCACCTGTTCGATACCGCCGTCCAACACGGGGTTTCGGGCGGCACCGGCCGCACCTTCGACTGGAACCTGCTACCTCAAAACCCCCATCATCCCTGGTTTCTGGCCGGTGGCCTCACGCCTGAAAACCTTGGCGATGCCATCACGATGTGCCGCCCCGATGGAGTCGACCTCAATTCGGGAGTGGAGTCGGCGCCCGGAATCAAGGACCCGGTCAAGTTGGCTTCCGCCATGGAGATCGTGTCCGTCTGGGGCACCAGGGCCGTCATCGTGGGACTTCCCGGACGCCCCGGCTCCGAAATCAACATCGACGGCGCCCTTTGGCCCTCGTGGAGGCTCGATCCCGTCCGCCAGGACCCTGATATCGAGACCCGTGGACTTTTGGACCTTTTGGAACTCCACGAACGCCTGGTGATCGATTGGTCCTCCCGCCCCGTCCATCCGGCCACCATGGCCGCCGAACTGATCCATTGGCAATTGCTGGCGCGCGAACGCGGCCGGCAGATCAAATTCCGGATTGCCGACGCCACCATGGAAGCCTTGGTGAGGATGTCGGTGGTGCCTTTGCTGGATATCGTCGATTGAACGGCCGATCGGACATCGCCGCCACGACTTGTGTGAACCTCAAACCCTCGTTTGGGCACCAATCGAGCGTGAAACGATCCCTTTTCCTTGGACTGGCTCTTTTGGGAGCGGTGACCGCCCGAGCAGACATGCTTTGGGATTTCAAGGATTTGGATTCCAGACCCGGCAACATCAACGGGATCTACGCCTACTACTACCCCAACGCCACCGATTCGGCAAGCCACAAGACCCCACTGCACAC
>JBDKGS010000345.1:0-4471 GCA_039798065.1 Fibrobacterota bacterium | reverse complement strand
CACCGCCATGGACAATACGGGATCCGATTGGGTGTCGGGACAGACCACGGCGCAACTGTGGAAGAACGGAAGTGTGACAGAAAATGTCGAAACGTTTTCGGGCATGGGCGGATACCATGATGGGCGCACTGGAGAATATCTGTACACCGGATACCGGCGATTGAAGCAATACGCGGTTTCCGAAAAATCGAGCCGTACCCTCTTCGCCTTCCCGCAGAATGGGAAAGGTGCAGGGGACACTTCGCAGGTATGCAACACCAGCGCGTCTCCCGACGGCAGCGGGCGCGTGATGTTCCTGGACTTCGGGTTCTCGGGAAAATCGAGCGTCGTGGGCAGACCATACGGAATCCACGAAGTCGCGTTCGTGTCCGATAGCCTCGGGAACGTGTTGAATACGTATCCGGTTGCACAAGGCAAGTCGCAGTGGGATCATCTGGAATGGAGCAATGTGCCGCAGTGGGCGGTGGGGATGGCTCTGGAGCCGAACGGAGCCTACAAGGAGGTTCATCTGCTGGATCTCGAAACGGGAAGTACGCACTCGATTCTCGATGGATCGGAGCTCTGGATGCCTGCTCTATGGGTGGGTGCAGCAAGACATGACTTGCCTGGCGCAGCCGATCCGGACAGCGCGGGCAACTACACGGCGGGCGAGTTCGCCGTGCGTGGACCGCAATTCTGGTTGCGTGCGGATCGGATCGAGGCGGCCTTCGTGGGAAGTTCGCACATGGCCAACGGAGTGCTTCCGGCCAACATGAAATCCGTCAAGGGGCAGTTGCTGGCTTTTGCAGGTTCGGGTGTTTTCGATGAGGATGAACTGCTCGACAAATACGTCTACCCCCATGCGCCGAACCTGAAGGTGGTGGCTGTAGGGGTCATGGTGGGATGGTTGTACGAACCAGTCGAGAATCCAACCAGATCGCCTTGGTGGGTTTGGAAGGATTCTCCAGGTGGAATTTACGATCGCAACCATTCCTACTGGAGTGCAGGTGTGCCGAACGGATTCCACGAAGAGGTCTATCGGCGGCTTCAGATCGCACCCGAAGTGGAGCAGTTCGATTCGACAGGTGGCCAGATCGTGCGGAACCTCAACGCGGGTTGGTCGAGCAGTATTTCGACTTCTTCGTCGATCGCCAACCAGGACAGCACGAATCCGTATCTGGAACCCAATCTGGCGCTGTTGGAAAAACTGGTTTCCAAGGCGACCGCGAAGGGATTGAAGGTGGTTCTGGTCCAATTTCCGGAAAGCCCCCAATACGCCTCCTTGGATTTGGCGGGGCGTTACGGACCTTCGTGGCCCGAGTACCACCGCATCCTGGCGCGCATCAAATCATGGGAGCAGCGCTATCCCGGAATGGTGCTGATGGATGAGCACAAGGATGGAAAGCACGATTACGACGACGACGAAGCGGCCAACACCGATCACTTGAATCTGAAGGGTGCCATCAAATTCACGGCGCGCCTGGACACCTTGATTCAGGGGCTTTTGTCGCGGTGACGATCCGTCGACGACATCTTCTGGGAGCGACCCTGGCGATCGCCTGGTCCTGCTCTTCGGACGGCTCGGTGGCGAGTTCGACCCAGGGACGCTCCGGAGGTTCGGCCACGTCACGACAGATTATGTCGAGTGGATTCTGCGGCCAGGTGGGCTCGTCGGATCCCCAGTCGAACGTGGACGAGAATCCTGGTTGGATCCGGTTCGCACACGATTACTGGCTGGATGCGACCGAGGTCACGCGATCCGAGTACAAGAGCCTGATGGGTCGGGATCCCTCGCCCTCTGTTTCGAATTCCTCGGCCATGCCGGTGGTGAACGTGACATGGTTCGATGCTGTGCTTTTCTGCAATGCCCGTTCCAAACGCGACAACCTCGACACCGTGTACGAATACACTTCCGCACCGAAGGATTCGTCGGGATCCGTCTGGGGCTTGGATGGACTCGCCTCGCATCTTGGACGCAATGGCTGGAGGCTCCCCACGGAGTCGGAGTGGGAAATCGCGGCGCGCGCGGGCTCGAGGAGTCCCTATCCTTGGGGCGATCTCGGTGATTCCGGCAAGGCTGCCGAATACGCTTGGTACCAGAAGAATTCAGGTGGTCGACTCCACGAGGTGGCGCATCTGAAACCGAACCCATGGGGTTTCTACGACATGGCCGGCAACGCCATGGAATGGGTGCAAGATTGGAAAGCATCGTTCCCGAAGGACACGGTGACAGATTATGTCGGACCCGATGGGCCTTCGGATGTCGCTGAAACGCCTCTGAAAAGCGGGGCGTACCTCTACGGTCTCGAGCATCTCCGGCCCTCTTCGCGAACCGCGACCTATGCCGCCTACCGGACAGCCAAGGCCGAGTATGTGGGTTTCCGCTGCGCCCGCGGAGGATTCGTGCCGACCTTCGCGAATTCGAGCGGTCTGATGACGCAGGCTCCACCGGTATCGATCCTCCACTCCGACTTGAACCAGATTCTGGAGGCGCCAGCCTCCCGGTTGGTCTTCCTGAATCGAAGCAACGGGAAGAGCCTGCTGAGTTGGATCGATTTCGGCGAACTCGCTCCCGTGGTCCGGACGCTTCCCGACAAGGATCCGGTGTTCCATCCGGTGGTTTCGCCGGATGGAAGATGGGTGGCGTGGTGCACCGCGATGGAAGGTGCAACCGGTTCGTCGCGGATCAAGGCGCGGAAGCTGACAAAAAACGACAGCACTGTGCTGGACCTGGGATCGGGAGCGATCCCTCGCTGGTGGGTGAACGGAACGGATACGTTCCTGATCCATTCGACCTCGGCCATGGACAACTCGAATTCCGGATGGACCGGAGACCAGACCGTGGCCCGGCGATGGAGCCAAGGCGCCTTGGCGACCGCCGCCCAGACATGGTCGGGTTCGGGGGGGTACCACGACGGACGCAGCGGAGATTTCCTCTACACGGGTTACCGGCGGCTGAAGCAATACTCGTTCGCGACGGGTTCGGGCCGCACGCTGTTCGCTTCGCCACAGAACGGCAAACGTGCGGGTGACACCTCGCAAGTCTGCAACGTGAGCTCTGCTCCCGACAGGACGGGTCGGGTGATGTTCCTCGATTTCGGGTATACCGGTGTTTCGACGGTGGTGGGTCGACCATACGGCATCCACGAAGTGGGCTTCGTCGCGGACAGCATCGGGAACGTGGTGAAGACATTTCCTGTCGCCATGGGGAAATCGCAGTGGAATCACTTGGAATGGAGCAACCATCCGCGCTGGGCTGTGGGGATGGCGTTGGAGAACAACGGAGCATCCAAGGAAATCCATCTGCTGGACATGGCGAGCGGCGCGATGTTTCCGCTGGCGAAAGGGGATGAACTCTGGATGCCCCAGCTTTGGGTTTCCGCGCCGAAGGTCCAGGCGAACTCGGCCGCCGATCCCGACTCCAGCGGCGCCTACACGAAGAAGATCGATTACGGATTGACCAACTTCCTGGGCGATGGCGTGTTCAACCTGTTCGCGGCCAAACTTGCGGTCTATTGGCCAGTCAAGGATTCTTTGGATGTCGCGTTCGTGGGATCTTCCCGTGTGCAGTGCGGTATCGCTCCTTCCGAATTCCATTCGGGCAGGAGCTACAATTTCGGAATCGCCGCGAACGAATTCTATGGCGACGACAAGATCATCCGCGAATACCTGCTGGTCCACTCCAAACGTCTGAAAGTCGTGGTCCTCGGCTTCATGCCGGGCTGGTTCGTCCGATACGACGGGGTCACCACCGGAAACCTGATCTGGCCGACCTTGGCAAATTCTGTCGGGTATCGGTACGATCGGAACCACGGATTCTGGGCGGAATCCGTGCCTTCCGGATTCGAGGATGCAGTCAAGGCGAAACGCTCGGAATTGGCCGAAGCCTATGCGCCGTTCGGCGAGGCCTATGTGCCTTCGGGGAAATGGAGCGGGGTCGCCGAGATCGATGTCACCTCGGACGGGACGCTCCAAAGTCCTGGGTATCAGGCGAACATGCGGAAATTGAATGTGTTGATCGACGATCTTTCGAAGCGGAACATCAAGCTCCTCCTCGTGAATTTTCCGGTCAGCCCCAACTACCGTCACACCCCTTACGCGGAAACCTACGGCCCGCGGTGGCCTGTCTACAACGAGCTTCTGGATACTTTGAAGAAGCTGGAAAAGACCCATTGGAACTATCGGCTGTACGACGCCAATCGTTACGGATACCACGACTATGTTTCCAGCGATGCCCAGGACGACGGCCATCTTGCGACGCAAGGCGCGATCAAGCTCACGCGCCGGATCGATTCGCTGCTTGTCGATTGGAAGTAGCGAAGGAACTGTAGCTCGGAGTGGCAGTTCGGATCGGAAGGGAAGGGGCGATCGGGTTCGCGGTGCCTTGGCCATTGGCGCCCTTTCGATCGTGGCTGCCTGTTCGCCGGAAAATCCGACGCTGTCGAATGGTTCTGCGACATGGTCGACTCAAGGTTCGGCCCGCCAGATTCTG
>JBDKGS010000344.1:0-4529 GCA_039798065.1 Fibrobacterota bacterium | reverse complement strand
GCGTTTGCTTGGGGCATCAGTCCTTGGGACAAGCCATGGGCGGGATCGTGGAACGCGCTCCCGCACCCATGCACGGCAAAGTGTCGGAAGTCCGCCACGACGGATCGCGTCTGTTCGCGGGTCTGCCCGATCCTTTCGAGGCCACGCGTTACCACAGCCTGATCGTGCGCAAAGACAGCCTACCGGCTTGCCTGACCGCCACCGCATGGACATCGGACGGCCTGATCATGGCCCTGGAACACAAGGAGCGACCGTTGTTCGGCGTGCAGTTCCATCCCGAAAGCATCCGCACCACCCACGGCAAACAGATTTTGTCCAACTTCCTCGCCATCCAGGGATCGTGAAAATGACTCTTCAGGAAGCCCTCAACCGCGTCATCGAAAACCACGACCTGACCCAGGACGAAGCCGCCGACATCGCGGGCGTGCTCATGCGCGGCGAAGCCACCCAGGCCCAGATCGGTGGATTCCTGGTGGCCTTGCGAATGAAGGGCGAGACGGTCGACGAGATCGCCGGGTTCGTGCGCGCCATGCGCGAAAACGCCATCCGCTGCCCTGTGACAATTCCTGTCGTGGATGTCGTGGGGACCGGCGGCGACCACTCCGGCACCTTCAACATTTCCACCACCACCGCGTTCGTGGTGGCCGGAGCCGGTGGCGCGGTGGCCAAACACGGCAACCGCAGCATCTCCAGCCGTTCGGGTGCCGCCGACGTGCTGGCTCACCTGGGGCTTTCCTTGGAGCTCAGCCCCGAACAGGTCGCCGCCTGCGTGGAAAAGACCGGCGTGGGCTTCCTGTTCGCCCAGTCGTTCCATCCCGCCATGAAGCACGTGGGACCGGCCCGCCGCGAAATGGCCGTGCGCACGGTGTTCAATCTGCTCGGGCCCATGACAAATCCTGCCGGGACCAAGCGGATCCTGATCGGCGTGTTCGCCAAGCGCTGGTGCCGTCCGCTGGCCGAAGCCCTGGGCAAGCTGGGCACCGAACGCGCCTGGGTGGTCAACGGATCCGACGGCCTGGACGAGATCACCACCACGGACAAGACCTGGGTGGCCGAATGGACCGGCACCGAAGTCAAGGAGTTCGAAATCTCCCCCACCGACGTCGGTCTGGCCATTGCGACGGATTCTGACATCAAGGGCGGCGAGCCCGCCGAAAACGCCGTGATCCTGCGCGACATCCTGTCGGGCGCCCTCGGGCCCAAGCGCGACATCGTGGTGTTCAACGCCGCGGCCGCCCTGCTGGTTTGCGGCAAGGCCGACAGCCTGCAAGCCGGCATCGCGCTCGCGCAAAAATCCATCGATTCCGGCGCGGCGCTCGGTGCGCTCGACGCCCTGATCGCCCTTTCCAAGGAGTTTCGCCCGTGAGCGGCATCCTGCAGCGCATCGCCACCGCCAAGCGCGCCCAACTGGCCGCCCGCAAACAGAAATTGTCGGAAGACGAACTCGAGAAGATGGCGCTCTTGTCGGAGCTATCGGGGTTCGCCTTCCGCGAGAACCTGCGGCGCGAACCGGGCAAGCCCATCAACGTGCTGGCCGAGTGCAAGAAGGCCTCGCCCTCCAAGGGACTCATGATCCCCGACTACGATCCACTCAAGCTGGCCCGACAGTATTTGGCAGGTGGTGCCAGCGCCATCTCGGTGCTCACCGAAACCGAATTCTTCCTGGGCGACGACGCGCATCTGCGCTACGTGACCGGCTCCATCCCGCTGCCGGTGCTGCGCAAGGACTTCACCGTGGAACGCTACCAGATCCTGGAAGCGCGCTGCCTGGGCGCTTCGGCCATCCTGCTCATCGCCTCTCTCTTGTCCGACAAGGAGCTGATCGACCTCACCGCCGCCGCTTCCGACATGGGTCTGGACACGCTCATCGAAATCCACTCCTGGACGGAACTCGAGCCCGCGCTCAAGGCGAACCCGTCCGTACTGGGAATCAACAACCGCAACCTGGACACGTTCGAGGTGTCGTTGGAAACCACCTTCGAGCTGCTCCCCGACATCCCCAAGGGGACGGTGATCATCTCCGAAAGCGGGATTTCCCAGCGTCACGAAACCGAACGCCTGGAAGAGGAAGGCGTCGACGCCATCCTGATCGGCGAAGGCGTCGGCACCACCGCCGACCCCACCGCCAAGATCCGGGAACTCAAGGGATTGACCTGATTTGGGACGGACGTTCGCGATCCTGGGAGCCTTGATCGCGGGCATCCTGCTCCCGACAATTTCCGTCTACAGCGGCGCGATCCGCTGGATCCTCTGCGCCATGCTGTTCCTGGGTTTCCTCTCGATGCCCTTGTCGCACCTGGTGCCTCGCAAGGCCCATCTGCGATTGCTTCTGGCCTGGCCGATGTTCATGGCCGCCGGCTGGTTCGGACTACTTCCCTTCGGCCGCGAAGCGGCCCTGGCGGGCCTCCTGGTGGCCGCAACCCCCACCGCCACGGCGGCACCGGTGATCACCGGCTTCCTGGGCGGCGACGTGGGCTTCGTGTCGTTTTCCTTCCTGGCATCCAACCTGATCGGAATCCTCTTCCTTCCGCCGTTGTTGGCGGGCCTGTCCACCACCGGTCAGATTCCGTCACTGCTTCCGTTCGCGCTTTCCACCGCCGCCATGGTGGGTGGGCCTTTGGCCGCCTCGTTCGTGGTCAGGCGGGTCTTCCCGGCCGCGGGAACCTGGAACCGAAAGCTCAGGCACGTCTCGTTCTCCATGTGGCTTTGCGCCTTGGTCCTCGCGGGCGCCAAGACCAGCGATTTCCTGCGAAACGCCCCGGGCGTCCCCTGGGGACAGATTCTGGCGATCGCGATCGGGACGTTCGCGCTGTGCACCGGACAATTCCTGGTTGGACGGAAATTGGGAGGCGTGAAGCACGGCCTGGAAGCCGGACAGTCGCTGGGCCAGAAGAACACCATGCTCACGCTGTGGCTGGGATTGTCCGCCTGCGGGCCCGTGGCGGCGATGGGTCCGGCCTTCTACGTGCTCTGGCACAATCTATGGAACGGCTTCCAGCTGGGAAGACGGAAATCGTCAAAACCCTGAATCGCCTCAGATCGAGCTGACGAAGACCTTCGCGCTTTCGATCCGCAACGGGAGTTCGGCGAGCAACGGACGCAATCTGTCATCGTGGTGCAGCCCCAACAGCTCCCAGGCCTTGGTGTCTGGGATCGGAAGGATCGGAGGCTGGATGGGGCTGGCCCCCATGGCCATGCAAAGGATGTTGGCGCAATGGATGCACGATGCCAGCGGCGCGTTGGGACCCGCGTATTCCGGTTGCGGCCTCCAGCGCAACGCATCCTTCAGCGAGGTCGGGAATTTCCACTTTTCGGCCAGCACCGCGGCGAGTTCGTTGTCGCCGAAGCCGATCACCTTTCGTTCCACATCGCCCAATGGCAGCTTGTGGTTGAGCGAGGCCGTGATGCACCCGGTGAGCAATTTCGGCTCCGAAATCCAAAGCAGGATCTTGCCGATATCGTGCAGGAGCCCGGCCACGAAAGCCTCTTCGGGATCGGCCCCGCCGGCGCGTTCGGCCAAAAGCTTGGCGACCCCGGCAACCGACGCGGAATGGACCCACAGGTGGTCCATGCGAAAGACCTCGCTGGACTCGGTGCCCTTGAACGCCTCCATGACGCTTGTGGAAAGCACCAGGTTCTTGACGGCGTTGAAACCCAGGATCACGATCCCTTGGTTGATGGTGTTGATGCGCCCCGAGTAGCCGTAGAACGGCGAATTCACCAGCTTGAGAACCTTGCTGGAAATGGCCTGGTCCTGCAAAATCACCTGCGCAAGATCGTCCGAAGACGTCTTGGGATCCTCCATGCGTCGCGACAACTCCGTCAACACCGTGGGGAGCGTGGGGATGCTCTTCACGTGCTGGGTGATGGCGTCTGCGGTCAATCCTTCAACCGGCATCGATTCTCTCCGTCAATAGGCGTCGCAATTGTTCGAGTTCCGGCGTGGCACCTGTCTCACCGAACATGGCTACGAGATGTTCGCGCTCCTTCGCAACCCGCGCCAGCATTTCTTCCTCGTTTTCTTGCGAAGCGATGGAAATGGCCGGGATTCCACGTTGCAACAGTTGAGCGATGTGCGAATCGTTGAGCACCACGCCAGCGGGAAGCAACACCATGCCCTTGGCATCCCGGACCGGATCCTGGACCGTCAGACCCGATCGGAGCGATTTGGTCGAATAGATCATGGCAAGCAGTCTACCATACTTCGAAGCATGTTATCTAGATTGCTCTTCCTTATGATTCCGGCGAAGCATTGCCTATCGGACGATTGTTTCCGAGCAGGACCCCGGTGATCATTGCGACCTCGAACGAACTGGCCATCACGACCAGGCTCCGTCGCCACCTATCCGGAACCCGTGGAACGTCCCAATCAGGAGGATTCCTTGAACATCCCTGAAGCCCTCACCTTCGACGACGTTCTGCTCGTCCCCAACTACAGTGAAGTCCTGCCCGCCTTCACGTCCACGGAAACGGAACTGTTTCCCGGGTTCAAGCTGAACATCCCGGTGCTTTCCGCGCCCATGGATACG
>JBDKGS010000343.1:0-4537 GCA_039798065.1 Fibrobacterota bacterium | reverse complement strand
TTTTGATTCAGTAAAAGGAGAAGCCCCATGAAGGTCCTCGTCACCACACCCACCGGCAAGGTTGGCTCCGAAGTCGTTCGCGCACTCGGCGCCAGGAATGTTGCTCGCCGCTTGGCCTTGCGCGATGTCTCGAAGGCGCCTGCCGGGGAAGAAGCGGTTGTCTTCGATTACCTGCGCCCCGAGACTTGGGACGCCGCTTTGGAAGGCATCGATCGCATCTACCTGGCATCCATCGGCGATCAACCGGCAGATCCGGAAAAGGCGTTCGTGGATTTGGCGGTGAGCAAAGGGGTGAAGCGCATCGTGAAGCTGGGCGCCGCGGGAATCGAAGACACGGACGTTCCTTTGCGGCAGGTGGAGCGCCACATCGAATCGAAGGGCGTGGAGTGGACCTTCGTGCATCCCACCTGGTTCTTCCAGAACTTCTCCACGGCCATGGCCGGTGGGATCAAGGCGGGAACCCTGGCCGAACCGGTGGGCGATCGCTGGACCGCCTTCGTGGATGCGCGCGACATCGCCGCGGTGGCCGTCGAAGCCCTGGCGACGGACTCCTGGGTTGGACAGATTCTGACGTTGACGGGGCCCGACAAGGCGACGCGTTCGCAGTTCGCGGCCGAGGTCTCGCGGCAGCTGGGGCGCGAGGTGCGTTTCCAGGATCTGACCGACGAGCAGTTCCGCGCAGCATTCGGCCCCTACCTGCCGGCCTCCTACCTGGAGCTGTTGTCGGCGCTTTACGGATGGGTGCGCGCAGGTGCGACGGAATTTGTCACAGATACGGTCGAGCGGGTCCTGGGGCGCAAACCCATCGGATTGGAACGGTTCGTCGCGGAACACCTGGAAGTCTGGCGCTGATCGATCCGGAGCCTTCCGATGCCGCCCGGATCCATCCGGGCCGCTACTCCACCGCGGTCACCACCAAGTCGATCGATTCGGTGTAGCCCACGGCGCCCTGCACCACTTCCAACGTGACAGGAAATGTCCCGATCCCCACGAAGGGCAGTTGGGGCAGCATCGTCCAAGGAATCTCGTGTCCGGTGGGCGTCATGGTGGTCTGGACCGTTTGACCTTGGATTGTGGCGCGGATCGTCACAGGCACCGAAGCCTCAGGCGCCAACCCGCGAAGTTGTAGGACCGGCATCCAGGTGGATGGATGGCTTTCCGCCGCGGGCTTCCAGCTGGAGTCGATGATGATCTCCTTGAGGCGCACGCAGCGAACCGAGGCGCCTGCGGGCGACCAGTACTTGTTGCGGGGCGTGAGATCGTCGGTGCCCAGATCGCGGATGGATTGGTTCATGTTGTTGGGATACGGCGAATTGGGGTCGGGGATGGACTGTTGCGAATAGGTCCACCAGGCGGTGAACGGTTCGGCCGCGTAGGCAAGCGTGGGAAGAGCCGCGAACCGGAGTGGATCGGGCTGGGTTGGCAATGGGTTCGTCCAGCCGGTGCGCGCACGGAGGATCTGGGCGTAGCTGAGGGTCGGCAGCATGGCTCGACCCGTTTCGATGAGTTCGTTGAACTCCAGGTCCGACGGCAATCGCCATCCGTCGGGGCAGACAGAAATTGACCGACCGGCATCCGTGGATGCCGGCTGGTTGTGGAGCGGCACCGGCGCCGAATACAGGCGCCCGCGGGCGTCGCAGGTGCCGCCGCCGACGCAGGTCGAGGTGACGGAGTCGTCGATGGAAGGCTGCCAGGACAGGTTCTTCGCCATCCAGGTGGTGGTTCCCACCGTGATGTACGGATAGACGGCGCCGTCGCGCTTGTCGACGAAGCTGGAGAGAAGTTCCGCGCGAAGGGTGTCAAAATCCGTCTCGCCGTTGTCCTGTGTGGCGCGGACCACGATTTGCCAGTTCGGATCGCCGTCGGCGGGCAGTGTCAGGAGCACCGGTTTTCCGGCGGTGGGGGAAGGAACGGTTGTCCAGGTCTCGCTCCCCTTGAACGACCATTCGACACGCGACACGCTTCCTCCCAACCTTCCCGGCCGCAGGGAGTCCAATGTGATCGTGACGGTGTCGCGGGCGATCAGGATGCTGTCGCGCAGCCGTGCGAAGACATGCGGGGGCGCTTCCCTGACCGTCCAGGTGGCGGTCGCCGTATCACGGTTTCCAACCAGGTCGTGAACCACAGCGGTCACGGAATGGGTGCCCACCACGCTCGAGACCACCGGGATGCGAGTGGTGCCTGCGGACAGGCCTCGCAGCGATACGACAGAATCCGTCGTGTCGTCGCGTTGCCACCGGATCGAATCGAGGTCCGGGGGGGTGCTGGAGTCGGCGATGGTCGCCACGAACCAAAGCGTGTCGCCCATCCGGGCCGTGTCGCGGCCGGCGGATTCGAGCAAGGAAACGATCCGCGGCGCGTGCGCGCGCACCTCGATGGACGCGCTGTCGAGAGCCGTGGCGCCGCTGTGGTCGGTGAGCAGCAGGTAGGCCGTTTTGGAGCCCGATGTGGACCAGCTGTGACGGATTTCGTCGGATCCGAGCCCGGTCGCGTTGCGCACGGTGTCCCAGCTTCCGTTTCCGTCCCAGTCGACGGAAAGTGTCGCCAGGTCGGCGGCGCCGTCGGGATCGGTGAAGGTGGCGCGCACAGCGACGGGAAGGCCCACGCCGACGAAACTCTCGGCGAAAGACGCCAAGCCGAACGCAGGCGCCGCGTTGGTCGGCGAGAACGAGAACAGCGTATCGATCGAGTTGCCGTCGTCGTCGGTGGCCTCGAAATGGATGTCGGTGGTCGTCGAGGTGGCGAAGATGCGCTTCACCTGCGTGGCGGGATCCGATACCGAATCGTCCCAAGTGCCATCGTTGCCGAAATCCCAGCGGGCCTTCACGATGCTCCCGAAAACGGCATCGATTTTCGCCGAGAAGTAGATCGGTTGCGATACGCCCGTGCCCAGGGTCTTGATCTGTTGGAGAACCGGAACACCCTGTACGACCTGGACGCGGACCGTGTCCCAGGCGGTACTGCCGGACGGCAACACCACGCGCCAAGCCACGGAATGGACAGCGTCTTGGTTCCAGGCGAATCGCTTGTTCAGGGCGATCACTTGGCTTTGGACGGGTTCGTCGTCCACATGCCACTCCAAACGCGCATTCGATTCCGTGCCGGGAGGGAAATTGCGCACGAAGCGGATCTCGGCGGAATCGTGGATGGAAACGGTCGTATCGGGGGGGGATGTGCGGCGCAAGACCTGGCTGTTGGGCGACGAACCGACAAAGACGACCTTGTTTGCGACCACTCGATTGCCGTCGTCGTCGATGGCTGCGGCGAGGATGTTGAAACGTCCGGATCGGGCGAACAAGTGGCTGATCGCCGCTGGAGTGCCGATCATGCTGGAATCCCAGCCGCTTGCGGTGTCGCCATCGAAATCGATGGACCAACTTTCGATGGATCCGAACCGCTGGGAGATCTCGACGGGCAACAGGGTGACGGTTCCGAGTTCGACCTGGTCGGGGATCTTGGAAAGATCGAATCGAGGCGCGTCCTGCACCACGGTCACGCGGACAGAATCCGTCGATGCGGTCCCGATTTCGTCGATCGCTTCGACGCGCGGATTGAAAACGCCCGAATCGGGAAACGGCACTCGAAGGAAATCGACGATACCGGTCGTCTGCGAAGCCGCACCGATGCCGGTCCAGACAAGCCGAAGGCCTTCGCGTTGGGCCGAGTCGTCCAGATCCAACTTCACCCGCAGATCGATGGAATCGCCGATGCTGACGAGGGTGTCGGGCGAAAGCGAGACCTGTGCCGCGGCGATCACGCGCACGCGCAATGTGTCGTGCGCCGTCAAGCCTGTGCGATCACGCAACCATGCGGTGACCCGGTAGGATCCGGCCTTGCTCCAGGAAGCTTGAAGGGAATCGGCGCCCTTGGGTGGAGTCAGGCTGTCGTCGAATCTGCCGTCCTGGTCCCAGTCGACAAAAATTGTCGACAAGTCGCTTTCGGGGTCGGTCGAACGGGTATGAAGCCAAATTTTGGCACCGCGACGCAAGACCAATTCCTTGGACACCAACCCCTCGAACGCCAGTTTGGGGGCGAGGTCCGGGCGCGGCACCGTCAGCGGCTCCCCCGACACCCATTTCACCGTTCCGGTTCCGACGATTTCCGCATCCTTCCACGCCTTGTAGGCGACCTCGATCTTCGCGCCTTCGAGGGCCTCCACCGGAATCTGGATCAGGCCGCTTTGCGAGATCTGGGCGGGGTCGACCACGATCGTCTTCACGGCGCCACCATCCACCTTGATCTCGGCCACGATCGAATCGGGGTTTCCACCGTATGTCTTGATCAGGCTCGAGAGATTCACGTTGAAATTCGTGGTGAGCGGTTCGGGAGCAACGGATGCGCCAGGTTTGGTGCCGCACGACATGGAAACCACGGCCCATGCCAGGAGCAGCGCGGAAGTCAGATACCGCGACGATTCGATCCGTGAAAATATTGTGTTCATAGCGCGGTCGACTCCACGGTCTTCTTCTTGTTCGATTCAGGCGGATTCTGGATCAAGTACACGATGGCCACGGCGGCACCCGCCACCACGACCGTA
>JBDKGS010000342.1:0-4562 GCA_039798065.1 Fibrobacterota bacterium | reverse complement strand
CGGACTGAGTACACCGAATTCCGACCGGATCTCGGCGCTCATCGCCACCGGCAGGCTCGCGAAGAACCAGCTGGAGGGGCCTTCGTGTTTCCACAGGATGGCGGTAAAGCTTCGAGACACCATCGACAACCTCCGTCCATGCGTGGATTTCTTCCACAAACGAAAAACGCCTCCGGTTTTCCGAAGGCGTTTTCGCATCGAGTGGGCTGTACTGGAATCGAACCAGTGACCCCTACCATGTCAAGGTAGTACTCTAACCAGCTGAGCTAACAGCCCGATGAGGGGTGAAAAGATACGACAGCTTTTCGCCCTGTCAAGGAATGCGATGATGTTGCCTTCCCGGCCGAGGTTTGCGGTTGTCGGCGACTTGGCCGGATTGATATATGGAGTGCCTATGGACCAACTTCGATTGGGAATGTTGCAGTACGATCCGGTCTGGTGCGAGATTTCCACCAACCAGCGGAAGGTCGAAGCCCTTTTTGCGGCGGGCCCCGAGGCCGATCTATTGGTGCTGCCGGAGATGTCCCTCACAGGATTCTGCATGGACTCGTCCCGTGCGCATCTGGATGCGGTCCACCACGAGTGGTTCGCCGAGCTCGCGCGCGAACATCAGACAGGAATTGTCTACGGTTGCGTGGAGCAGGGCTGCAACCGGTCCGTGCTGATCGATCGATCCGGCGCGCGGCTTGGCATCTACGACAAGCGCCACCTGTTCGGGCTGGGTGGTGAGCCCTCGTCGTACCGACCTGGAGTCGAAACCCCGGTTTGGCATTTCGAAGACTGGCGGATTCGCCCATCGATCTGCTACGACCTGCGCTTTTCCTACCACTACTGGGAGAGCGCGACGGAAATTGACCTCGCCCTGGTCCCTGCGTGCTGGCCGGCATCCCGCGAGGCGCATTGGCGCTTGTTGCTGGCGGCACGGGCGGTCGAGAACCAGTTCTACGTGGCAGGCGTGAACCGCATCGGCGTGGAACCGCAACTCCAGTACGTGGGTGCATCCCTCCTGGTCGACCCCAACGGTGCGGTGCTTTGCGACGCCCGATCGGAAGAGGGAATCTTCGTGAACACCATCTCCCTGGAAGTGGTCAAGCGCCAGCGCGCGCGCTTTCCTTTCCTGCGAGACCGGGTCGAAACGTGATATTTCGGGCTTTTCGAGGCTTCTTTCGGTTCGTTTGCGCGCCGACCCTTCCCTTTTCGAGGGTGAATAAGCAATTTTCCCTCCCTCACTGTATCAGGAGTATTCCATGACCGGCGTCATCGTCCGTGCCAACGAGTCTTTCGAAAAGGCTCTTCGCCGCTTTACCAAGACCTGCGAGAAGACCGGCATCATCTCGGACGTCAAGAAAAACCAGTACTACGAAAAGCCTTCCGAGAGCCGCAAGCGCCAGGAAAACGCTGCTCGTCGCAAGGCCGTGAAAGAAAATTCGGCCCGCAACCGGGGCTATTGAGATGTCCGTCTTCCTGAAATTGCAGGAGGACGTCAAGGAGGCGATGAAGGCGCGGGACCAGGAAAAGCTCCTGGCTTTGCGCACTCTCACGTCCGACATCAAAAAGATCGCCATCGACGCCGGGCGTCGCGACCCATCCGACGAGGATTGTGTCGCGGCCGTCACCAAGGCCATCAAGCAGCGCGAAGATTCCGCTGCCCAGATGGAGGCAGGTGGTCGTCCGGAGTTGGCCGAGCGCGAACGCGCCCAGGTCGATTGGATCCGCGCCTACCAGCCGGCCCAGTTGACTCCGGAAGAGCTGGCAGATCTTGTCAAGAAGGTGATCGCCGAGACCGGTGCCGCTTCCAAGAAGGAAATGGGCAAAGTCTTGGGGGCGCTCATGCCATTGGTCAAAGGGCGCGCCGACGGAAAATCGGTTCAGGCCTTGGTCCAATCGCTTCTACCCTAAGACAGATTCCGACATTTTGATTTGGTGGCCCTGGAACTTGTTCCGGGGCCTTTCCGTTTTTTGTCAGATCTCCAGGATCACCAGCGGCTTTTCGCCGGCGGGCGGAGCCGTGTCGTAGAGGACCAGGGTGACCTCGCAGCGCTTGTTGCGTTCGATGGAGATCAACAGGCGATCGCTGAAGCTGCGTGAGATGAAGAAGCCGCGGCCGTGATTGTCGAAGATCCCCAGAGGCAGACCGGTTTCATCGTGGGCCATCTGCCTGTGCAGCCAATGGAGCACCGTGCTGCGTTCCAGTTTGCCGCCGCGGTCGGAAATCGAAATCGCTCGGCGGTCGTCCCCAACGGCCAGATCGATCTGAACTGCCTTGTCTTCGGGGATGACGAAATCGTGGCTCCAGGTCTCCTTGCGGTCGCCGGGAAGATCCAACGTGCCGTAATAAACGGCGTTGGTCAGGATTTCGTTGAGCACGGTGTTCATGTGGTTGCGACGTTTTTCGGGAGCGAAGTGCGACAAGCGGTCGCAAGCGGCAAGCATTTCCGCATGGGTGCGGACAAGGAAAGTTTCCTGCGAACGCACATGGGGGACGTGGCGTTCCAGTCCGAAGATGCGGCGCTGCAAAAGCGCCTCCACGGTTCCGATGACTTCGGCGACAGGGAAAGGGACAGATTTTGTGAGCACGCACGACAGCTCGTGCTTCACGAGTTGGTCGATGTATTCCTCGAGGGTGTGCGCCGTCAAAAGGATGCGGTGCGTACCCGGCGAAATAGCCGGCAAGGCCGATAGAAACTCGATTCCGTTCATGCGCGGCATGGAAATATCGGAGATCACCAGGTCGAAATGTTCGGCCTGAGCAAGTGCCAATCCCTGGAGACCGTCCTCGGCGATGGACACTTCGTGTCCAAAAGGAACAAGGATGTCCCGTAGGGTGGAAAGGATGGCAGGTTCGTCGTCGACGACGAGGATCCGCGGCATTCTTCCATGCTAGACCATGTGAGGAGAAAATGCCAGAGGGAATTGGAGTTTCCTGAAAGGAACCGAGCGCAGAGTGTTTCACGGGATTCGTCCATTCGAGGAATACCAGAAATTGGCTTGCAGGCATGGCATGTCCGCGGGTAGAATGACAATGTGGCCGAGCCAGGAACAGCGAGGACGGAGTTTTCCGTCCCTGAGGGAGACGCAGGTCAGAGACTGGACCGGTATCTGCGGCGCGTTCTGCCCGAGGTTCCGCTTTCTCGAATCTTCAGCTTGCTGCGCAAGGGCGCGGTTCGGCTGAACGGTCGGAAAGCCAAAGGAGAGGCGCGCCTGGAACCGGACGACAAGATCCTGGTCGACGTACCCTCCGAAGATCTACGCCAAGCGCCGCCCGACCGAGCTGCTGGCGGCGGTTTCCGTGGGCGCATCGAGGTGCTCTTCGAAGACGACGATCTTTTGGTTCTGGACAAGCCGGCCGGCATGGCGGTGCACCCCGGAACGGGCACACCTCCGGGCACCACGGTGATCGAACGCGTGTGGCAGGAGCTGGGCGTTTCCAACAGCGTCTTCCAGCCTGCTTTGGCGCACCGACTCGATCGCGGGACATCGGGTGTGCTGGTGGTAGCCAAGACCCGCAAGGCTTTGCTGGACATCCAACGACAGATTCAGTCCAAGGACACCCCAAAGGAATACATCGCCTTGGTGGAAGGTGTTCCGGCCAAGAATTCGGGCGTGATCAAGGAGCGTCTGACTCGGGTGGATTCCCGCGATCGCGGCGCGAAATCGGTGGTCGCCAAGGCCGGAGAGGAAGGCCTCGATTCCGAAACCCGCTGGAAGCTGCGGACCCGCTTCGGGGAATACGCTCTCGTCGATGTACAGATTTTGTCAGGTCGGCTCCATCAGATACGTGCCCACATGGCTTCCATCGGGCATCCCGTTGCCGGCGACGATCGCTACGGGACCGTCAAGTTCGCCGGTCTCAAACGACCGTTTCTTCATGCGGCCCGCCTGGGACTCAAGCTCTACGGTCGCAACGTCTTCTTCGAATCGCCGTTGCCGTCCGATCTGGGGGCGGTGGTGAAACGGCTCGAGGTCAGAAAATGACCGACAACGAACAGGACGACAGCCGACCCAAACCGGCGCCGAACCGCCTGTTGGAGCTTTCTCCAGGACAGCGCCTGGGGCGCTACGAGATCCTGGGCGAGATCGGTCACGGGGGAATGGCGACCGTCTATCGGGCCAGGGACGTGGAATTGGAACGCATCGTCGCCCTGAAGGTGCTGCCCGGCGCGGTCACCCGCGACGACCGGTTCGTGTCCCGATTCCTTCACGAGGCGCGCACGGTGGCGCGTCTGTCGCATTCCAACATCGTCCAGGTCCACGACATCGGGCAGGATCGCGGCGCGTGGTACATCTCGATGGAGATGATCCACGGACAGAATCTGTCTGAGTATCAGCGCGACGAAACGCCCGCATTGGAGCAGTCGGTGCGCATCGCCGCCGAGATCGCCGAGGCCATCGGGTACACCCACGAACACGGGGTGATGCACCGCGACCTCAAGCCATCCAACGTGCTCATGCGCAACGACGCGCCGGTGGTGATCGACTTCGGTCTTTCGAAGGACCTGTCGCTGGCCAACGGCGCAGGGCTCACCAACGAGGGCGAGATGATCGGGTCGCCCGCCTACATG
>JBDKGS010000341.1:0-4563 GCA_039798065.1 Fibrobacterota bacterium | reverse complement strand
ACCGGCCAAGTCCCTCGCTCGGGAAAGAACCGGTTCAGTTCGAGATCGCCCAGGGTGTCGCTGGCGAACACCAGAAGCGG
The DNA here is from genome assembly GCA_039798065.1 of Fibrobacterota bacterium. Classification (GTDB taxonomy): domain Bacteria; phylum Fibrobacterota; class Fibrobacteria; order UBA5070; family UBA5070; genus UBA5070. The sequence continues at coordinate 4,483 of JBDKGS010000341.1, read as the reverse complement.
CAGCCAATCCTCCCCCACCTGGACCCTGGCCTGGATCACATCGTGGGCTTCCGCTTGCGCCACCTCCGGACGTTTTTTGACCCACTCCAACAGCGCTCCATCGATCCCTTCGCCGATCTCCAATGTGGCCATGGCGGGACGTGTCGAGAGGTAGTTGGCGCGGATCTCGTGGCGGAGGATCTGCCAGGCCCCGAAGATAGTCGAGACCGCGAATAGGCTCACGGTCAAGGCGGCGAACATGAGGATCGCACGCTCTTTTTCAACACGGACATCCCGAACGAGCTTTGCCCAACGAGGCGATACATGCTCCATGATCACTTGGACCTCCTTCCCAGGAAACTCGACAGATCGATAGGTCGGACCGTCAGGCGAAGGCTGTCGGTCGAGGCGTCGACACGGATCGCCACCTTGTGGTAGCTGGGCATTCCGGCCCGGAAACTCGGCTCGAAGCCGTTGCTATAGCCGATCGATTCGGTGGGAAAACGGTTCCAACCGTGATCCACCTTCCCGTTGGTGTTGCGGTCGTGGAAGACCATGACGGCCCACCTGCCCTGTGGAAGCCCTTCGGCGACGAATGTCGCGACGCCATCGACGACATCCGTTTTCCATTCGAACCTGGCCGGATCCGTTTCCATGGATCGCACCGAATCGTAGATGCGCAACGTGGCTTTGCCCCGGGCATCCGGGAATCCATCGACGCGCAGCGCGAGGCTTGACATTTTTTGTCCCAGCTCGGGCCCCGCCGCGGCCACCAGGGTTCCGGCGAGGAGAATCGCCTCAAGCATCGAGACCTCCCTTCTGCTTCGATCCGCGACCGCCCGGAATGTCGGTCAGAATCCGTCCATCCTTCAGGCCGACCACCCTGTCCACGCGTTCGCTCAGGTCGCGTTCGTGGGTGACCAGCACGATGGTCTTCCCCTCGTCGGCGAAGGCGGTGAAGATGTCCAGGACGTCCTCGGCGGTCCTTGAATCGAGGTTCCCCGTGGGTTCGTCGGCCACCAGCAGAATTGGGTCGTTGGCCAGCGCGCGCGCGATCGCGACGCGTTGCTGCTGCCCCCCGGACAAGGCCAACGGCAACTTGCCGGCCTGGTCCACGATTCCGACCTTCGCCAACAAATCCACCGCGCGCGACTTCGCGACGCCACCGGCGATGCCGGCGAAATCCATGGGAAGCATCACGTTCTCCAGCACGGTCAGCGTCGGCAGCAACTGGAACGATTGGAACACAACTCCCACTTTCTGTCCACGCCACCGCGCCAACCCCGACTCGTCCAGGCTCCCCAGATCCAATCCCTCGATGCGCACGGATCCGCTGGATGCCCGATCGATGCCGGTCACCAGGTTCGCCAGGGTCGATTTTCCGCTCCCCGACTTCCCCACCACCGCCACGAAGCTGCCTCGGGCGATGGTCAGGTCGATTCCCTGCAACGCATGGAAATCGGAGGCCCCGACCCGGTAGGTTTTCACAAGCTGCCGCATTTCGATCATTTTGTACTCCCGTCCGTTATTGGACACGTGTACATTCAATATCATGGCGCCATTGGAATCGACCAAACGACAGAATCCCGTTTCCGTTCGCTTCTGGACGGATCGTCCACTTCTGTCCAACTGCGACTTCCATCGCTCCCGAGGTGACGACCGTGCCTAAGTCAGAATCCGTCGAAGATCGACGCGTCCAACGGACCCGGGATGCGCTGCACTCCGCCTTCATGGCCCTGCTGAAGGAACGCGAGTGGGAACAGATCAGGGTCCAGGACATCTGCGACCGAGCCAACGTCGGGCGCTCCACCTTCTACAACCACTACGTCGACAAGGAAGGCCTCCTGTCCGGAAGCCTGTCCGAGCTGGGCGTCTACGTCAAGTCGGCCTACGGCAACCGCCCCGATGCCCCCGATCTCTGGTTCGCCCGCGGACTCTTCGACCACGTGCTCGTGAACGAGGAGATGTTCCGCAAACTGCAAGGCTCGCATTCGGGGGCGGTCGTGAAAGACAGATTCTGCCAACTGGCGATCATGCTCGCACGCGACTGCCTGGCCGCGAAGGGGATCAAGAACCCTCGCCTGGACGCCGGCGCGGCCTTCCTGGGCGGCGCCTTCATCGAGCTGTTGGCCTGGTACGTGAACGCGCGCAAACGGCCTTCCGTCGACGGACTGGAGGCCATGTTCCTGGACATGGGACGTTCGGTGCTCGAATCCATCCAGGCTTGACGGATCCCGTCCAGCCAAACCTGTGTCAGTTCTTGTCGTGCCCCTTCTCGATATCGCGCAGGTGCAGGCTCAACGCCCCTCCCGATAGCTGGATTTCCACCAGCGACAACGCCAACGACGCAGTCATGAGCGTCAGGCTGGCCCCGAACACCCACCGGGCCGGTGCGACACAACCTGTCAACAACAGGATCATGCAGAGCACGCAAAGGAGCAACGCCAGGATCCCCATCGTCTGCATGTCGCGGATCAGACGCAGGCGGTGGCGAAGGTTCTTGATCTGCGCGAGGTAGATGGGGTCCGGCGAGACTTTCCAGTCGGCGTGCAACTTGCGGATGATCGCCGCCAACGCCAGGAACCGGTTGGTGTAGGCGAGCATCAAAAGCGATACGGTCGGAAACAGCAAGGCGGGTGTCGAAATCGTGAGATCCATGGCTCCATCCTCCATCTATTCAATGCAGGAATGATAGCCCGTTCGCTCCGCTCCCACCCTTCCCTGTTGGCCCCGGCTGGCGAGTGCCGACGCATCGTCCACCACCGACTTGGCAATATCGACCGCATTTTCCGTCGTGTCGAAGGCACCCGAGGCGGCTACATTGCTCCCCGTGAACGACGCAACCACCATGCAGGCCTGGGTACCGGGCGAACCTTGGCGAAGAATCCTGGCGACCCTTCTGGACCTGGTCTTCTTCCTCCCCGTCGCCTCGTTGGCGGTTCCTGCGACGGAGCTCGCCCTGGTGTGGCAAAATTCGGCGCCACTGGCCGGAATCAGCGTGCTTTGGTGGGCATTGAACCTTTTTCTGATCGTTCGATTCCAAGGCACCCCCGGCAAACGCGTGATGGGCCTTCGGATCATGCGAACCGACGGACACACCCCAAATTTGATGGATGCGGTCAATCGACAAATCCTGTACATTGGGCTCTCGGGTTTTTCCATTCTTCACCAGGGTGCCATTCTACCGGAAGTCCCTCCAGACACCAAATTGGAGGCCTTTCTCGAACTCGTCACCCAAAGCCCCAGTTCGTGGGCATGGGTCGGGGATGCCGGATTGGCCTTGCTCTGGGCCTCCTGCCTGCTCATCATGTTGCGCCCCGACCGCCGTGCTCTGTACGACCTCTGGTCGGGCACCGTGGTGGTTCGACAACTGAAGCCCAAACCCCTAGCGGCCACCTGAACCTTCCACCGCCGGAATGGTTTAGATTTCAACGCCTACACACGCAATACTCGAGGATCCCAGACATGTCCGAACAACTGGTCTACATCGACGGCACGTTCTATCCCAAGGCGGACGCGAAGGTCTCCGTCTTCGACCATGGATTCCTCTACGGCGACGGTGTCTTCGAGGGCATTCGCGCCTACCACGGCAAGGTCTTCCGGCTCGAAGCCCACATCGTGCGCCTGTACGAATCGGCAAAAGCCATCGGCCTGACAATTCCTGTCACTCCGGAAGAGATGTCGAATATTGTCGTGGAAAGCTGCCGTCGCAACGGCATCGCCAACGGCTACATCCGTCTGGTCGTCAGCCGCGGCGTGGGCGATCTGGGACTCAACCCCTACCTGTGCCCCAAGGCCAGCGTGATCTGCATCGCGGCCACCATCCAGCTCTACCCCGCCGCCCTCTACGAATCGGGTCTGGACATCGTGACCGTGGCCACGCCTCGCAACCATCCCGAAGCGCTCAATCCGCGCATCAAGAGCCTCAACTACCTGAACAACATCATGGCCAAGATGGAAGCCATCCGCGCCGGTGTCCAGGAAGCCATCATGCTCAACCTGCAGGGGTACGTGGCCGAGTGCACCGGTGACAACATTTTCATCTTCCGCAACGGCAAATTGGTCACCCCGCCGGCTACCGAGGGCGCGCTGGAAGGCATCACCCGCAACGCGGTGATCGACCTGGCCCGCAAGCAGGGCTTGGAGGTGCGCGAGGAACGCATGTCGCGCTTCGACATCTACACCGCCGACGAAATGTTCCTGACAGGAACTGGCGCCGAACTGATCCCCGTCGTGAAGGTCGATGGCCGCGTCATCGGACAGGGCGGCGTGGGCCCCGTGTTCAAGGGCCTGCTCGCCGACTTCCATTCGCTGGTCAAGGTCGATGGCGCGCCCATTCCCGGTCTTTCCTGAATCCATCCGCGAGGTCGCACGTGATCTTTCCGCCTCTTTCCGGAACCAAGGCTGCTTCACGGCTCAAGCAAATCGTGAACCGCGGGGCGGCTCCGACACCTGAAATCGAGACCAAAGTTCGCGCGATCCTCGCCGACGTCCGCGAACGCGG
>JBDKGS010000340.1:0-4564 GCA_039798065.1 Fibrobacterota bacterium | reverse complement strand
CTCGGAAGTGTTCCGCAAGAAGGGCGTGGACTTCGTTCTGGACGAAGTCACCAAGGTCCATCCCGAGGAAAACAAGATCGCTTGCGCTTCCGGCAAGGAACTGCGCTACGACCATCTCGTGATCGCATCCGGCGCCGAGCTGGCCTGGGACACCGTGCCCGGACTTGGCCCCAAAGCCAACAGCCACAGCATCTTCACACCCCCGGATGCCCAGGAAACCTACGCGCACTGGGAGAAATTCCTCGACGACCCGGGGCCCGTGGTGGTGGGCGCCGTGCCCGGAGCCAGTTGCATGGGCGCGGGCTACGAGTACCTCTTCAACCTCGACCACCAGGCCCGCAAGCGCGGCATCCGCAAGAAAATCGACATCACCTGGGTCACTCCCGAACCGTTTTTGGGCCACTTCGGCATCGGCGGCATTTCCGGCGGCGAGACCATGCTCAAGATGTTCCTGAAGATGCAGGGAATCAAATTCCGCGACAACGCGGCGATCGTGGACGTCAAGTCGGATTCTGTCGTATTGGCCAGCGGCGAGGTCCTGCCCTCCAAGTGGTCCATGCTGGTTCCCCCGTTTCGCGGAGCGGCGCTGGTTCGAAATTCAGAAGGCCTGGGCGACGAGAAAGGCTTCGTGCCCACTTCCGAAGGCTACCAGCACGTCAAATACCCCAACATTTTCGCGGCGGGATTGGCCGCCAAAGTGCCCAATCCGTTCAAGGGACTGGTGCCGTTCGGCGTTCCCAAAACCGGCTTTCCCACCGACGAGATGGCAAAAACCGTCGCCAAGAACATCGGCGCGGTGATGCACGGCCTGCCGGCCAACCACTGCAAACCCTTCGGCAAGATCCCCGGCGTGTGCGTGATGGACGCGGGGTCCAAGGAAGTCATCATCCTGTCCGACACCCTTTTCCCGCCGCGCAAGTTCGCCATCATGATGCCCAACATCTTCGGCGACTTCAACAAGTGGTTCGTCGAAAAGACGCTGCTCTTCAAATACCGCCACGGCCTGGCCTGGATGCCCTGAAGACGGATTCCGTCGCGTCTCCGAATGCGGGACAGGTCCATCTAAAGGGGGAGAGCCCTCCCCCTGGTCGGATCCTCCTCGACAAATTTTGCCTCATACGAAACACGGCCGAAGCGATGCTCCGGCCGTTTCCGTTTTCACCGTCCTGCGGGGTCTCCTCCGCACCCCCTCCTTCCGGTCGCTGCGCGCCCGGAAAAGATTGGTTCAGAGCCGATAACCCAGCTTCGCCGTGAGCTGGCTGAATCTCAACCCGTAGCTGACGAGGTGCCCAATCGCCCCGTCCACCGTCAAGGAAAGCGATCGAGTCAGCGACACTTCCGCTCCAATCACAGCGCTCGGAAAGGTCCAGACTCCCAGCACCCCGCCGGACAATGGATGGACACCCTCCGCTGAATAATGATCGGGTGTGCTGGCGGTGCCAATCAACGGAACCTCCAGATCCACTCCCCCTCTCAACGCTAAACCCGATCGAATCTTCCAGGCAGCCAGAACGTTTAGTCCCAAAGCCAGCTCATTCAACTCGTTACCCCCATAATACCAGGTATCCCAAGTCGCATAACGGTGTCGAATGCCGACTCCGAGTCGGGGCTCCAGAGTCGGCATGGCGCGAATGAATTCCAATCCCAGGACCGGTACCGGTATGGCCCCCGTGCTTCCCTTAACCTCGTTGGACCCATACGCGACCCCGACCCCCATGAAGGCATTCGCACCGGTGAACCAATAGGAAGTGGCTCTGTCGGCGTTGGTTTCCTCCTCTTCATTTTGTCGAACAGACGAGGTCGATGTCGATTCTTGTGGCCCGGAAGCCAGCGTGCTTCGGATCCGGCGCTTTTCCACTGCCGAGACCAGCTCCAGAACCACCTTCGGCACCAATTCCGATGTGATTTTTTCAATCGCTCCCGCGTGCTGTATCCGCGAACTACCCAGAAGCTCCCCCGATCCAACATCGACCATCCGCGCCGTGAGGATGTAGGAATCCCCCAGTTTCCCTACCGATCCCACCACCATGTTGTCGATGGCCAACAACCGCCCAATCTGAACCGCGCATTCGCTAACATCGCATAAGCCGCTTTGCTGGAAGCCCTGCTCCTTGAGGATCTTTTCCATTTGCGATCGCTCCATCACCCGCACCGAGCTGGAACGCATGAATTCGTCGGTCAGAGCATCTGTCACGATCATCGCCGAAACCGAATCGACACCTTGGCCCACCAGGGGCATCACCGCGAGCATGGGCTGCTTCGGGAGGGTTGCATCAGCTGCAGTCGCTGTACCAAGCACAACGCACGACAAGATGCCCAAAGCACGCACAATCCCGGAACGCGATCGATCGAGGAGCCCTCGAAGCCCGGTGGAGTTCAACAAATTTTGAATCGACATGGCCGGAAGGGTACCTTCACAGCTTGGGTTGCCCAATGCCGCGTACCCGTGGCGTGTGATCGAGATCACGTTTCGACAAATTTTGCATCGAAGCGCGACAACCCGTCGATTCGCATGAGCCCTATGGCTTCGCCGCCTTTTCGTCGGTCGGCTGGATCAACTTCACCAAGCTCAAGCGTGTCAGCGAGGCGGTCCCGATCGGATTGATGGGTGGAAGCGCCGCCAAGGTCTTGCCCACCGAAGCGGAAACAAAGGGCACCTTCATGTCCTGTTTCACCACGGACTTGAGGCTGTCTTCCAGAACATACGCAGGACCGAATCGCGAAGCCTCGTTCGCTGGCTTTTCAGGGGACGCGGCAGGAGCCGGGCTTTCCGGGGGTCTCTCCGCTGGTTGGATCGGATTCATGGGTTCGATAGACATGGCCCACCTCCTGGTCGGAGCCAAGGAGCCGAGGTTCCGCCATCACCCGGGCTCGGGCTGGTGGACAAGGTCTCCCATGAAGGTTATCGACCCATTCCTTGGGGAACTTGAGGCTTTTCTGCCCCCTCTGGGGAAAGTGACCCAGGGGAGCCCATTCCCATTCGGAGGACGACCGAAACAGCCAGGCAACACCAGATATCTGGATTATAAGATCCAGCTTGACTATTTTTGACAACACTTCGTTGAGCGGGTTTATCCGGTCAACCCGTTACCAATACCCTGCCAACTCCTCCCCGCTCCTTGCGGACCCGTAGCCCCCCCCCATTGCAGGCAGGCCATGAATTATTGCCAATCCCTCTTCGAACTCCCCACCCAGATTCTGACAAAAACAGCGTTCTACGAGGTGGATACCGGCATATCCTTGACCTTCGGAGAGCTGCAGGCCACAGTGCTGCGCTGGTGCGAGGCGCTGCGAACCAAAGGAATCGGACCCGGCGACTCGGTGGCCATCCACGTCTACAACAGCATCGACTTCGTGGTGGCCCACATGGCCGCCCAGCACCTGGGCGCCGTTTCCTGTCTTCTGGACCCGCTGGCCCAACCCAAGTCGCTGCCCTACTTCCTGGAAGCCACCAAGGCCAGGTTACTGGTCACCAACGTCCCCGCCAGTCAGATTCCGTCCGATGCATCGAGCATGACGGAAATCATTGCTCCCGCCGAATTTGGCGCCCTGGCCTGCGGCCTGCGGCCTTCCGAAGCCCCGATGTTCGACTGGCCCGCCCACGAAACCTGCTACCTGTATTTCACTTCGGGCACCACCAGCACCCCAAAGGGCGTGCCGCTCACCCAGGCCAACCACGAGAGCTTCTTCAAGATCGCAGAAGCCTACTGGAAACCGTCGGACGAAACGTCCAAACACATCGCATTCGTGCCCTTCTCGCACGGATTCGGATCCATCTTCCTGATCCCGTGGACCATCCGCACCCGGTCGGAACTGCATATCCTGCGCTCGTTCCATCCCGCCAAGGTGATGGAAACCATCGAAAAGCACGGAATCACCCACATCTACGGCGTGCCGTCGCACTACCAGCAGCTGTTGCGCTCCCCCGCCAACCACGCGGGCCTCAAAGACCTGAAGATGGCCTTCTGCGCCGCGGCCAAGCTGGAAAGCCAGACCAGCGACGAATGGAAGGCCGCGACCGGCACGCTCCTGCACGAAGGCTACGGCCTGATCGAAACCACCGGCGGCGTGGTCTGGCGGGTGCACCAGGACTCGATCTGCACCGGCCACGTGGGCGAATGCCCCGATCCCGCGCTGGTGGAGATCGGCATCCTCGACGAGGACGGAAATCGTCTGGAAGCCGAGCAGGAAGGCGAGATCTCGGTGCGCGGCGCGAGCGTCACCAAAGGCTATCTGAACCTGCCCGAAGAAAACGCCCGCGTCTTCGCGGGGGGATGGTTCCGCACCGGCGACAAAGGTCGCATCGACAGGAATCGTCAGTTGTTCATGACAGGCCGCATCAAGGACATCATCAACATCGCCGGGATCAAGATCTCGCCCTTCGAAGTGGAGGCCGTGCTCAACGACCATCCCCACATCGAGCAGTCGGTGGTGGTGGCCACCGACGACAAGCTCTACGGCGAAGTGGTGAAGGCGTTCGTGATCCCCAAGGGCGACGCCGTCCTGGGCGAACGAGAACTCATCAAGTACGCGGCCCAGCACCTGATCAACTTCCAGGTCCCCA
>JBDKGS010000339.1:0-4571 GCA_039798065.1 Fibrobacterota bacterium | reverse complement strand
AACGAAAGACGCGGAGCGGGATCGGCGTCGCGCAAGGTGATCGTCACGGTCGACGGCTCGACCACCCCCACCGTGTCTTCCAAGTCGGGGAACAGCCGCAACCTTATCTTGAGGTCGCCAGAATACGTGGTGTCGTGAAGAATCTGGACACGCAGCGTGTCGAGCGTATCGGAAGGCGCGAAGACGGCCGTGTCGTCGAGAAGACGGAAATTGACTCCCGCCTTGGCGGTGGTTCCGTTGGATTCGACCACCACCGGCAGGTTGGCCGGAAGCACCGATGCCTTGTTGAGCCGCACCACCACGTTCAGGATGGCGGCGTCCTCGCGCAGGGTCGTGTCGGTGGTGACAAAATTCGCAATCACGGTGAATGGATCGTAGATGGTGCCCAGCGCGACGGCGCGCGTCAGGTCGGATGAAATCCAGTTGGTGTCGACCACCTCGATTCTCGCGCCGACTTGCCGCGGCGGAGCGTAGACGCCAAGCCCGAGCACGGTCACCTTCAAGGTGTCCGATGCGCGGGATGCTCCCAACGTCGCGGCGCGATCCAGCACCGCTTTGTAATCGAGCGCCGAGGCCTTGGCTGTGCTGTCGAAGGTCGACCAGCGGATGGTTTGGGCGGAGCGGCTTGTGGTGCGCCCCCCGGTGAGCGGATCGACCAGGAAGTACCCGAAGGGAAGCCCGATGCTGTCTCCCGACGCGGGCCGACGAACCACCGATCCCCCAACCAGGACCAGCTGTGGTTTGCGGGCGCCGCCGGTGATGTCCCCAATCCCGATGCTGTCGGAAACGGTGGCGCCTTTCACGCTGTCCAGCACGATCTTGAACGCGTTGGGAAGCGCGAACCGGGCGTCGCCCAGGATGGAAACGGGAACGGAGTCCATCGCGGACCCGACAGAAATCGTTAGTTGCCCCGAGGCGGCGACGTAATCCAGCCCCGCAACCGCCGAGCTGTCGATGGTGCGCCACGAAACGACGACGGGAAGTCCGCTAGTGGTGGCGAGTCCGGATCTCGGATCGGTGAGGCCCACGCGGAACCAAAGCGGCGTCTTGGATCCCGCCACCGTGTCGCGGCGGATGGATGCGTCCTCGATGCGCACCAGAGGGAGCGGATCGTCGTCCAGAATGGTCCCCGTCACCGTCGAGGTTCCGGGACGCAGGTCGGCGCCCGAAGCCGCCACCGAGATTCCGAAGGATCGATCGCTCTGGTGGACCAGGTTTCCGATGACGGAATCCGTCACCACGGTGGCCTGGCTGGAGCCCGCGGGAACCTTGCCCGAACCTCCGGCTGCAACAAAATCCGTCCCGACCAGCGCGGTACCCGAGTTCGATGTCCAGGTGAAGGGAAGGTCGATGCGGCTCACCACCGGATTCCCCGTGGCCGAGTCGCGCAAGGCCACCACGATCCCGAAGGGCTTCTTCCCCGCGTCTCCTTCGGTGATGCTCGCCGAGGATGCGACCAGGACCGGCCGGCCCACCGAACTCAGGATGGTTCCCACTCCGCTGGTGCGGCTCACCGAAGTCGCCACGTTCACGAGCGACGAAAGGGTGACGGAAAACGACAACGGGGCGTGGTAGCGGGCGTCGCCCACGATCTGCACGCGGATGGTGTCGGATGTCTTGCCCGCGGCGATGCTTCCGGTCCCCGAAGCGGCGAGGTAGTCGGAGTCGGGCAAGGCGCTTCCCGCGACCGTCGCCCACGAGAACGTGGTCGCCAATCCGCTCGGAGTCGCGATCTTGCCGGTGGCGGAATCGAACAAATTCACGACGAATTTCAGGGTTGCGGTTCCGGAAGCGGGGCGCTGGATGGTCGCGTCGTTGATCCAGATCCGCGGACGCGCATCGTTGTCGACGATGGTTCCCGTGGCGCTCAGCACGCTTCCCGTAGCGGTGATTCCGGAACGGATGGTCGCGACCGCCCTGAACGATTCGTTCCCTTCGTAGACGGCGTCCTGCAGCGTGGCCACGTTGAACGTGGTGCTGGTGGAGCCCGCCGCGATGCAAACATTCGTCGCCGAATCGGCGGTGTAATCAAGACCGAATTTGGCAGTGTTGTCGGCGGTCTTCCAGTCGAAGCATGCGGGAAAGGCGCTGCGGACCGAAAGCCTGGCCGTGAAGGTTCCAATGGCTCCTTCGCTCGTGGAAATGTTGGCGATGGACAAGGTGGGCGCCGAATCGTCGTTGAACGCGGTGGCTGTCGCGGTGGCGATCGCCATCGGCGACACGATCTGAATGTTTCCTGCGGCGGTGGGTTTCACTGTGATCTGGAACGTTTCGGCGGTCTCGTACGAAGAATCCTGGAACACCTGCACGACGAGGGTATCGGAACTCTTGCCAGCCGCCCAGTTCACGGGCTGGTTGGACACGGCGACAAAATCCGTCCCGGCCAGCGCCGTCCCCGCCACCGTGGACCAGGTGAAGTTGGCGCCTCCCGACGACGTTCCTGGCAACGGCGCACCCGTGGCGGAATCGGCCAAAGTCGCGTAGAACTTGAACGCCTTGGTCCCCGCGCCGGTGCCTTCGGTCTGCGATATGGCCGAAACCCGGATGGTCGGAGTCGCGTCGTCGTCCAAGATGTATCCGCCCCCGACCACTTTCCCGTTCCACAAAACCGATGAATCGAAGGTTCCGTTCACGATGGAGTCGAGGACCACGAGGAAGTAGCGGTTGGGTTGCTTGAGGTCGTTCCCGTTCACCGTGACAGAAAATGTCGCCGATGTCGCCGTGGGAGGAAGCGATACGGATCCGGATTTCGTGGCCGATTTCGAGACATCGTAGTCGCCCGCGAAGGCCGGTTTGAAGGTCTTTCCGCCCACAACTGTGTCGCGGGTCGGCGTGAGGGTGTGGTACCAAACCGTGACGGGAAGACCGTTGACGTGGTCCATTTGGAGAGTGAACGTGGCTGGTTTTGTCTGCGACTTTGCGCCTTCCGTTCCCGTCCATCCGAAGTTCGCGACCTTGACGCTGGGTGGCTTGGGGTAGTACGGGATGAACGCGCCGTCTGTTCCCTTGAACTTGTTCTTGACCAGGATCGAATCCGCCAGAATCTGTCCGAACAGGTGGACCTGATCGTTGAGCGTCACGCTATTGCGCGGCACCACCAGGGTCGCCCACAACTCCAGTCCGACTCCCAGGGAAACGGGCTTTTCGGCGTAAACCATGAGAGTGCCGCCGGCGAAGTGCGCCGAATCGGTCCCGTAGCCCTTCACGTAGCTCTCGGGCGCGATCACGTTCAATCGTCCCGATGCCTGGGCATCGAGTTTTCCCTTGATCAGCATCACGGTCCTCACGCCATTGGGCTGATGCGCGAGCAATCGGGTGGAATCCGTGCCCGACGAGGGAGGAAGGGTCACGTTGTTGAAGGAGTAGGCACCTTCACCCAAGTACAGCGTGGAGCCGTACCACAGGTTCACATCGCCGTAGTTGCCGGGAGGCAGCACGGTATCGTTGGGCGAACAGAGGTTCAACGCCACGAGGTCGGCGCCACCGGCCGCCGCGTTGGAGCCGCAGGTCCAGCGGTACTTGCCGCTTCCGTCCTTGGGAGTGGTGAAGCTCGTCGCGATATTGATCGCCGCCGTCGCGAAGGTGGTGTCGGGAAAGATCCATGCCGAGTAAGGGATGGCCTTGGGGTTGGCTCCCCATGTCAGTCCGGGTACGGTGGCGGGCGCATTGAACGTCGTGGTTGCCGAGTTGTTGAAAAAATCCGAACCGTTGAAGTAGTTGTGGTTCCACGCGCCGACCGAGAGCTGCCCACCGGCGTGCACGGGGCCTTTGAAGATGTTCAGATGGGCCATGGACAGATTTCGTCCAACGAAGGTCGATCCGTTGATCGAGTCGTTGTACATCGTCGTGCCGCCAAGATCCCTCGCGACCCTCACATCCCCCCAGATCCAGTCCGAACCGTTGTTGATCTGGAAATCCTTTCCGGAAGTCACCGTCGACCTGAGCGTGTCGTTGGCGTCGATCTGCACCAGGCTGTCGGAACCGATCCATCCTCCCTGCGAGGTCGACGCCGCGTACTCGATCTTCACGATCTTGCGCCCGTACAGAGAATACCGGTTCAACGAATCGTGCACGACCAGCCCCGCCGACGATGCCGAGGCCAGCATGACGATTCCTGTCAGAACGAATGATGCCATTTTCTGTCGTATCGCGGCACGAGGCCGTCTGGATGGATGCATCTTGAACTCTCCGGGAACGGAGGTATGCGGCACATTGTCGTTGCCGACGAGACCTGGCCAACCTGTTCCGCCGCCAAATTGGGAAGGCGATCGGTGGTGACTTGTTTGCGACCGAGTCGATGCCCGGCGCTTTGAAGGCAGGACTTCATCGATGGAAGCCTGCGCGTTTTCGGATCGGCCGCTCCATCCACGAAATTCCTACTACGAGTTTACAGTATGGATTCTGTGGACGCCACACTTTCCTTGGAATCTCGGGGATCGTCGCGAAGTTTCCGTACTCCTGCGGGACCGCATGGATGCTCGCTTCCGGAGTATTCCAACCTGGTACAAACAACAAGCGCCTCCCCCCGATTCGGAAGAGGCGCCAGCGGAATCCGGTTGCGTTTTCGGACT